>AFXB01000004.1 GCA_000238815.2 SAR116 cluster alpha proteobacterium HIMB100 | reverse complement strand
CGTAACGTAACGTAACGTAACGTAAAGTAAACGACGACGTACGTACGTACGCTCGCTTTTTTTTAGAGTTCGGACAGTCGGAGCTTAGCCTACGATATCGCCATCTGTGAAAAAATGGCCAATTTCAATAGCCGCATTTTCATCGCTGTCTGACCCATGCACAGAATTTGCTTCAATTGATTCTGCAAACAGCTTTCTGATTGTGCCGTCAGCAGCATCAGCCGGGTTTGTTGCGCCCATAATTTCGCGATATGATGACACCGCATTTTCAGCTTCCAGTACCTGTACAACAACGGGACCTGAAGTCATGAACGCGACGAGATCGTCATAAAATGGACGCTCAGCATGCACGGCGTAAAAGGTTTGTGCCTGTTCACGCGTCATGTGGATTCGTCTCTGGCCAACAATACGCAGACCGGCTTCCTCAATTTTAGCGTTGATTGCCCCTGTCAGATTACGACGTGTGGCATCTGGTTTAATGATCGAAAATGTGCGTGTAACCGCCATGATGGTGTCCTTTTTGAATAGATAACTGACCTGTGCCGCCTTATAACAAACTCTAGCTGGATGACAAGGGCTATTTTCCGCCGCCTGCCAGAGTAAATGAACCAGTAAGAGGCCTTTTTATTTCTTTTGGCTCCAGCGGCCCTGCTCATCTTGAGAGAAATATCGACAACTTACCTGTTCTATGGCCGACCAGCGACGCCAGCTGTCCCTGGCAACAGCAAGAGCTGTCTCGCTGGTTCCGTCAAACAAATTGAAAATGCGATCAAACTGCCGAATATCCGGAGGCTCAAGACCGGAAGTTAATGCAAGAAAGCTTGCCTGAATCTGATTTGCCTCAACATCACTGCTGAGCCAAACGCTGGCATGTTCCTGCCCATCAGCCGAATCGCTGTCATGCGCAAGAAAACTATCCGGCCGAAAAGACCATAATTTCTCGCTAATGGCAGCAAAGCTTGCTTGCTGTCCCAGAACCAGCAGCTTATGTCCTGAAGCTGCTGTTTTATGTGCGAGCATGGCCAGCGGTGTGGCAAGGTCAGCGTCACGCAAATGATAGAAATCGATCTGCAAAGACCGTGAGGCATGTTTATCAGAAGTATGGCTGTCTTGTTGCCCCTCTGTCATCTACTTCATGTCCGTCCAGTCATCAATCACCCGGTTTAACAGGCGCACACCAAAACCGGTTCCGCCTTTGGGTACAGTTGGTTTGGCCTTATCAGACCATGCTTTTCCAGCAATATCCAGATGCACCCAAGGTGTATCATCCTTGATGAACCGCTGCAGAAAACAAGCGGCAGTGATTGAACCTCCATATGGACCGCCAATATTTTTCATATCCGCGATATGTGACTTCAACATGTCATCATAAGCCTGGCCCATTGGCATGCGCCAACATTTTTCATCCACCTTGTTACCAGCTTCAGACACTGCCTGTGCCAGTTGGTCATTATTAGCAAACAAACCTGCATATTCTTTTCCAAGCGACACAATTATCGCACCGGTCAAGGTAGCCAAATCAACAATCGCCTGAGGCTTGTAGGTGTCCTGGATATAGGTCAGCACATCGGCCAGAACCAAACGGCCTTCCGCATCAGTGTTGATCACTTCAATTGTCTGGCCTGACATTGACGTGACAACATCTCCCGGGCGCTGGGCGTTTCCGTCAGGCATATTTTCAACAAGGCCAATAACACCAACGACATTTCGCTTTACTTTTCGGCCGGCAATTGCGTGCATAGCCCCGGTCACAGCTGCCGCGCCACCCATATCCCATTTCATATCTTCCATGCCTTTAGCAGGCTTTAACGAAATGCCACCTGTATCAAAACAAACGCCCTTTCCAACTAGAGCGACAGGCGCTTCATCGCCTCCCCCTTGCCAATTCATCACAACCACTGATGAATCGCGGCGAGATCCCTGGCCTACGCCAAGCAGAGCCCCCATACCCATTTTTTCGAGCTCTGCCTCATTCAGGACGCGAATATCCAGACCAACAACTTCAAGCTCTGTACAGCGTCTCGCAAATTCGTCCGGATACAGGATATTGGCAGGTTCATACAGCAAATCACGTGCGGTGAAGACACCATCGACCAGTGCTTTTTGCTGTTCCCATTCGTTGGCCAGGTTGGCTTCATTATCCGTCAATACCATAAATTCAGTTATTTTTTCTTCGTCTTTCTTGACGGTAAAATACTGATCAAAATAGTAGCTGGCAGACAGTGCACCGTTCAGAACAGACAGCAATATATCCGCAGGCAGAAGGTCAGCATCCACCTGCACCTTGTTGAAAGGTGTGTGCTTCATCTGCTCATACAGACGGCCACCCCAGTTTTCAGCAGACATGCCTGTATCAAGCCCTTTTCCAATGCCCGCAACCAGAACCGGCCCCTCTTCTGCGTGCATTTGCAAAAATTGGCCCGATTTTCCGGTGAACTCTGCTGAATTACAAACCTTCATCAGCGTGTTCGTTTGCGCCTCATCAAGGTGATTTACAAAGCCGGAATCTGAATGCATGAGCACCAGCCTGACATGTGTGTCCAATGATTTGCGTGAAAAATGAATAGTTAAACGATTTGGCATGACTTCACCTGTCTGCGTTACACTGTCGGCCTCAGGCCGATTGTTCCTATGTAGGTAAGATAAAGCCATTTTTCCAGTAGTTTATCCAAATGATGAAATTTGCCGGATACAGTGTCTCCGCCATAAAGCTGACTAGGAAAACAAGCAGAGATATGCTAAAAGTTCACGATTCCGAATTTTTTGTCGTTAATTTGGTTTGAAACATCGTGTCTCGTAAACGGGATAAAGACTCTATGAATTTCCACAGCTATCTGTTCCGACAGTTCTTTTTTACTACGCTGCTGATCTTAGCCAGCCTTTTAGGCGTGGTATGGCTGAATCATGCATTACGGATGCTGGAATTAGTGGTCAATAAGGGCGCAAAATTCACAGATTTTCTGATGTTATCCTTATTCCCGTTGCCCTTATGGCTGATGATTGCTTTGCCCATGGCCGGGTTCATCGGGGTGATTTGGACAATCTATAGATTTTTGTCTGACCGAGAATTGGTCGTGATGCAAGCTGTAGGCTTGAGCCCCAGGCAATTCAGCAAAATGCCAATTTTATTCGGGGTTTTGCTGTCAGGCATATTGATGGTTAATTCAGTTGTGGTTCTGCCTTACGGGTTTTCGAAATTCAAAGAACTCCAGACTCTTGTCAGGGCCTCCATTCCTAAGCTGTTGGTCCAGGATAATGTATTTATGGATATCGCTGATGACCTTACCCTTTATGTCGGCGAGCGTGTAAGCCAGAATGAAGTGGGTCAGGTCTTCATCCAAGATGCCCGCAATCCTGAACGTCTGGTCACTCTGACATCAGAGAGCGGACAGTTTTCAATCTCAGACGGACGGCCACTTTTTGTTCTGCATAACGGGCAACGCACCGAATTGGCTGTCGATGGAACAGCTACAGCATCATTATCATTTGAAACACACGCGCTCGATATCGGGACGCAAACAAATGATAAGACAAAGCGGGATATTATCGATTCCAACGAGGAAAGCATTTTCAATCTGCTGAATCCGCCACAAACGATACCAGCTGTATATGCCGCCGAGCGAAAAGCCATGGGACATTATCGTCTCGCCTCTCCTTTCCTTGGCCTTTGCCTTGCTATTCTTGCCACAGCCATAATGCTTCATGGCCGTATTTTACGAGAAACCGTGAGCAGACGTATTTTGGCCGTCTCATTATTAGGCATTCTGATTCAAGCGGGTTTGATTTTGACTCGTTCACTGACGGCCAGCACACCTGTGTTATGGCCATCCATGTATTTAACCGTTCTGCTGCCAATATTTCTGGGTTTATATATGTTATGGAATCCGACTGCTTTCCTGTCAGGTTGGGCACGGCTGAACCAGCGTTTGGCCGCAATGCTGTCACGTAAGGGGCAGGTACAGTGAGCTTCTTTTATTCAATTCCGCTGACATTGTTCAGCTATATGTCTCGAAAATACGCAAAAATAGTACTCCTTACACTTGCAGTACTGGTCAGCTTTATCACTTTTATTGAGATTATCGAACTTCTGAGGCGTGCCGGACAAAAGGCTCCAGAACTGTCATCGCTCTATATCATATTTTTAGGCATTATCAATGTGCCCACATTGATGGATGAAATTTTACCCTTTGCGGTTTTGTTCGGATCCATGATTTGTTTTTACATGTGGGGCAGAACGCATGAATTTCTGGTCGTCCGTACGACAGGACAAAATATATGGCAAGCCTTGCTTCCGGTTATTGTGACCGTGTTTATCTTTGGTCTGTTCCATGTAAGCATTATCAATCCCATTGCAGCTGCCTCAGCAAAACAATATGACTATTTGGTTGAAAATATATTTGGCCGAAAAGATCAGTCAGAATTGTCCATTTCAACAAATGGCATTTGGATGCGTGATGTTGAAGCAGGCAATAATTTCATCATAAACGGAAAAACGCTTCAGGTTGACAAGGCAGTGATCTCATCACCACTGATTTACCAGCTTGAAGCGAATGGTCAGTTATCCTGGAGGCTGCAAGCTGATGAAATGAAACTGATCAATAACAGTTGGATCATTTCAAACGCAACACGCATTCAAAATGATGGGCAGCGGCTGTTTCTTGGTGATGTGCTGCTGCCTACAGCCCTGCAAGCCTCTGACTTGGCAGAGAGCAGCCTGCCGCCAAAAACTGTCAGCATTTATAAATTGCCCAGCTTCATTGCTGTGCAAAAGCGTGCGGGCCTTCCAGTTAACCAGCATCTGGTGTTTTTTCATCAGTTATTATCGACACCCTTCAAACTTATTGGACTCGCTCTTCTGGCCGCCAGCTTCACATTGCTTCATTTTTCACGGCAAACAAAAACAAGATTGATCATTCTCGGGTTAGGCAGCGGGTTTGCTGTTTATTTCCTGTCCGATCTTGTCTATCTGCTTGGGAATACAGCAAAATTACCTTATGTATTGGCTGGGTGGGCACCAGCATTGTTAATCTGTCTTTTCAGCGGCTTTCTTTTGGCGCGCGTTGACGAATAGAGGATCATCATGATTTCACAGAGGTATCATAGCCATAACAGCTTGTTGCTGAAGGTTAATCAGAAACTCCGGACAATCCGGCTAGGGGTTTTTGTTAGCGCTATTTTAGCTTCTGTTTTCTCGTTCCTTCCTGTTCACGCAAGGGACGAAATAAAAGTTATCGCTGTTGTGAATGGTGAGCCAATTACCAATTTTGAGCTGGCGGACAGGGTTTTGTTTCTGCGCGCATCATCTCAACTGGACCTTGCAGAACAGGAACTTCGCCGAGACGCCTTACAAGGCCTGATTGGCGACAGGTTAAAGACACAGTTTGGAAAAACGGTGGTGCCCGGCATTGTCCCACAACTTGATGGGGCGGCCCGCCAAATTCTGGATCAAAATTTTGGACGTGATGGCAAGCCAGGTTCAGCAATTCTAAAACAGCTGAATATCCCGCAACGCACCGTGCTTAACAAGATCAAAGCAGATATTTTATGGGGAAATAGTCTGCGCCAGAAATTCAAGCGACAATTCAGAAATGTCGGCAAGTCAGCAGAACAGGAATTGGCTAAGCTAAAACAATTGAAAAGTGAACCACAAATTAGATTCAGCGAAATCATTCTGCTTCCCAACCCAAATCGTTCGCTGGAAGAAACCGAAGCGCTAGCTGAACAAATTATTGCCGCCCTGAACAAAGGGGCAGATTTTGCAAGTATCGCCCAGCAATATTCTGATGCGGCAACATCTGGCAAAGGGGGGCTGGTTGACTGGGTCTTTGTGTCCAGATTACCAAACCTTGTCAAAACACCTTTGATGGCCGCTGATAAGGGTGAGGTGGTTGGTCCACTGGTATTTGGTGGTCAGGTATTTATCTTGCGAAAGCGAGACATGCGTGAACTCGGTCAGATGGACCCGCTTGCGGCTACAGTTTCCCTGACACGTGCCGTTTCTCCCACGCCGGCAACAGCTTCAGCAGAACAAAGGGAGCAGGCAGCAGACATGTTGCTGCAACAGACACAAAACCTCAACAGCTGTGATGAGCTGGCTGGATTGGGGAAGAGCCTGGCCCCGGACGTCTCTTCTGAGATTAAGAATATAAGTGTTGGAAGCCTGTCGCCCCAGCTGCAAAAAGTCATTCTTGATCTGGATGTTGGCGAGATGACACCACCATTACCTTTTAGTGAGGGAATGGTCATCTTCATGCTGTGTGATAAATCCATGCCTGGATTTCAATTGCCTGACATCAAAGTTATTGAACAGGCCGAACTTGAAAAACTGCTCTCAACCATCAGCGGTCGCTTCTTATTGAGACTACAAAGACAAGCCAGCATCACCTACAAAGATGACAGCCTATGAGCGACATCAAGCCAGCCCTTGTTACGCCGGGGGACCCGTCTGGCATAGGCCCTGAAATTACCCTGCGCGCATGGGTTCAGGGAAAAAAAGACATCGTTATAATGGGAAATACCGAACATCTTTCAGCCGTAGCACATGCAAGCGGGCTGGAGATTGAATTTTTGCCCTTTGATGAGGAGGTGAGCAAGACAGATGCCTGTTGCCGTGTAATGGAGGTGGACTGGCCCGTTTATCCCCAACCCGGCAAACCAGCTGCACAGAATGCCCCGCTTATCATAGACGCGATTGAGCAAGCTGTAAGACAGGTAAAAGATGGCCAGTTTTCAGCTGTGGTGACCAACCCCATCTCAAAATCGGTTTTATATGAGCAAGGCTTTACATTTCCTGGCCATACTGAATTTCTGGCGGCATTAGATGGCCCTAACAGCTTTCCAGTAATGATGCTGGCGAATGCTGAATTACGCGTTGTGCCGCTTACTGTACATATCCCGCTATCAGCTGTTGAAACAGTGGTAACGCCGGAACTGTTCACACAGACAATTCATCATCTTGAAGCTGGACTGTATCGCTATTTTAGGTGTGCTGCGCCCCGTATTTCGATCGCCGGGCTGAACCCCCATGCTGGCGAGGATGGACATATTGGCCGTTTTGAAACAGACATCCTGTCAGAGCTGATAGCAGCCACTGAAACCCAAAAAGCCATTTTATCCGGCCCTTATTCTGCAGACAGCCTGTTCCATAAGGAACGGCGGCAGGCCTATGATGCTGTATTGTGCATGTATCACGATCAGGCCCTCATACCGGTGAAAACCATAGATTTCCATCATACAGTCAATGTAACGCTTGGGCTGTCATTTATCCGCACATCTCCTGACCATGGTACGGCCTTTGATCGTGCCGCGACATATAACAGCTCACCTGACAGTCTGATAAGTGCAATACAGATGGCCCGAACCATGGCTGAATGTGCTCAAAATGGCTGACAACACAGAGCTCATTGACAGAATCCTTACCCTGCCCTCTCTGCGGACACTGGTTAACCAGACTGCATTGGACGCGCGCAAATCACTTGGGCAGAATTTTATATTCGATCTGAACCTTACCCAGCGTATTGCCCGAACCGCTGCGCCCTTCACAGGCAGTGTATTTGAGATTGGACCGGGTCCGGGCGGGCTGACCCGTGCTTTATTTCTTGAAGGTGCAAGGGAAGTTATCGCTATTGAAAAGGATCGCCGCGTAATTAGCTTTCTTGACCATTTGGTCAAAACAGCAAATGGCCAGCTTACATTGATAGAAGCTGATGCGCTGAACCAACCGATTTGGGAGATGGGTCAAGCACCGCGAAAAATTGTTGCCAATCTGCCATATAATATTGCCACAACTTTATTGTTGTCCTGGCTTGGCCATGCGCATGCTTTTGCTTCTCTAACACTTATGTTTCAGCGAGAAGTGGCGATGAGGCTGGTGGCACAGCCCGGAGATAAGGCTTATGGGCGTCTGTCTGTGATTACGCAATGGCTATGTGAAGCCGAGCTGAAATTTGATGTCCCGCCACAAGCCTTTGTCCCGCCGCCGAAAGTCATCTCATCTGTGGTTCACTTACTGCCGCGAAAGGCGCCCTTATTTGACTGCAGAAAACACGACCTGGAAACGGTAACCGCGATCGCCTTTGGCCAGAGACGCAAAATGCTGCGTGCATCCTTCAAAAAATATGGCGGAGAAGAATTGCTCAACGAGGCTGATATTGACCCGGCTATTCGCCCAGAACAGCTGAGCATAGAAGCTTTTTGTCGCTTAGCACGTCATATGCGTACAAAAAATTCGATTGGCTAAATCATCTTTCGGCTAGCAGCTGTCCTCTCGCAGCTGTTTCATGAACTCTGTCAGGCCAGCTTGACGGCTTATTCGTAAACGCTCTGCTCTCAAAATGGTATGCACTGCCTCTATCGATGCTTCCAACTCGTGATTGACAATAATGTAGTCATATTCAGGATAGTGGCTCATTTCATCTGCAGCACGCGCCATCCGCCCTGCAACAACTTCAGCTGAGTCCTGAGCCCTGGACAGCAGACGCCGTTCAAGTTCTGCTGTTGAAGGGGGCAGAACAAATACAGAGACCAAATCCTGTCGTGCCTTTGCTTTAATTTGTTGCGTGCCTTGCCAGTCAATATCAAACAACACATCACGCCCCATAGCCAGCATGTCCTGAACAGGCTTCAGCGGTGTGCCATAATAATGATCAAACACTTGGGCATATTCTAAAAACAACCCTTTATTGATGTCTGTTTTAAATTGCTGCTCGTCAACAAAGAAATAGTCTTTTCCTTCGGTTTCGCCTGGACGACGTTGGCGCGTGGTGGCCGAAACAGACATAATGATTTCGCTATCTCGTTTTAGCAATTCACGAGCAATAGATGTTTTTCCTGCTCCTGAAGGCGAGGACAGCACAAGCATCAATCCTTGTCTTGTTATCATCACTCTCCCCTAGTTTTTTAAGGCTTTGTTGTTTCGAATAATCTGTCTGTACTGTCTAACATTCCGGTTATGAGCGTCCAGTGTTTTTGCAAAATTATGCCCGCCTTTGCCATCAGCCACAAAATACAAGAAGTCTGTATTTTCTGGATGAGCAGCAGCATATAATGACTGATATCCGGGATTTGCAATGGGGGTCTTTGGCAACCCTTTAAACCGATAA
Organism: SAR116 cluster alpha proteobacterium HIMB100; assembly: GCA_000238815.2. Lineage (NCBI taxonomy): Bacteria > Pseudomonadati > Pseudomonadota > Alphaproteobacteria > Puniceispirillales (SeqCode) > SAR116 cluster alpha proteobacterium HIMB100. The sequence continues at coordinate 235,028 of AFXB01000004.1, read as the reverse complement.
GTGTTCCACCGGTGACGCCTGGCAAGGTCGGATTTCGTCAGTACCTTTGGCAGAGGCTGATCAAGGGCCAAGCCATAAGCCACTGTTGGGTCAGATTGAAGCCGCATATTTTTATTCAAGCGGTTGATAAATACAGAAGACACCAGCGGCTTTTCACCTGTTTGCCCTGTTTCCTTTTCGATAATAGAGGCAAGTTTCACCAGATCCTCAGGCTGGCTTAACGGCAGATCAGGCGCACGTTCTGCCCAAATTTCTGCCAGTGTGATCTCCATCTTTGCCTGCATTTGCTCCAGCAGGGCCCGTCTGTCTGTCCCTTTGGTGTAGAAATACGTGTCCGGGAATACGCTGCCTTCTTCCGGCTGATTGAGGATAACTGAACTCATCGCCTCAGCATCATTTAGCGCCATCATAATGTCGTAGCCACGCCAGCCTTCAATAACGGTCAATTTGCGCTGAACTACGCGACCAGAGTGAAGAATCTGCATAATCTGGTCAAGCGAAGCTTGTGCAGGCAGCTCATATTCCCCAGCCTTTGGTACAAATTTTTCGTGGCCAAAAAACACCGCCAGCTGTAGCTGCCAAGGATGGCTGATAACACCGGCGCGATGCAGGTCGTATCTGAGCTTAAATAACCCTGTTCCAGGTGACAGGTCAAAGAAGACGGTCTGCGTATGCGGGCCTTTTTGCGTTCGCATCACATCATTGTAAAGGTAGCCGGCCAGCGCAAGTGCAAAGACAGCCAACAGTGTGACAATAAAAAGCCGCTTTAACAGAGAAAACAGCCGCCTGGGCTTTGGCTGTTCAGCTGGCTCTTGTTCAACTTCGGTCACGCGTCAACTTTGCCAATAATCAGCGACGCATTTGTCCCCCCAAAGCCAAAGCTGTTTGACATAGCGTTTCGCACGGGCCGTTTTTTGGCTTCAAGAGGCACCAGATCAAACCCGTCCAGCCTTGGTTCTGGGTCTCTAAGGTTAAGGGTTGGTGGCACAATATCCTGGTCCACAGCCATAGTTGAGAAAATCGCCTCAATCGCACCGGCAGCCCCAAGCAAATGCCCAGTTGAGCTTTTGGTTGATGACATGGATGCTTCTGATCTATCGCCCAGCAGACGACGCACAGCATTTGCCTCAATCACATCTCCCAGCGGTGTTGATGTGCCATGCGCGTTAATGTAGTCAATTTTAGTCACATCCAGCTTCGCCCGCTTTAATGCGGCTTCCATAGCGCGGAAACCGCCATTACCATCTTCAGCAGGAGCTGTGATGTGATACGCATCTCCTGACAGGCCGTATCCTTTTACCTCACCATAAATGCGTGCACCTCTGGCTTTGGCATGTTCCAGCTCTTCCAGCACGACGACACCTGCCCCCTCACCCATGACAAACCCGTCTCTGCCTGTATCGTAAGGGCGTGAAGCGACCTCTGGGGTATCATTGTAAGATGTGGATAAGGCTCGTGCAGCAGCAAAGCCTGCAATGCCAAGGCGGCAAACCGCAGCCTCTGCACCGCCAGCCAACATAACATCAGCATCATCAAACGCAATCAGCCGGGCCGCATCGCCAATTGCGTGCGCCCCCGTTGAACAGGCCGTCACCACAGCGTGATTAGGCCCTCTGTAACCAAAGCGGATAGAAATTTGCCCTGAAATCAGATTAATCAGCGCTGAGGGAATAAAAAATGGGCTGACCCGGCGCGGGCCGCGGGCATCAAGAAGTTGAGAGGTTTCAACGATGGTCTGTAAACCGCCAATGCCTGAGCCGATCATCACCCCGGACCTGTCTTGGTCTTCTATCTTCGTTGGAAGCCAACCTGAATGATGAACAGCTTCAACAGCCGCAACGATCCCCAACTGAATAAACCGGTCTAACTTGCGCTGCTCCTTGGGTTCAATAAACTCATCAAGATTCAACGCCCCCTCTGAGCCGTCTTGAGGCACTTGCCCGGCAATCTGGCAAGCGAGGTCGTCAACTTGAAACCCTTCGATCTGGCCAATACCGCTTTCGGCAGCAATCAGCTTTGTCCAGTTATGGTCAAGGCCTGCCCCCAAGGGAGAAACAATACCCATTCCTGTGATAACTACACGGCGCATATCATCCTCTTTTTTTATCTGAACGGACAAAACACAAATTCTATCACTTGTGTCTTCCAAAAGGGTGCGACAAATGCCCCACCTGATTCAAGTTAAAAAAAAGTCCAGCGCGGGACGGGCAGTTCAAAACTGAACCGCTCACCTGTGCTGGACCTTGGCATGTTTAGTCTGGCTGACTTAGGCGGCATTTTCCTGCAGGAAGTCGACAGCATCTTTGACTGTCAGAATTTTTTCTGCTGCATCATCGGGAATTTCGCATCCGAATTCTTCTTCAAACGCCATGACCAGTTCAACTGTGTCCAGGCTATCAGCGCCCAGGTCGTCAATGAAAGACGCGCCTTCAACTACTTTGTCGCCTTCGACACCAAGATGTTCAACAACAATTGATTTTACGCGATCTGCAATATCACTCATTTCATATCACCTTTAAGGTAGTGTGTGGCCAGCAGGACGCCGGTACCATATCTAGTTGCAGGGGAATATCACAGTTCGACGCGGAATTCCAGCTTAAAAAAATTCCACAGGAAATGCTCCGTGTTTTCACCAGTTCGCTCTGTCCCTCACAGCATGGCCATTCCGCCATTGACATGCAATGTCGAACCAGTCACGTAACCAGCCTCAGGGCTCGCCAAATAGACAACGGCGGCGGCGATCTCGCTTCCCTGACCTAACCGGCCAGACGGTACATTCGTCAGAAGTGCCGCTTTTTGGTCATCAGTCAAAACATCTGTCATTGGTGTTTCAATAAACCCCGGAGCCACAACATTTACGGTAATCCCTCGGCTCGCCACTTCTGCAGCCAAGGATTTGCTGAAACCAATCATTCCGGCTTTAGATGCTGCATAGTTTGTTTGCCCCGGATTGCCCGTAACACCCACGATTGAGGAAATTGAAATAATCCGTCCCCATCTGGCTTTCATCATCCCGCGAATAACATTGCGACACAGCAACATAGATGACGTCATATTCACCGCCAGAACATCATCCCAGTCTTCATCTTTCATCCGCATGAATAAATTGTCGCGTGTTATCCCCGCATTATTGACCAGAATATCAACAGACCCGGCCATTTCAGTGGCAGTTTGAATCATTTGAGAGACTGCCTCACGATCAGACAAGTCAGCAGGCATACAATGTGCGCGCTCACCAAGTGTTTGCTGCAAATCAGCCAGCTTCTCAGCACGTGTACCATGAAGGATCACCTGCGCTCCCTGCTGGTGCAAAGCTGTCGCAATTTGCGACCCGATCCCGCCGCTCGCCCCGGTAACAAGGGCAGTTTTACCTGTTAAGTCAAACATGGGTTTATTCTCCTTCCCCCTCAGCCCAGATAGGCCTGAATATCTTCACTTGTATCAAGTGTATGGATTTGCGCATCAGGTGCGGCACGTTTGGCAAGACCAGACAACACTTTGCCGGTACCCACCTCAACAAATCTTGTTACGCCTGAAGCAATAAAATAATCCATTGTCTCGCGCCAACGCACCCTGCCTGTCACCTGCATAACAAGGTGCTTGCGCAAAACAGATGCTGATGTTTCCGGAATGACAGTCACATTCTGTACCACAGGAACCATTGCATCTTTAATGTTAATCTCGGCAAGAGCTTGCGCCATCACATCCGCTGCAGGAGCCATCAGCTCACAATGGAACGGGGCACTAACGGGAAGCTTTACAACCCTGCGCAGACCTTTGTCTTTGGCGACCTCCATGGCCCGCTCCACTCCAGTGCTGGAACCGCTCAGCACAATCTGGCCATTCGCATTGTCATTTGCGATTTGAACAAGGCCAGCATCTGCAGCAGCCTCAGCGATTTCTTCTGCAAGCGCCAAGTCTGCGCCAATCAGGGCTGCCATTGCGCCTTCCCCTACAGGTACAGCCTGCTGCATGGACTGACCACGAAGCCGTAGCAATTTCGCTGTTTCAGCGATGCCAATGCTACCCGCAGCACACAAAGCTGAATATTCCCCAAGAGAATGTCCGGCAGCAAAGCTACATAGGGCATCTATCGGCTGTCCGGCCTGTTCCTGCAGAACGCGTAACGTGCATAAAGAACTGGCAAATAAGGCAGGCTGGGCGTTTTGGGTCAGTTGCAGTTCTTCGGCTGGCCCATCTGCCATCAACGCAGACAGCTTGAAATCAAGAGCATCATCGATCTCAGACAAAATGTCCCGTGCCGTCTGACTTTCCGCAGCGAGGGTGGTCGCCATGCCTACTGCTTGTGAACCTTGCCCTGGAAAAAGAAATGCTGTGCCTGTCATCGTCAATCTCACCCCTTACCTGATTCTGAATCACTGATGAACCGTGATGTCTTTGTGATAGGCCAAGCAACAGTTGAGAATCAAGACTTGATTTTTCCAGCATTTTCGGTCATAACCTGCGCACCATCGGCGGCTTATCGTCAAAGTTATATGACGGTGACCGCTTTTATTATATTCCTTGCCAGTTTCACGCCGAATGAAATTGGTTTGTGCCTAGGGCAACAAGATTGCCGGACAGCACTATTAGCCAGAAGGAGAGACGAATGCGGCTATATGAAAGCGTGTTTATCGCACGCCAAGATGTTTCAACCACGCAGGTCGAAAATCTGACTAAAGATTTTTCAGCCATTATCGAAAATGGCGGCGGTAAAATCCTGAAACATGAATATTGGGGTCTGCGGACCCTGGCTTACCGGGTGAAGAAAAACCGGAAAGGCCATTACGTGATGTTAAACCTTGAAACAGACCCAGAGACCCTGGCCGAATATGAGCGGATCATGGGCCTGAACGAAGATATTCTGCGGTTCATGAATATTGCCATCGAAGAAGTGGAAGAAGGTCCGTCCATCATGATGCAGGCAGCAAAGCCGGAACGTGGTGGTCGCGGCGAGCGTTCACCATCAGGTCGTGCACCTGAAGCCCGAGGCAATGCAGCTAATGATGATAAAGGTTCTGCTGATAAGCAGCCCGCAGAAGAAAACGCTGGAGAGTAAACTATGACACAGTTACAAATCACAAGAAGCGCCGTTCGCAGACCACATGGTCGCCGGCGGAAATCCTGCCCGTTTTCAGGTCCAAATGCACCGAAGATTGACTATAAGGATACCAAGCTGCTGACACGGTTTACCTCAGAGCGGGGCAAAATCGTTCCTTCACGTATCTCTGCTGTTTCAGCAAAAAAACAACGTGAACTGTCAACCGCCATCAAACGGGCCCGCTATCTGGCTCTGATGCCTTACGTAATCAGCTAGACTGCAGAAAGGACAATTTCGTTATGCAAATTATATTGCTCGAGCGCGTCGAAAAGCTGGGTCAGCTGGGCGACGTCGTAACCGTGAAACCAGGCTATGCCCGGAATTACCTTCTGCCAACAGGTAAAGCTCTGCGTGCAAACAAGGCCAACCTGGAAAAATTCGAAGCCGAGCGGGCAGATCGTGAAGCCCGTAACGCAGATGCTAAATCTGCTGCCGAAAGCAAAGCAAAGGCGATGGAAGGGCTGACCGTTGCGCTGGTTCGTGCTGCTTCTGAAATGGGCCAATTATTCGGCTCTGTCAGCTCTCGTGACATTGCTGATGCAGTTATTGCTGCTGGCCACGATATGGATAAACGTCAGGTCAATATGGATAAATCCATCAAAACGCTTGGTCTGTTTCCTATTCGTGTGTCCTTGCATGCTGAGGTGGATGCGACAGTTACAGTAAACGTTGCGCGCTCACTGGAAGAGGCCGAGAAACAAGCAAAGACCGGCCAGGCTGTTGTTGCCAGAGACGATGAAGAAGATGAAGTTGAGGCCGAGGCCGAGGCTTCAGCAGCTGAAGATTCAGGTGAAAAATCTGAGGCTCAAGGGCCTGAAGCAGATGAAGGTGAGGCGAATTAAGGCCTCATCCTGCCACCGAAAAAAAATGAACCAGCCCCATTTCCGGGCTGGTTTTTTTATGCCAGTAATTCAAGCTTTTTTTCAGTTATCCACATTATCCCCAGTAATCACATCTTCTCATATGAGTGGGAAAGACGTAGAGTGACAGAATGTCCGATGCAGTCCCAGAACAAAATCCGTCAAACCTGATTTCCTTGTCAACCGGCGTGGATAGACCACGTGAATTACCTAATAATCTTCAAGCGGAACAGAATTTCTTGGGGGCTTTGTTGCTGGATAATGATATTCTGGACCGGGTGAATGTCCAGCTCCGCCCGGAACATTTTTATGATCCGCTTCATACTCAGATTTTTGAGGCCGCAACGCGTCTGATTGGCCGCGCTCAATTGGCAAACCCTGTCACATTGAAAACTTTTTTCCATGACCATGCCGGATTTGGTGATGACGGACCAGCCAGCTATTTAGGTGATTTGGTTGATGGTGTGATCTCGATATCTGAAGCCAAAGACTATGCTGATATTATTCATCAAGCTTATCTTCGCAGACAATTGGTCAGAATTTCAGACAATGTCATTCATGATGCTGAAAATCCAGATATTGAAATTCCGGCGCAAACACAGATTGAAGCCGCCGAGCAGCACCTGTTTAATCTGGCTGAAGATGACACTGCAGAGCAAGGGCTGAAGTCGTTTGACCTTGTATTGAGCGAGACCATCAGCATTGCTGAAACAGCAACAAAAACTGAAGGCCATTTGTCCGGGGTCAGCACAGGCCTTACCGGGTTGAATAATCTTCTGGGCGGGTTACACAAATCGGACCTTTTGATTTTGGCCGGCCGACCAGCAATGGGCAAAACCGCACTGGCGACAAATATTGCGTTCCACGCCGCAACAACAACAAAAACAGACGAGACCGCGGTTCCAGTTGCTTTTTTCTCTCTTGAGATGTCAGCTGAGCAGCTTGGTATCCGAATTTTGGCAGAACGATCCGGCCTTGATTCAGAAAATATCCGGCGGGGCAGAATGAATGATCGTGAATTTCTGTCCTTGGTTGAGGCCAGTGAACAAATCGCCAAAGCCCCTTTTTATATTGATGATACCCCAGCCTTGTCTGTTAGCCAGATGGCGAGCCGGGCCAGGCGACTGAAACGCACCAAGGGACTTGGCCTGATCGTCGTTGATTATCTGCAGCTTTTACAAGCGCAGATTGGATCAAAGCCAGAAAACCGGGTGCAAGAGATCTCGAATATCAGCCGCTCATTAAAAAGTCTGGCCAAGGAACTGGATGTTCCGGTATTGGCCCTATCGCAATTATCACGGGCTGTTGAACAAAGAGAAGACAAACACCCCAACCTTGCCGATTTGCGCGAATCAGGATCAATCGAACAGGATGCCGATGTTGTTATGTTCGTTTATCGTGAAGAATATTATCTCAATAAAGGCGAGCCTGAGCAAAAAGAAAACGAAACCCAAGAAAAATATAACTTACGTTATCAGCTCTGGCAGGAACGTCTGGAAAGAGCAACCGGCAAAGCTGAGGTAATCATTGCCAAGCAAAGGCATGGCCCTGTAGGCGTTGCAAATGTCGGCTTTGATGGTCGCCTGACGAAATTTGCCGATCTTGCTGAAGCTGATCAACTGCCAGATAGTTTCTGATTTGTTGTTTTTTCAGTGACGACACTACCGCCACACTTTATTGTTGGGGGCGGCACCAGCTGCTTAAAATTCACAAAAATCTACAAAGGGGAGGCAAGTGATGGGGGCGTCACGGCTGAACATCGATCTGCAGGCCCTAACCGCAAATTATCATTATCTTGATCAATGCAGCTCATCTGCAACACGCACAGGTGCTGCGGTAAAGGCGAATGCTTATGGGTTGGGCATAGCACCGGTCAGCAGGGCATTATATGAGCATGGCTGTCGGCAATTCTTTGTTGCTCATCTTTCTGAAGGCATCAGGCTGAGACAGGAGATAAACAATCACGATTGCCAGATTTTTGTTTTGGAAGGGCCACAAATAAATGAATTACCAGACTATCAGTTTCATCAGCTGACGCCGATCCTGAATTGTGGAGAACAGATTGACAGACTATCAAGCTTCAACCAGACGGCGGTAATGCCGCTATCTGCTGCTGTTCATATTGACACAGGCATAAACCGGTTGGGGCTTGGTAAAGACAGTCTTGACAGACTCACTTCTCTCACATCTGCTGGCGAATACTTACCTGTTTGCCTTATAATGAGTCATCTGGCCTGTGCTGATGACCCGGCTCATGAGATGAACCTGCGTCAGCTAGACACATTTAAGAAGCGATCAGCGTCAATGAAACAAACCGCTCACAGCCTGGCAAACAGCGCAGGCATTCTGTTGGGTGCGGATTATCATTTTGACCTGACGCGCCCGGGGATCAGCCTATATGGAGCACTGGCAGACCCTGCAGGTGTGAATAGCAACTTGCAACAGGTATTCGGCTGGCAAGCTGATATTTTGCAAGTGAGACGCATAGAAAAAGGTGAAACAGTCGGCTATGGGGCTGAATATACCGCAACACAAACGACCAAATTAGCGACCATTGGCGTGGGATATGCAGACGGCTATGCCCGTGCATTATACCGTCCAGACCAAAATTGTGTGGCGACTGTGGGTATTGGCGGTTATGCCGCCCCCTTGGCTGGGCGGGTTTCCATGGACTTAATCGTTGTTGACGTTAGCCATGTGCCTGATGCTGTGCTGGAACAAACAGAATATGCTGATCTGGTTTGGCCAAAATTTACGCTAGAGGATATGGCGTTAGCCAGACAAACAATTCCTTATGAAGTGATGACAGGTCTTGGCGGACGGATAATCCGACATTATGATGAAACTCAGTTAGGTTCTTATTCGCAGAACCGCAAATCAACACTCAAGACAGAGGCCTGAACACTATGCTGGGGCTTATCCGAAATATTGGTCAGGCAAGCCTGTCTTTCCTGGGTGCAGTCGGCAAGCTCAGCCTCTTTACAATCGCTGCTGTTCGCTGGTCAGTAATGCCCCCCTTTTATGGACGCCAGTTAGGCAGACAAATTTTAGATATCGGGTTTTTCTCACTGCCGGTGGTCGGGCTGACAACCCTTTTCTCAGGCATGGTTCTGGCCTTGCAGAGCTATACCGGTTTTGCCCGTTTTTCAGCTGAGGATACTGTTGCCACTGTCGTGGTTTTGTCTGTGACGCGCGAATTAGGGCCCGTTCTGGCTGGTTTGATGGTTGCTGGCCGAATTGGCGCCTCTATGGCCGCTGAAATTGGCACAATGCGCGTAACTGACCAGATAGATGCCCTCGACACTTTATCGACACGGCCGATGCAATATCTGGTTGCGCCCAGATTACTGGCAGGCACATTATGCCTGCCTGTTCTGGTCTTGATCGGTGATATCATTGGAGTATTAGGCGGATATTTGGTTGGGGTCTATCAGTTAGGCTTCAACCCGGGAACCTATTTGTCCAGGACGCTGCAATTTCTTGAAATTTCGGACGTCACCCTTGGTCTTGTCAAAGCAGCAGTTTTCGGCTTTTTAATTGCTTTAATGGGATGTTATCACGGCTATCACAGCGGGCGCGGAGCAGAAGGTGTAGGTGTTGCAACCACCAATGCAGTTGTATCTGCGTCTATTCTGATCCTGATTGCAAATTACCTAGTTACCGCTTTGTTTTTCGGATAAGCGCCATGACAGATAGATTGCCCAAAATTGAAATTGCCCATTTGGCCAAAAGCTTTGGCAGCAAGACTGTATTGCGTGATGTAAGCCTGTCAATACCCGCTGGTCAGTCCTTATGTATCATCGGCACATCTGGTTGTGGCAAGTCGGTAACCTTGAAATGTTTGCTCGGCCTTATTACGCCAGATGGGGGTTCCATAAAGATAGACGGTGTTGAAACCGTAGGACAATCGCGAAAGCAGCGCGAAGAAATTTTGCGGCGCTTTGGAATGACCTTTCAGTTTGGCGCGCTATTTGACAGCCTGCCAATTTGGCAGAACATCACCTTTCGACTGAAGCAAAGCGACAAATTATCCCGCCAGAAAGCGCGTGATATTGCTGCTGAAATTGTCGTTCAGCTTGGCCTTGAAGCTCGTGTGATTGATCAATATCCGGCCGAATTATCTGGCGGAATGCAAAAGCGTGTGGCCCTTGCCAGGGCCATTGCCGACAAGCCTGAAATCCTTTTGTTTGATGAACCCACCTCTGGGCTTGATCCCATCACAGGCGGCGTGATTGATAATCTGATTTTGGATTCAGTGCGTCGTCTGGGGGCGACCGCATTAACAATTAGTCATGATATGGCGTCTGTACGGCGCATTGCTGACCAGGTAGCCATGATACATCAAGGGCGGGTGATCTGGTCAGGACCGTCAGCACAAATGTTTGACACTGGCATCGCCGAGGTTGACCAGTTTGTGCATGGACATGCGCAAGGTCCGTTAACAGATGAGGCCATACTGGCCGCCAAAACGGGAGCCTGAAGAGAACTTTATGGCACGTTCTGTCTCGCAATATCACTGCCAGTCCTGTGGCGCGGTCAGCCCCAAATGGGCCGGAAAATGTGATGCTTGTGGTGAATGGAACAGCCTGGTTGAGGAGCGGATAGAACAGCTTCCGGGCCAACCCAAACGCAAATCAGCTAAAAAAGTGGACTTAAAACCTCTTTCGTCTGGCAGTACAAAGGAGGTTTACAAACGGCATCTGACCAACATCGGTGAATTCGACAGAGTCACAGGTGGCGGGCTGGTGCCTGGCTCTGCTGTCCTGATCGGCGGAGATCCCGGCATCGGCAAATCTACCTTGCTGTTACAGCTGGTTTGCAAGCTGGGCCAAGCTGGCCGGAAGACTGCCTATATTACTGGTGAGGAATCAGTTGAGCAGGTGCGGATGCGCGCTGCCCGCCTCGGGCTGCAAGATGCAGAAGCGGGCCTTGCTGCTGCAACCAATGCCGCTGACATTGCTGAAACTGTGCGTAATACATCTGATTTGGACTTGTTAGTGATTGATTCTATTCAAACCATGTTTATGCCCGGCCTGGACAACGCACCAGGAACCGTGAGCCAAGTCAGGGCAGCCGCACACGAGCTGATAAGAGCTGCTAAAGCCAGTAGGGCCGCCGTGATATTTGTTGGCCATGTAACCAAAGACGGAGCGATTGCCGGGCCGCGCGTGCTAGAGCATATGGTAGATTGCGTGCTCTATTTCGAAGGCGACAGGTCGCACCATTTCCGCATTCTGCGCGGCGTAAAGAACCGCTTTGGGGCAACTGACGAAATCGGCGTTTTTGAAATGTCAGAAAAGGGCCTTCAGCAGGTACCTAACCCCTCTGAGCTGTTTTTAGGCGATCGGCAGGACATGGTTGCCGGAACAGCTGTATTTGCTGGCTTGGAAGGCACCAGGCCGTTGCTGGTTGAAATTGAGGCATTGGTAGCGCCATCCACACTTGCAACACCACGGCGCAATGTTGTCGGCTGGGACAGCAGCCGTTTAGCGATGCTGACCGCTGTGCTGGAGGCCAGATGCGGCGTACCGTTATCCGGACGAGATATTTTCCTGAATGTCGCAGGTGGCCTGCGGATACAGGAACCAGCAGCTGATCTGGCAGTGGCAGCCGCACTGATATCTTCTGTCAGCGCAAAACCGCTTCCCCCGCGTACTGTATTCTTTGGAGAGGTGGCACTGTCTGCCGAGCTCCGTCAAGTGGCGCAAGCCGAAACACGCCTGAAAGAAGCAGCAAAACTAGGATTTGAGCGGGCTATGCTGCCGCGCTTGCGTCAAAAGATGAAGCCGCCGCAGGGTATTTCTGTCAGCCAACCAACGAACCTGTCTGAATTTATTGACAATTTAGGCGGACTCGCCTGAACATAGGATAAGCGCCACCGCTTCGGAGCCAGACATGCCTGAGATCTCGTTATCAGCCCTCACTTTGTTTGATTATGCGGTTGTCATCATCCTCATAATTTCAGCAGTTTTTTCGACATTGCGTGGGATGACACGTGAATTCCTGGGCTTAGCAGGATGGTTCGTCGCGATTTTTATCTCACGCCTGACTGCTGCACCTGTCGAAGAATGGTTGTCTGGATTTGTTGCTGTTGACGGACTGACAGACGTGCTCTCTTGGGCCCTTCCTTTTGCAGCCACTGCCGTCATTTGGTTTATCTTTGCGTCTCTTATCTCACCTGGTCTTAAGCGTGCTGGTCTCGGGGCTTTGGATACGTGGCTTGGAGTCATCTTTGGCCTTGTTCGAGGGGCTCTGCTGGTCACATTATTTTATGTGGCCTCTGTATTGTTCGTACAATCTGAAGATAATCTCTATCCCTTTATGAAAAACAGCCAATCAAGCCCGTATATCCGCGTCATCACATCTGGCTTTGCGCCGTTCCTGCCCGTAGATTGGCAGTCGAGGCTATCTGTCATGGAGCTTGACCAAAATCTGACAAATGACGCCAAGGATGCCGTTGAAAGTCAGGTTGAACAGCTCGGCAGCAGTCTGCAACTTCGTGATGATGAACGCTGAACAGACTAGCCAAAGGTGTCTGCAGTGCATGGACGACATGCGTCGGATGTGTTATTATTTGGCGCTGCATGTCGCTGTGATTTTTTCTTGTTACCACCGCATCAAAGTTGACCGTTTATGACCCCTTTCGATCTTCTGTCTAAACAAGATGGTTTTCGCGAAGAATGCGCCGTTTTTGGGGTCTATGGTTCGGCAGAAGCACATGTGCTGACCGCTCTTGGCCTTCACGCCCTTCAGCACAGAGGCCAAGAAGCCACCGGCATGGTCAGCTTTGATGGCCAGAATTTCAACAGCCATCGCGGTGTCGGGCATGTGGGCGAGAATTTCAATGCAGGATCGCCCAGCCTCGACGCGTTGAAAGGACATGCGGCCATTGGCCATAATCGCTATTCCACAACTGGCCTCAGTGAAGTACGCAATATTCAGCCATTTCTTACCGAATTAGCGTTTGGACAGTTTGCTATCGCGCATAATGGTAATCTGATCAATGCCGGGCGTCTGCGGGCGAGCCTTGTGGAAACTGGCAGTTTATTCCAATCAACAACTGATACAGAAATCATCATCCATCTGACCGCCCGTTCGCATCATGCAGACCCGATAGAGCGATTGAAAGAAGCGCTGATGCAGGTTTCTGGGGCCTATGCTCTGGTCAGCATCATTGATGACAAGCTGATCGGCGTTCGTGATCCGCTGGGGATCAGGCCATTAGTCCTGGGGCAGGTGGGGGAAGCATATATTCTCGCCTCAGAGACCTGCGCATTAGATATTATTGGCGCACAATATATCCGTGACCTTGCACCAGGTGAATTGGTGGTGATTGATAAATCAGGCATCAGTAGCCAAATGATTACAGCAGAAAAACAATCACGTTTCTGCATTTTTGAATATATCTATTTCGCGCGCCCGGATTCAACTTTGGAAGGCCGTTCAGTTTATCAGGCCAGAAAAGAAATTGGTGCTGAATTGGCCAAAGAGGCCGGAGTTCAAGCAGATCTCGTTATCCCTGTTCCTGATTCTGGTGTGCCTGCCGCACTAGGCTATGCGCAAGCTTCTGGCATCCCGTTTGAACTGGGCATTATCCGTAATCATTATGTCGGGCGTACCTTCATCCAGCCAACAGAAGAAGGACGGACTTCAGGCGTAATGCTAAAACATAACGCCAATCAGGAAATTATTGCTGGTAAGGATGTTATCCTGGTTGATGATTCGATTGTTCGCGGAACAACATCGCGAAAAATTGTGATGATGATGCGGGCTGCAGGGGCACGACAGGTCCATATGCGGATCGCGAGCCCGCCAACAACAGACCCCTGTTTTTACGGCGTTGACACACCAGACCGGGACAAGTTGATGGCGGCACAGATGAACATTGCCGACATGTGTTCTGAAATCGGTGCTGACAGCCTGGCTTTTGTCTCAATAGATGGATTGTATCGGGCAATGGGCGAGGCAAGCCGAAATGGTGACACACCACAATTTTGTGATGCCTGCTTCACAGGGGATTACCCCGTAAAAGAGACCTTTTCTCCTTCCACATAGACCTGGTGAATAGTTCAATGTCTGATTTGCATCCTGATTTGTCTGGCAAAGTCATTCTGATTACCGGTGCCAGCCGTGGTATTGGCCGTTCTGTTGCATTGGCCTGTGCCAAAGCTGGGGCAGAAGTGATTATAACCGGCCGCACCATGGGCGCGCTGGAAGAACTAGACGATGAAATCAACGCCTCTGGCGGCTCTGCCACAATTGTTGAGCTCGACCAGACCGATACAGCGGCGATGGCACGGTTAGGACAGGCGATTGGTGCACGCTGGGGGCGTCTAGATGGGTTTGTAGCGAACGCTGGCCAGCTTGGCCAGATGGCCCCAATGCCCCATATTGACCCGGAAATATTTGAGAGAACCATTATGGTCAATGTCACATCTGTCTGGCATCAGATTGCGGCATTTGACGGGCTGCTCCGCGCTGCTCCGGCTGGGCGTGCAGTGCTGGTGTCGAGTGGCGCAGCACATGGGGAGCGTGCCTATTGGGGCGCATATGCTGTATCCAAAGCCGGGCTGGAAGCTATGGGCAGGGCCTGGGCCGCTGAGAGTGAGAAAACAGCTATGCGCATTAACCTGCTTGACCCAGGGGCAACCCGCACCGCGATGCGGGCAGCAGCGTATCCTGGCGAAGACCCAAATACGCTGCGCACTGCTGACGACATTGCCCCTGCCTTCTTACAGTTGCTCAGCCCTGACTGTGACAGTCAAGGAAAGCGCTATCTTGCAACTGATTTATTACAGCAGCCTGGCTGAACTACGAAAGCGTCTTTTCAAAAAACCGTTGCGGATTGAGCCCGGCCAATATCTGATAGGGCAATAGCGGAACATGGCCTGTGATTTGCCGTGCGACGGATTTGCCAATCAAATTAGCCAAGGTCAAGCCACGCGCCCCAAGAGCACTGACCACGGACACGCCAGGGATAAGCTGTCCAGCCAAGGGCAGCCTGTCAGGATAGGCCAGCCGGCGTGACGTGCGACCACCCCAAGCTGAAATATCACCTGCTAATTCCTGCAATTCAGCTGGCATCAGATCAAGATTGTGAAGATGACCTGCCATGGTCACCGCGGTATCACCGGCAGGATCAAACCCCGCGCCCAAATATTGGCAGCCCTCAATGACGGGTGTTAAATAACCTGAATAATTAAGAGCGACCTGAGATACAGCAAGCGACGTGGTTGACGGTAACTTACTCAGTTGACCAGAGGTCACCTGAAAGGTCCCTAAATCCTGATCAACAAGCTGTAGCAAGAACGGCAGGTCTGCCCCAGAACAAAAGACGAGATGGTCTGCAGTAAACTGCCGACCATCTGTACAGTCCACCAGCCAGTCGCCAGCAGAACCTGAAACACCATTGACTTTGGCCCCATCACATCGTGGCACAGATGCCGCCAAATAATGTGCATAACTTTGCGGACGAATCACCGCCCCTGCTTCAAAAAACAGACCTGATCTCGATAAAGGCAGTCCTGTCAAAGCTGATAACTCATCAGCTTCTTTGTAGGTGGCCAGGTCAGCGGGAAAACCTTGTGCGGCTAATTTTTTCTGGCGAGAGGTTTTACGGTCATCATGATCAAGGCTGACTACGCCATCACTCAAAATGAGCTGCTGTGCGTCTAAAAACTTTCGCGTGTCTGCTAAACAGGAAATAGATAATCGTGAGGATAGCATATCGCCAACTGTCAGAAACGGCACCACAATCCCTGCCGGATTACCAGACGCCCCTGCCCCGGGCTGCTCTGCGGCATCAAGAATGGTCACATCGCACCCAAGTGTTTGCAGACTGCCAGCAACAGCACACCCCGCAATCCCCCCGCCAATTACCAGAACAGAATGCGCAGAGACAGGCTTCACACGCGCAAAGCCCTTGTTATAGCAGGCTGTGAGCATATCGCGTTTGCGGCCAAAGCCAGGTATTTTTTTAATTGTGAATCCGGCATCTGTTAACGCGCTCCGCACAGCTGCAGCAACGGTAAAAGTTGCCAAGCTGGCCTGATGAGCGGATAATCTTGCAATTTGCTGACAAATCTGAGCCGACCACAGATCTGGATTCTTGGCTGGTGAAAACCCATCCATGAACCATATGTCAGCTCCAAAATCGAGCGTGGGAAGCACCTGCTCGGCCTGGCCATAATGAAGATGAAGGTCAATCTGACCGTTCAAGAAGCTTAAATGATGCACCCCCAGCCAACGACGTGGCCACTGCCGGAGCAATTCACCACGCAAATCAGCAAGCTCAGAAAAGCTGCTTAAAGCCTGCGCAACGAGCTGCTTGGATGGAGGGCACCCCTCAACAGACACATAATCGATTTTTGATTTGCTGTTTGTGCGCAGCACTTCTGCACAAACCGCCAGAAAGTTCAGACCTGTGCCAAAACCGGTTTCAGCTATAACTAATCGATCATTATTCGCCAGTCTGTTGTTCAGCCCGGTGCCATTGATAAACACATGCCGCGTTTCAGCAAGGCCGCCATCAGTGGAAAAGTAGATATCGCCAAAGCGAGATGACCGCAATACACCATCTGTTAACACCGCATCTTCAGGTGGAAGTTGAGGCAAAGGTGGCTGAAACACGGCTGTTTTCCTTCATTTTGGTTTACGCACATTCTGTGCAGATGCCTGTCTTAGCACAAATTATGAACCGTGTTATTCTTGTTCTCAAGAAAACGTGTTTGTGACCGGTACCCGAGCTTCACAATCTTGGATGGTGAAAATGCAGCATGTTTTGATTTTCTGGCTGTCACGCTTTATTCAGCACGGACAGCTGATAATACAAATTAACACAGGACAAAAATTCAAACTGAGGGGCAAAGATACCGGGCCTAACGATTTGGCCCTTAGCATCAGCCTGAGATCTAGCCGTCAATTGCTGAGGCTTTTGCTCCGCCCTGACCCCGTTTGTGGCGAACTGTATGTTGACGGTGATTTGAAAATCACATCAGGAAATCTTGGCCAATTCATGAATTTCTTATTCATTAATGGCCACCATTGGCAAAATTCCCCAGCAGGCAAGCTGATTGGCCAGCTACATAAGCTCACTGCATGGTGGCGGACCATAAATCCGGTTGCGCGTTCCAAACGAAATGTCGCCCATCAAAATGATTTAACAGACCAGTTGTTTGACTTATTTTTGGACAGCCAGCGTCAATATTCCTGCGCCTATTTTGCAGAAGAAACCGATGATCTGGAAATGGCACAGAACCGGAAAATCGCCCGCCTCGCTGCAAAATTGAATCTGACAGAAAATCATAGAAATTTGGATATTGGCTGTGGATGGGGTGGGCTGGCGACAGCTTTGAGCATTCTGTCACCGAAGTCGCACGTCACCGGAATTACCTTATCTGAAAAGCAATATCGTTATTTCAAACAGGCAATTGATGAACAAAGAAGTCATGATCGACTGGCCGTTTTTCTTCAAGATTACAGAAGCTTAAAAGACAGGAAATTTGACAGAATTGTATCTGTTGGCATGTTGGAACATGTTGGCAGACAACAGTTTAATCAGTTTTTCTCCTGTGTTGACCGGTATCTCAGCCCCGATGGTGTGGCTGTCATTCACGCGATAGGGCGATTTGGTAAAGCCAAGCCAACAAGCCCCTGGATTGACAAATATATTTTCCCGGGCGGCTATCTGCCAAATCTGGAGCAAATCACACGGGCGGTTGAGAATACCCGTTTAAAAATAAAAGATGTTGAAATCATGCGCATTCATTATGCAAAGACACTGTCAGCTTGGCGTAGGGCGTTTGAGGAAAACAAATCACAGCTTACCGACATGTATGATGAACGCTTCATCCGGTTATGGCGGTTTTACCTTCTGTCCTGTGAAAACTATTTCGCTCATGGCTGCGGCATGGTATTCCAGATACAACTGACACACCGTCAGGATGCAGTGCCGCTGACGCGCGCCTATATCGCCGAAAAAGAAGTTCAATTTACCGACCAATTATGTCAGACCGCCCTTTCTGGAAAATAAAGCCGCTCAGTGATTTCACCCATCAGGAATGGGAATCTCTATGTGATGGTTGCGGGAAATGCTGTGTCTTAAAGCTAGAGGATATTGATACTGATGCCATCTATTTCACTGATGTAGCCTGCAAAATGCTGGATTGTGAAACCGGCAGATGCCGTGATTATGACAACCGGAAACACCATGTCCCTGACTGCGTTTTGCTTACGCCTGAATCTGTTGAACAATTGGCCTGGATGCCCAAAACATGCGCTTACAGGCTGGTCCATCAAGGCCATGATCTTCCTGAGTGGCATCCACTGGTCTCTGGCCATAAACAGACAGTAAGGCAAGCCGGACAGTCGGTAGCAGGACGCGTCTTCCCAGAGGACAGTGTTGAAGATGAAGACATTGCAGACCATATAACAGATTGGGATCATCCGGTCACAGACTGAATAAAGGTCATATCAAGAATATGCGTTGGCTTATTTATCTTTTACTGACAGGTCTAATCCTGGCAACCATCTGGCGATATGATTTTAGTGACAGACCTGACCCCAGTTGGACGAAATGCACAGAATCATTGCTGGTTCAGACACTGACTGGCAAGTGCACCCTCAGATATGAGAGTGAAACCGTACTTTCATGACCGGTATATTCTAAATGCCCGATAAACAAAAAAAAGGCCGCATGGTTAAAAAATCGGAGCTGGCTGAAAAAATCTGCCTAACCTGTAAGCGTCCTTTTTCCTGGCGAAAAAAATGGGAACGTGACTGGGATTCAGTCAAGTTCTGCTCAAAACGCTGTCGTGGTGAATTTAAACCGTAATGACGGCTGCTAGAGGTCAATTAGCTGTTTCAACTGGTCTATATGGTCAGCTTCATTTACCAGCTTGTCCCAGCGGATCGCATGAAATCGTGGAAACCGTGTCGCTATTCCCGATTTATGCCGACCAGACAAATGCAGAGAATCAAACGCGACCTCAACAACAATTTTTTGTTCAACCTCACGCACGGGCCCGAATTTATTTGTTGTATGTTCTCGTACGAATTTATCCAGCTTTGATAATTCTGCGTCCGTGAATCCTGAATAAGCTTTGCAAACAGGTACCAGAACAAGATCATCTGATGGTCCCATCCACGCGCCTAACGTATAATCAGAATAAAACGAAGATCGTTTACCATGACCGCGCTGAGCATACATAATGACCAAATCAGCATAGAGCGGGTCACGTTTCCATTTAAACCAGAGCCCTTTCTCTCTTCCCGCACGATACAGGCTGTCCTTGGCCTTTATCATTACGCCTTCAATCAATCCGCCCTGTCGGCAATTTTCTCGAAAATCTGATAATTCTGCCTGATCAGAAACCTTCAACGGAGCAGACAGGTCACACAGCTCATGGTCAATATTTTGATATTCTGTCTCCAGTCGAGAGCGTCTGTCGGCAAGAATTGTATGGCGTAAATCTTCCTCACCCACAGCAAGAATATCGTAAAACCGCAAAAATACTGGTGAATCTGCTTGTAATTTCTGGCTGGCAGTCTTCCGATTTAGGCGCTGCTGCAGCGCATTGAAACTGTCAATCGCATCAGGTCGACCAGCCAAAATTTCGCCATCAAGAACCCCTTTCCAGTTCATCGGCCGGGTCAGTTCGGGAAAGGCTGATGAAATATCGTCACCAGACCGTGAAAACAGCTTGACCCCCTCAGGAGCAGAAACAAGCTGAATACGGGCTCCATCCCATTTCCATTCGATTTGCCAGTCAGCCAGATGCAGTGCGGCCAATGTTTTTTCATCTATCGGCGAAGCAAGCATTACAGGATGAAACACGGCCCGGCCTGCTGCATCTGGCTTTTCAGCGCGCCCATCCAACCAGTCAAACAGCTCGGTATAAGGCGGCTCAAGCAAAGGCCAAATTTCTTCTATTTCGCCAACATCTCGGTCGTAAGCCTGCGCCAGCGCGACCCGAACCAGACGAGCCGATACACCAACCCGCATGCCCCCTGTTGCCAGCTTCAGAACTGCCCAGCGTTCAGAGACCTGCATACCATTCATCCAGACCGCTAATTGTTCTGCTGCCTGGTCACGCTTGATCGCTGAAAGAGTGGTGACAATCTGAGATAAAGACGGTTGCTCTGACGGCTGCGTGTCTTTGCAATCAGGCCAAAGAAGGGCAACTGTTTCTGCAAGGTCACCAACAAAATCATAAGACAAAGCAAATAAGTCTGGGTCTGTGACCTGTCCGGCCAGTTCGCGCACTACGCCTGCCTTGACAGAAGGAAAGGATAAATCAGACGTCAGCGCCGCCAGACCATAGCCTCGATCCGGGTCAGGCGTTGTTCTCATCCATTCAACCAGATGGGCAAGCTTTACATTCCGCCGCGGCGAAAATAACAGCGCATCAAGCAATCTGGCAAAGGCGTTCATTCTGAGGCCTCTTCATAACCGATCAGCGACAAAGCCCGGGCAGTAATGCCAAGCTGAGCACATGCATGAAGAAGTGCATCCTCGCGCCCATGTGTGATCCAGACCTCTTTCGGTTTGACCTCAGACAAGGTTGCCAACAAATCAGGCCAATCAGCATGATCTGACAGAATGATAGGCAGCTCTACCCCTCTTTGTTTTGCTCTTTGGCGGACCTGCATCCAGCCAGACGCAAAAGCAAATAAAGGGTCTGTAAGCCGTTGAGCCCATTTGGAGCCAAAGGCAGATGGTGGGGCAATCACAATCTGGCCTGCTAATTCGGGTTGTGCCTGACCGGCCTTACCTGCTGAAGCGGGGCGTAATGGTCCCAATTCAATACCGTGACGTTCATATAAATCACACAATTTCTGCAGCGCACCGTGGATATAGATAGGCTGGTTGTAACCAGCCTGACGCAGCATCGCAATAATGCGCTGGGCCTTTCCCAGCGCATAGGCCCCGACCAAAACGGTACGTTCAGGAAACAAATATTTTGTTTGCAAAAGCTTTTCAATTTCGGCTTCTGGTGGTGGGTGACGAAATACTGGCAAAGCGAAAGTCGCTTCCGTAATAAACACATCACAAGGCACAATTTGAAAGGGCTGGCAGGTCGGGTCTGCTGCGCGTTTGTAATCACCGGCGGCGACAAGACGCTGACCCTGATGGTCCACAATCACTTGTGCACTCCCCAAAACATGGCCAGCAGGCGCCATTGATATCTGCGTTTGTCCCAGTTGAACTGTTTCACCATAAGCAAGAGGTGTTACAGATTTCGCAAAGTTCTGCCCATATCTAGAAGACATAATATCTAGCGTCTGCGGTGTGGCAATCACATGGTCATGGCCAGCCCGCGCATGATCAGCATGACCATGAGTGATCAACGCAAGTGGTTGAGGTGATACAGGGTCAATCATCGCTTTTGCAGGCAGGATGGACAGCCCACTGGCTTCTGTTTTAACCCAGTTCAACATTGCTCTATTCGCTTACGCCATGATGGCTGTCTTTATGTCGTGCCGAAGAGTTTGGCAAATTCATCAGCGCTAAGGCTTTTAAGATCCTCTCGCCATTCTGCGCCAACTTTCATTCCGGCAACAACCGCCTCACGTTGGCCCAGTTTTTTGCGCCAAGCGGCGACATGCGGATAGTCTTCAATCGTTACGTTCTGGCGCTGGTAGGTCCGGGTCCATGGTAAAATCGCAATGTCAGCAATTGTGTAGCTGTCGCCAGCAACATATTCTGTTTGCGCCAAACGCCTATCCAAAACACCATATAATCTGTTGGCTTCAGCAGAATAACGGTTCATTGCATAGTCAATTTTTTCTGGCGCGTAATAATTGAAATGATGTGCCTGGCCCAGCATCGGCCCAAAGCCTCCCATCTGCCACATCAGCCACTCATATACAGCAACACGCTCTCGCTCAGCCGTTGGCATTAAAAGACCGGTTTTCTGAGCGAGATATAACAAAATGGCGCCCGTTTCAAACACGGTGATTTTCTTACCATCAGGGCCATCATGGTCAATAATCGCCGGCATTCGGTTATTCGGAGAAAAGGCCAAAAATTCAGGCTTAAACTGGTCACCTGCGCCAATATTCACAGGCTTAACCGTATAGGCCAGCCCCATTTCTTCAAGCGCGATAGAGATTTTATGACCGTTAGGTGTCGGCCAGTAATAAAGTTCGATCATGTTTACAAAAACTCCATTTGCCTTGTTGCGGAAAGCCCCTACATATCTAGCATGGATACATAAAGTGAATAAAAGTAAAATCAACCGTCCGGTGTATGTTTACCCTGTCGGCATGTTTACTTAAGGTCTGTGAATGTCATCGAGTCTGCCTGCCAAATTTTCAAACTGGTTTTATGCAAAAGGCTGGACTGCCTACCCACACCAGTTGCAGATGATCGAAAAAATCGAAGAGGGCAAGTCCATTCTTCTGATCGCCCCGACAGGAGCAGGAAAGACCCTATCCGGGTTCCTGCCCAGTCTGATCGACCTGACTGAAACACCTCATCAGGGGCTGCACACCCTATATCTCTCCCCGATTAAAGCACTGGCTGTTGATATTGCCCGCAATTTGGAAGCACCCATTTCTGAAATGGGCTTACCCATTACGATAGAAACCCGCACCGGCGACACGCCGCAAACAAAACGAAACCGGCAACGAGTCTCCCCACCAAATATGTTAATGACAACACCGGAATCGCTTGAACTCATGCTGAGCTGGCCAGATGCAGACAGGTTGTTTGGCTCTGTAAGACTGATTATCATTGACGAAATTCACGCTTTAGCGGGAACGAAGCGCGGTGATTTGCTGTCCTTATCTTTGGCAGCTTTGCGCAAACTGGCCCCGCATAGCCGTTCAATTGGCCTGTCGGCAACAGTGGCTAATCCTGACAGATTTACACCTTGGCTGGACGCAGACCAGAAGCGTGTAGCTGTTCTGAAGCCAGATCTGACGAAAACGATAGAGCTGTCAATTCTGGACACTGAAGCAGAACAGCTGCCCTGGTCCGGACATGGCGGCCTCTATGCTGCAAAGGATATTTACACCCTTATTACTAAACATCGCCCTTGCCTTGTGTTTGTTAATACACGGGCACAAGCAGAAATGCTGTTTCAAGCCTTATGGGTGCATAATGACCTGACTTTGAAAATTGGTTTGCATCACGGCTCGCTTGAAGTCGGTCTGCGCCGCAAGACAGAAGCCGCAATGGCCAGGGGAGAGTTAGATGCTGTTGTGGCCACCTCCTCTCTTGACCTGGGCATTGACTGGGCAGATATAGAGCTCGTGATCCAGGTTGGCGCCCCAAAGGGTACATCCAGATTAATACAAAGGATCGGTCGTGCCGGGCACAGGTTGGATGCGCCGAGCCGCGCTTTGATTGTTCCTGCGAACAGATTTGAAGTGCTCGAATCTCTTGCCGCCAAAATCAATGTTGAAGAGAGTATCCTGGACCACCTGCCCGAGCATGACGGCGGCCTTGATGTTCTGGCCCAGCATATTGTCGGGCGTGCTGTTGCCGGACCATTTGATGCGGACGGTTTATTTGAACAGGTTCGCAGCGCAGCGCATTATCGCCGCCTCAGCCGTGAGAGTTTTGATCGCGCCCTAGATTTCGTTGCGACTGGCGGGTATGCACTAGGGCATTACAGCCAGTTTCAGCGCATTGTTCAGGGTGTTGACGGATTATGGCGGCTGACGTCTCGACGCGTGGCAACCAGATGGAAAATGAATGTTGGCACGATTGTGGAAACTGACACCATCAAAGTCAGGCTGAAAGGTGGGCCAGTGTTAGGCGAAATAGAGGATTATTTTGTCCAAGGATTAAGCGCTGGGGACACTTTTATTTTTGCAGGCCGTGTCTTGGAATTTGCTGGCATGAAAGCCAACCAAGCCTTGGCCCGCCCGGGGCGCACCGGAGAGCCGAAGATTCCGGCCTATGCAGGAGGTCGCCTGCCGCTTTCCCCGGGTTTGGCTCAGCGCGTAAGACAATTACTGAATGACACAGACATTCATCGGTTTTTGCCCCCCATGGTGCAAGAATGGCTGTCTATCCAGAAATGGGTGTCCGACTTGCCCGCTGAAGACAGGCTGCTGGTAGAAACTTTTCCCAGAGCGGGCAAACACTACATGGTCGCCTATTGTTTTGCCGGACGTAATGCACATCAAACGCTGGGTATGTTGCTGACCCGCAGAATGGAGCGTCAGGGACTTGGGCCACTGGGATTTGTGGCTACCGATTACGCTATAGCTATCTGGTCCAAACATCCGGTGACCACCCCGGACAACCTGTTCACAACAGATATATTAGGTGATGATCTTGAAGAATGGATGGCGGATTCATCCATGTTGAAGCGCAGCTTCCGTCAAGTGGCCATCATCTCTGGCCTGATCGATAAAAACAGCCCCGGGGCTGAAAAAACAGGCAAGCAGGTCACAATTAATTCTGACTTAATTTATGATGTGCTCCGCCAGCATCAACCTGATCACCTGCTGCTAGAGGCCACCCGTGCAGACGCAGCAAGAGGTATGACAGATATAAAGCGTTTGTCTGATTTACTGGCCGATTATGCTGGCCATATCACACATCGCTCACTCACGCGTGTGTCTCCTTTATCAGTGCCATTGCTACTTGAAGTTGGCCGTGAATCTGTTACTGCTTCAGCGGTTGATGAACTCTTAAGTGAATTAGAAGATGAGCTGATCAGTGAAGCTTTTCACAATACGCCCCAAAAATTATTTCTGTGACTAGAATGTCTACCGACCAGCGAAAAAAACAAAGTAGTCTTTCTGTGACCTTTTGTGGTGAGCTTTGCGAGCTTCACAGTGACGGCGCATTATATCTGCCCAGCTTCAGAACATTGGTTGTCTCTGATCTTCACTTTGAGAAGGGATATGCCCAATCTGCCGGCGCGCCTTTGCCAAGATATGACACTGACACAACATTAGCCAAACTAGAAAAAACAATCCACCGAACAGACCCTCAGACCTGTATTTTTCTCGGGGACAGTTTCCATAATACTGATGTTGCTCGCACCCTGCCACCAGTCTATCGCGAGGCACTCGATGAACTGGCCAAAAATCGTGAATTCATTTGGATTGAGGGTAACCATGATCCAAATTTACCGGTATTTCTGCCCGGCTATGCCGTCCCGGAACATTTCCTGAATGGCCTGCATTTTTTTCATCAGATGACCGGCACCACTCCAAACAAAACGGGACAGATCATTGGCCATTATCACCCTAAGGCCAGAGTCAATCTCAAGCTCAGGCGTATTTCTGCCCCTTGTTTTATACATGATGGTAACCGGTTGATTTTGCCAGCTTTTGGCACCTTCACCGGTGGACTAAATATCTTAGATGAGGCGATCCAATCTATTCTGAAAAAGCCACAATCTGCATATCTCTGCCATGCTGAAAATATTTATCATTTACCAGTGACAAAATCATTTTTTGTCAGATTCTGAATTTTCCGTTAATCATATTAATGTTTCACATCGTAGAAAGCTTAAAACACAATAAGGCTCAGGCTAAGGCGCCATTTTTCGGGGGACTTCTTTCATGCGTATTGCCGTACTGGGATCTGGCATATCTGGTTTAGGCGCTGCTTACCTCAGTCATTTTTCACATCAAGTGACTTTGTATGAAGTATCAGACCGTATTGGCGGACATTCCAATACAGTTGATGCCATCTTTGCTGACCAAACTGTGCCTGTGGATACCGGCTTCATTGTTTATAATGCGCATAACTATCCCAATCTTGTCGGAATGTTTGACCACCTTGGTGTCGAAACCTTGGCTACAGACATGTCATTTTCTGTTTCGCTGGAAAACGGAACCTTTGAATATGAAGGCTCGCTTGGTGGTCTGCTGGCACAACCCACAAATTTACTGCGGATGCGGTATTGGCAAATGTTAAGCGGTCTGGTCACATTTTACCGCACGGCTGTCGCTGAAAGTCAGGCCGGACCAGAAACTGAGACACTGGGCCAATTCATTGAGAGATGTCGTTTGCCTGACGCATTTGTGGACGATCACCTCTTGCCAATGGGCGCTGCTATCTGGTCGTGTTCAGCAAAAGCCATGCTTGATTATCCGGTGCGTGCGTTCATCCAGTTTATGGAAAATCACAAATTACTGGAATTCGGGGCACGCCCGGTCTGGCGTACAGTTAAGGGTGGGTCACGCCAATATGTGTCTAAGCTTGTGTCTCGGCTGAAAGACAGGATCGAAACAAACGTAAAAGTAAATAGCGTCAGGCGTGATGCTGGCGGTGTGATCTTAAATATCGAAGGCCAGGGTGATGTTTGGTATGACAAGCTGATTATGGCCGCACATGCAGATGAAAGCCTGAAGCTTATGGCTGATGCAAACGAACAGGAAGCCGCCATCCTCAGTGCCTTCCGTTTTTCAAAAAATGATGTCATTCTTCATTCTGATCCGCGCCTAATGCCAAAACGCAGACGTGCATGGGCGGCATGGAATTACTTATCTGATGATCAGGCGAACCTATGCACCACCTATTGGATGAACAGACTTCAGCATATTGATATGTCGTATCCGCTGTTCACGACTCTAAACCCGACTGATCAGCCTCGTGACGGGCTGATACATGCGGAACTGACCTACCAGCATCCTATTTTTGATAAGCCTGCTTTGCGCGCTCAGGCTGAATTGGCCGAAATACAAGGCCAGAACCATATTTATTGGTGTGGTGCTTGGACAGCAAACGGATTTCATGAAGATGGGCTGAAATCTGCTGTTGCTGTCGCCAAAACGATGAAGATGAATATCCCTTGGGCAAGCCCGACACAACCTTACACACCCGCTCCGTCTGGGTTGGATGTACCCCAGCCAGACGCCACAGGATGACACCAACCCCATGAACCGGCTAGATCATGACAACAGACACACCTGAGACCACAGAACCCTGTCATCTCGTTCTATCTGAAATCATCCATAACCGTCATGGAACCCCTGCGCATGAATTGAAAAAACCAGGGTTTTCTGTGTTGTTAGATTTAGACCGCCTTGATGAGGCCAACCGGACATCTTGGCTCTTCTCGGTAAATAGATTTAATCTGATCTCGTTTCATGAGGCTGATTTTGGCCCCAATCGCAAATCCAAACGCACAAAGAACGGCCCCTTGGTCAACCTTTCTGCTTATATACGGTCTTTGGCACAGGAACATTTCGACCCGCAGAAGATTAAAAAAATTGAAATGCTCGCCTTCCCGCGGATTTTAGGAATGGCGTTCAATCCGATCACCATCTACAGATGCCTTGACCACGACAATAAGGATTGTTTCCGCGTTTATGAGGTGCATAACACTTTTGGTGACAGCCACAGCTATGCCAGCGTCATATCAACGGGGACAGAAACAGTGCCGTTACACAAGGTGGATAAGATGATGCATGTTTCGCCCTTTTTTGATGTGGACGGCTATTATCAGTTAGCCATCAGGCGCAGCGAAACAGCGTTAAAGCTGATGGTGCGATATTGCAAAGGCAAATCCACCTTATTAACAGCAACCTTAACCGGAGAAATTGTGCCGCTCTCGACCGCCAGGCTGTTGAAGGCGATTATCCTTTCCGGTCATTTCCCCATGCGGCCTTTAGTGTCCATTCATTATGAGGCTGTTAAATTGTTCTTAAAAGGAGTGCGTTTTCACAGACGCCCCCTGCCCCCTGAACAATCCGTGAGCCAAACTGTAGAAGATGTGCAAAGGTAGAAGGATGAATGCAATTGGATCTGCGCTTAAGCAACGCGCGTTATTGAAAATTTTCTCTCATATACAATATGGTGCGTTAACCTTGACTTTGCCGGATGGGACCAGCCACAAATTCACAGGCAAACAAGCTGGCCCAACAGCCGATTTGCAGCTGATACATGACACTGCCATCAACAGAATGGTAAATGACGGCAAGATGGGCTTTTGTGAGGCTTTCATGCTTGGTGAAGTGGATAGCAGCAATCTGACTACGCTGATTGAATTGGCCGTCCAGCATGACAGCTATCTCGAACAACAGCTAAAATTGGGAGCTATACAAAAATTATGGCTGAAATTTCAACATTGGCGCAACCGAAACAACCAATCTGGTTCACGCCGCAACATCTCTTATCATTATGATTTGGGTAATCAATTCTACAGCACCTGGCTTGACCAAACCATGACATATTCATCTGCTGTATTTCAATCGGATGAGGATTCATTAGAAGATGCACAAACCCGGAAATACCGCAAGCTTGCTGAATTAGCCGACATTCAAGCTGGTGACAGGGTTTTAGAAATCGGATGTGGCTGGGGCGGTTTTGCTGAATATGCCGCTCGTGAGCATGGGGCACATGTAACCGGCATCACCATCAGCCAGGAGCAATATGATTTTGCCACCAAGCGTTTGCACGATGCGGGGTTAAGTGACCAAACTGATATTCAGATGCTGGACTACAGAAAGCTGAATCAACGCTTCGACAAAATCGTTTCAATTGAAATGTTTGAGGCTGTCGGTGAAGAATATTGGCCTGTATATTTCCGTACCCTGTCCAACTGCCTGAAACAAGGAGGAAAGGCTGCTCTTCAAGTAATCACCATGGATCATAAGGCCTTTCTTGAATATCGCACACAACCCGATTTTATTCAGAAATATATCTTTCCTGGAGGCATGTTGCCTTCTGTTGAGGCCCTGGACAAGCCTTTGGAAACAGCTGGTTTGTCGCTTGATTTTCATCAGGGGTATGGCAAGGACTATGCCCGCACTCTAGCGGAATGGAAAGTAAGATTCACCAAAGCATGGCCTGAGTTAGGGCGCACACCAAAATTTGACGAGCGGTTCAGACGAATGTGGGAGCTCTATCTGTCTTATTGCGAAGGTGGGTTTAAAGCAGGCATGATCGATGTAAAACAAATACTGATCACGCATAAATGAAACGCCATTTCATTTGGTAAAATACAGGTAATCTGCTTTTTACAGAGCGTCGTAAGCACCAAGGTAAATAATAGTGGTGTAACCAGCTTATGGCCCCTGACGGTAATCTTAATTCCCTTGTTTTTAACGACAAGCCTTTTGACCCGGTATGTTTCTTTGATGGAAACTTCACCGCACACGGCATGTTTGTTGACCGGTTTGGCCAAGTTCAAAAACGGTTTCTGATTGATATCAGCTGTGATTCTGCGGACGAGCAGACAACAATGCACGAAAAATTCACCTATGATGACGGTATGACAGAAGCCCGTTCATGGACGATCGTCAAACATAGCGACAATCGTTATACCGCACATACACCCGATGTTGTCGGTCAGGGTACAGGCCATGTAGATGGCGCAGTATTCAAGCTAAAATATGACTTTCTGCTGACTTTATATAACCGTCGCGTGAAGGTTCATTTTGATGATGTCATGGTCAGGCAAACCGACACAACAATTCTGAATCGGGCGAGAGTCAGTAAATTCGGCCTGTTGCTGGGTGAGGTGTTCATAACCTTCTCACGAACGGTCTGATAACATTTTGGTTGGCAAAGCGAAAAGCTTGAGCAACCGTCTGACAAGCCAGCCAATTCCAGGTAATCTGGCAAGCAGTTTGTGCGCACTATCCCAATGATCATAATGCGCAGTTACCAAACCAGATTCATCAAATTCAATTTCTGACATGCCTGTAAGGTCAATGGTAAAGGACGGCCGGGCTTTTAACGCCCCTGTCATCCGCCATTTGATATAGCCAGCTCGGTCTGAACAGGCGACATCCAGAATTTCAAAGCGCGGGTTCATCATGACAGCAAACATATGATCAAAAATCGCCGTAAATGCTGCATGCCCATGTAACTTATTAAAGGGATCTGTAAAGATCACATCTTCAGATAAAAATGACGTAAGCTCACCAACTGTTTCCGGGGTCATCTCAGCAAAGGCTTTTGCGTAAGATCTTGTTTGAGACAAAAGCGACATAGTGTTTCAGCCCCTGAGTGCAAAGAGTTAGTGATGACCGGT
Source organism: SAR116 cluster alpha proteobacterium HIMB100 (assembly GCA_000238815.2). NCBI lineage: Bacteria > Pseudomonadati > Pseudomonadota > Alphaproteobacteria > Puniceispirillales (SeqCode) > SAR116 cluster alpha proteobacterium HIMB100. The sequence goes on along the minus strand of AFXB01000004.1, from coordinate 205,113 downwards.
CAGCTTGGCTGTCAGACGAAGATATAAAGGCAAAGGTATCAGGCGCATAAGCTTCATTTTCCGCACAAATGATTTTGGGAAACTGATTTCAAACTCATCGCGCTTTAGCCCGTTGATAATATGCAGGGCTGCCGTATCACTTGTTATAAGGTCCGGCATTTTAAAATCATTTATGGCTGTTGCCTCCGTCTCAACAAAGCCAGGATTTATCAGCTGTAGCTTAACGCCCTTTGGCTGAAGATCAAAATAAAGTGATTCAGCCAAATTTTGAATGGCGGCCTTGGTCGGACCATAAGCAGCTGACAAAGGCAAGCCCCGATAACCTGCCACTGAACCCATCAAGGCAATGTGACCACACCCGCGTGCCATCATCGGTGCGAGCAGATGTTCAAGACAATTAATCATACCAAAGTAATTGACCTGCATTTGCTGAATGAACACATCAGCTGTGAATGATTCAGTTTTTACAGGTGTGTAAATGCCCGCATTAAGCACAGCAAGGTCGATTGGACCATGAAGCGCGACCGCTTCGGTCATAACAGCTTTTATCTGAGCCTTGTCAGTCACGTCAGCAGTCAACGGCAGAATAGACGGATAGTTATCTTTTAAACCAGCCAATCGTTCGGAACGCCGTGCAACGGCGGATACCCGCCATCCATCGGTTGCCATCTTTTGGGCGAGGCTCCGCCCAATTCCTGAACTTGCACCCGTAATGAAGAGATGTCTGCTCATCTGCTTCTGGCGTTGACAGCCAGAGACCCGCGCCCACCATCTACTGCAAGAACTGTCCCTGTTATCCACCCTGATTTTTCAGCATCCAAAAGGAGACTGACAAGAGCTGAAAAATCATCCGGCCTTCCCAAACGGCCAAGCGGATGCATCTGAGCAAGGCCCTTCGCCATAGCGTCATTAGCAAGCAGAGGTTCTGCCATCTTTGACTGACTTAGCGATGGTGCGATGACATTGACCCGAACATCAGGCGAAAGCTCAGCTGCAAGAGCTTTTGCCAACCCCTCCACACCGGCCTTTGCTGCGCCAATTGCTGCATGATTGGTAAACCCCTGTGAGGCGGCAACCGAGCTGAACAACACCACACTACCCTTGCCTGCTTTTAGCGCCGTTTGAGCTGCCTTAACAGCTAATGCTGCACCCACAACATTGGTCTGATATGTTTCAACAAAATCAGCTGCAGATAGCTTGCTTAGAGGCTTTAAAAGGATACTGCCTACTGCCCAGACCAAACCGGCAAGCTGGCCATCTGCACTGGCTTCAGAGATGACAGCATCTAACGTATCAGGCATATTCAGATCAAATAAGCTTGCGCGTACACCAAGTTCTGTTGCCAAAGCGCCGAGAGCCTCGTCGTCACGGCCCGCAAGATGAACTGGCTTGCCCGCAGCGACCATTTGCCGGGCAATCGCTTGACCCATATGACCGGTAGCCCCGAAGATAATCGTCTTTGACATCTGTTATCTGCCCCTTTTGCACATATCAATTTGCTGGCGGTTTGCCCCGTTCCCAGCACCGGCTAGCCAGACTTGTCTGCATAGCCATACTTTGTTAGGTTTACGCAGTCTGCAAGCCTGCAGATCAGACCCATCGCCAGCTATACCAGCAGAGGCTGAACAGATGTTTTTTCTTCCCGGAACACATAAACAGCATGGTCTCACCTATTCTCCGCTGAAGGCGTTAATTTCGCCTAGACCTATCGGCTGGATTTCCAGCCTGTCTTCAGATGGTGTTGCCAATCTCTCACCCTACAGTTTTTTCAATGCAATTGCTGAACTGCCGCCCATGGTGATGTTCATTTCTGCTCCAGATATGCGAGAGGCCAATAAAGGGGGCCAAAAAGACAGTTTGGCCAATATTTTTGACACACGGGAATTTGGCGTGAATATCGTTGGCAGTGAGCAAGCCGATCAAATGGTGAAATCAAGTCAGGATGTCACAGCAGAAACAGACGAATTCGACCATACCGGCCTTGGTAAAAAGAAGGCAGAACAGATTTCTGTGCCTCTCGTTGCTGGCGCGCCAGCTCATCTGGAATGTGTCTATTATGATCACATCACACTGCCGGATAATGGCCGTGGCCAGAATTCAGTCATGGTTATGGGCACGATCGTCGGCATTCATATAGATGAGGCGGTCATTGTTGATGGCCGTGTAGATGTCAGCCGCTATACCCCTGTCGCCCGTCTGGGCTATAAGGATTATGCGGCAGTTCGTGATGTGTTTGAAATGAGTCCCTGAGGCTGACAGCTTTACCGGATCGCGCAGTTCTGCACATCAACCGAAACATAGCCACGCAATTCAGATGGCCTGATATCGACCACCAACACCCAATCTTCGGCGGGCAGAACCGTGCGTAACGGTAAAATGCCCTTTTCAACTTTTTGAGACCCCAGATAAATAAAGCGGGCAGAAATCTCGCGTTTAGGGTCAAACCAAGGTTCATTCTTTGACCCCTGTGCCTGAGGCTGACCTTCGATATGCAGCCCCAGACCACCGTCAAACAATGTAATGTTTGATTCAACGCCGCTATAGAGTTCAGTTGCCACGGCGACAGAATGGCTGGACAACGCCCGACAGTTCACTGGTTTGCCAAGTCCCTGCAACATTTGGTAAATCTGCTCAATCCGTGTACCACGCGCAATCTGCCCTCTTATCAAACGGGTAAGCTTGCTGTCTGCAGCCTCATCTGTAAGCGCATTAGCTTGTCTTGTTGCACGCAACTGGCGCAGGTCATGCTCAAGACCTTCAACCTTGCCTGACAATTCTTTAATCTGTTGTTCACGCTCATATAGCGCCAAATCGGCATCAGCCTGCAGACGGCGCTGCTCCAGCGAACCCCATTGCCAACCTAGCCATAACGCGAGACCAAGAAAGAAAATGCGGCTCAGCCAGCGCATATAAAGATGCACTTCACGGCGACGGTATTTTTCACGTGTCTCAAAAAAATCCACGTCTGACACCCTATTAATGAAAGCGTTAATCAAAACAGGTCGGTACTGTGTTCCCGTGATACCTTGTTTTACGGCTGCCGCCAACCCTTTCTCGCTTTACCCGCGGCCCGCAATTTGTCATCATCACTCCCGACCTTTTCCCTTGTTTCAGGAACACACCAGATCATGCCTGCAAAGCCAACCAGTTCGACACCAACTGATCGTGCCTGGCAAAGGATGCTGTCTGGCCGGCGATTGGATATCCTTAGCCCCAGCCCGTTAGATATTGAAATAGAAGATATCGCTCATGGTTTAGCCCGGGTAAGCCGATGGAACGGACAAACAAAAGGCAAATACGGGCTGTCGGTTGCCCAGCATGCTGTTCTGGTTGAGGAAATTTTGTCACGTAACGCTCCACAATTATTGCAAAAATGGCGGCTGGCTGGTCTGCTTCATGACGCACCTGAATATGTCATTGGAGATATGATTACCCCTTTCAAAGCAGCTCTTGGCGCAAAATATCGGCAAATTGAAGATAGCTTACAAAAGGCAGTTCATATTCGGTTTGGCCTGCCGCCCGACTTGCCACCAGGCATTGCTCATTCAATCAAGCGGGCAGATCGCATGTCTGCATATATTGAAGCAACACAGCTTGCCGGTTTTTCAGAAGCAGACGCAAAACGGCTATTTTCCAAGCCACGTGGCACGCCAGCGGATTATGAGCTGGTTCCGCTGCCACCTGAAAAGGCAGCGCGCGCTTTTTTGAGGCGGTTCGATCTCTTGTTCGGGCGGAACGGGGATCGGGACTAAGGCCCGAACGGAAGAACAAGACAGTAGATTGTCATTTGACGCCGCGCGCTGCATCAGATAAGAGAACACATACTATATGACCATACCGTTGGGGGCATGGTGAAATTGGTAAACACAACAGACTTAAAATCTGTCGGCTTAATAGGCCTTCCCGGTTCAAGTCCGGGTGTCCCCACCATTTTAAATGGTTTGACCTATAGGTCTTTTTACAAACCAAATTGTGCTCTGATACCTGCAAAAAAGATGTCATCGTCCACGTGTTTGCGATAATCCAGTAACGCATGTGCATCGTCGCCCACCCGATAACGCAGACGACCTGTGCCATCGGAAACCGCACCAAAAATCACCTTTGCAACCAGCTCAGCTGGTGAAGGGGGCACCCGGTTATCCCTAAAGGCCCTCTTTACCTTACTGACGATGTCCTTGTATTCGTCAATTTCCGGATCGTTGGCGAAGTCGAAAGACCGGCCAGCAAAATCAGTTGCAATCATTCCCGGTTCAATGATTTCATGCGAATGCCGACGGATGCCAGTTCAAAATGAAGCGCCTCTGACAGACCTTCAACAGCAAATTTAGTCCCATGATACAGCGTTCCAAGAGGGAAAGTCACTTGGCCGCCAATGGAGCTGATATTGACGATTGTGCCGCTCCGTCTCTCCCGCATATGCGGAAGAATTGCACGAGTGACAAGAAGTAACCCTATCACATTAGTGTCAAATTGGCGGCGAATCCGCTCATCAGAAAAATTCTCCAGAGAGCCATATGCGCCATATCCTGCATTATTCAGCAAAGCATCAATCTGGCCAAACCGCTTCAAACCAGCATCAATCGCGCCTTCAATTCGGCCCGTGTCAGTAACGTCAAGACGGGTTATCAGCATATTTGCAAGCCCTGCTAGATTGCCTGCCATTTTAGGCTTGCGCATGGTCGCCACAACATTCCAGCCTTTCGCCTGGAACAGCTTTGCCGTGGCCAGCCCAATCCCAGATGATGCCCCCGTGATGAAAATTGTTTGCCTCATGCCATTGTTTCCTCACAACAGATCACTGAGGCCGCGCAAGAGACGGACACCCCTGCACCGACACCTCAGCAGAAAGCATAACAGGCGAAAGTTAATAAACTGTTAAATCTTGGTATTTAGGAAACAAGAGCCATCATTTTTCGGCCACCGCCAGGCAAGAACAGTGCATAAAAATAGCTCGTCTGAACCTCTTCAGACGAGCTAAAATTTTGACGAAACAGCCAATCTTTTAAAGAGACGATAAATGCCAGTCTAACAGCTCCAGTCGGTCCTGACCCCAAAACACCTCGTCATCCACGATAAAAGTTGGTGCACCAAAAACATTTGCCTCTATCGCCCGCTCTGTATCGACGGCAATTTCTGCAGCATAGGCTTCTGTCTTTTCTTGTGCATCAGCAACCAAACCTGCCCCGTCAAACCCCGCTTCATTCAGGGCAGATATCAAAACGTCTGCTGTGCCAATATCTTCATCATGCGCCCATAATCTGGCCATCATTGCCTCAGTTGCGCGCAAAGTGTCTGTTATATCAAGATGGGCTCTGGCAGCGGCCATCACCACACCGGCAAGACCTGAGGACGGCGGAAAATGGGCGGGCTGCGCGATTAAGGGCTGATCCAAATAGCGCGAATAACGGGCCATTTCCTGAAGCCTGTAAGCCTGACGTTGAGGCGCGCGTTTTGGCAGAGGCAGACCGCCACTAACCGGAAAAACTTTGCCTAAATCAACCAGAAATAAGTGAACCGTTGCATCATGCCGCGCCGCAAGTTCACGAAAGCGGCTGGCCGCAAGATATGTCCATGGGCTTACAGGAGAGAGATAATAGTCAATTACCGGCTGGGCAGACATGGCAGAACTCCGTATAGTTTTCACAAAAAGACAGGGATAGAAATAAGTTGTGGTGAAAAGTGATGCAGGACAAGTCTATTCATGTCAAGCTAAACGGCTGAAACAAAAAGGAACAACGCAAATGACCGAGCTGCGCAGTTTGATTGACTTGTCTTCCCATCAGTTGACCGACCCGGTCTGGTTAGCCCGTAAACGTGAAGAGATGGATATATACGGGGCCGTTCAGATGAACGGATTTTTGACAGCAAGCGCACTTGAAGAAGTGCAAACTGAAGCGGCTGCAGGGCTGAAAGAGGCCTATTTCAAGCCGCAGACCCATAATATTTATTTGGATAAAGGTGATGATGCATTTGAAGCTGGGCACATCCGGAACCGTCGCTTCACCTCGTCAAAGGGCTGTATCACGGATGAGCAAATACCGGATAGCTCTGTGCTGAAACAGATTTATCATCATCCTGATTTTATCTCAGCTCTATGCGTCATCTTGGGTGAAGAAACGCTATACCCTTATGCAGACAGCTTATCTTCTGTGAATGTGCATTATGCGCGGCATGAAGAAGAATTAAACTGGCATTTTGATAATTCTTCTTTTGCCGTAACTTTGATGATCAAACCTGCCCTAGCGGGCGGGGCCTTTGAATATGTGCGTGATGTGCGCAAAGCAGATGAAGGTGATATGGGATTTGAGATAGCAGAGGCTGTGATCGACGGGCGTCACCAAATAGACAGCCTCAGCCTTAATGCTGGTGATTTACTCTTATTCAGGGGACGGAATTCACTTCATCGTGTTACACCTGTTGCGGATGACAGTGTGCGTCATCTGGCGGTTCTGGCCTATAACAGCCAGCCAGGGATTAGCCTGTCTGAAACTGCACAGATGACTTTTTATGGGCGTATCGGCAAAGTCACAGCAGCCGGATAAAAGCAGATGTTTTTCCTGCCCCTGTTCGATAATAATCCAACTGGCCGAATGCCGGTTATTTCGTGGCTGATACTGGCAGTTTGTATCCTTGTATTTTTATGGCAAACCGGATTATCGCCTGCCGCTGAATATGAGTTATTTATTGGCTATGGTGTTGTGCCTGCGCTGTTGTTTGGGCACCAGTCACTTCCAGAAGAAATCGCTGCAGTTAGCCCTTGGCTCAGCATATTCACCTCTATGTTTCTGCATGGAGGCTGGCTGCATTTAGGGTCGAACATGCTCTATTTATGGATTTTTTCTGACAATGTCGAAGATGCCATGGGGCCGGTGAGATTTATTATTTTTTATGCGCTTTGTGGTGTTGGTGCGGCGTTCAGCCAATCTATCATTGATCCGTTTTCTGTGACCCCCATGGTCGGGGCAAGCGGCGGCATTGCCGGTATTCTGGGCGCCTATATTCTGCTTCACCCAAAAGCTGCAGTGCGGGTTTTTATGTTGATCCTGGTTTTTATCCGGATCATCAGCCTGCCAGCCTGGTTAGTCTTAGGTATATGGATTGCCGGACAATTCGTCTCCGCACCTACCACTTTATCTGGCGGTGGCGATGTTGCTTATTTCGCACATATCGGCGGGTTTGTAACAGGCATGATCTTAATCCCCTTTTTCAAACATGCGGACATTCCTCTGTTTGGCCGAGATAACCCATCAGATAAGCCAGACTGGTCCACACAACCTATTTCCTTTTCAGAATTAAAGACCGAAGCTGCCGGACGCTATTCGCGCACTGGCCGAACCAAAGGACGCGGAGGATCTGTGCCGTCTGTTCGCCGGCGGATTAAAGGGCCATGGGATAAATCGTAACCAAAAATGGGCACACAATTACGCGATTGTTGAATTATCCAGATCGCGGCGGGCCTCATATCCGCTTTGTTTAACAAGGGTTTCAAGCTCAATCGCTGCTGCGTCAACCTTATCCACATCAAGGCCTGTCAGAACGACGGCAGTGCCAAATTGCCCAGGCTTAAACCACGGATAAGACCCCACTGAAACGCCATCAAAGCGGGCAGCAATATCTCCCATTATAGTCGCAATTGTACCCTCACCTGTCGCACATTGAACGGTAATTCGGGTCGGTTGCACGCCGCCGGTCAAGGTATGTGAAAAAGTTACAAACATCGCCTGCAAAATAGAAGGCACGCCTGCCATCACATAGACATTTGCGAGTTTAAATCCAGGTGCAGCACTGACCGGATTATCAATTAATGTGGCAGTATCAGGAATATCTGCCATTTTTTGACGCGCCTCATTGAAGTCAATATCTGTGTCCTGATAATGGAGTATAAGCCGCGCTTCCGCTTCAGCATGACGAATAACCGGCACGCCAAATGCAGCAGCAACGGACTGTGTAGTGATATCATCATGAGTGGGTCCAATGCCGCCAGAGGTGAACAGATAGTCATAGCGTTCAGACAGTTCCTGCACATGAGCGATAATGACCGTTTCAATATCAGCAATCACCCGCGCTTCGCACAAAGAAATGCCCAGTTTGGTGAGCTCCTCAGCCAACCAGCCAATATTTTTATCCTTGGTGCGTCCTGATAGGATTTCATCACCAATAACCAGAATTGCTGCCGTCGGATTTGTCATTTGCTATGGATACTTTCTTCTTGCTATACTCACGCGTAATCATGATGCACGGATTGGCGGCGATCCTCAACAGAGCATCTTTCGCCTGATGATCTGTCTTTTAGGTCGCTGGGGAAACGCCGTCCAGACGAAAGTTTTGTATCTTTCCAGTCGCGCGAATGTAATGACGAGTAATTAAAGCATAATGAGACAAGAAAAAATCATCCTTCATGATTCGGCTGGCTTTGAAGCTATGCGCAAGGCAGGAGCACTTGCTGCTGAGGTTTTGGATATGATCACAGATCATGTCGAAGAGGGCGTGACAACAGGCGAGCTGGACCAGATTTGTCATGACTATATCGTGAAGAACGGTGCGACCCCTGCCCCGCTGAACTATAAAGGCTTTCCCAAATCGACCTGCATTTCCCTTAATCACGTTGTGTGTCATGGCATCCCTGGTCCAAAGCGGTTAACCACAGGAGATATCCTGAACATTGATGTGACTGTTATCCTGAATGGGTGGTACGGTGATTCATCACGTATGTATTGGGTAGGCACGCCGTCTGTGAAAGCCCAGAACCTGACCCGGGTAACTTATGAATGCTTAATGCGGGCCATTGATATCGTTCGCCCTGGCGTAACATTGGGTGATATTGGCCATGTAATTCAAAGCCATGCTGAAGCAAACAGGTTTTCAGTTGTGAGGGATTTCACCGGCCATGGATTAGGTACTGTATTTCATACAGCGCCAACCGTCCTGCATTACGGCCAGCCAGGCACCGGCATCATGCTTGAAGAAGGCATGTTTTTTACCATTGAGCCGATGATCAATGCTGGTCACTTTGGCACAAAAATCCTGAATGATGGCTGGACAGCCGTCACACGAGACAAGAGCTTGTCAGCACAGTTCGAGCATACGATTGGTGTCACTGCAAATGGGTTCGAAATTTTCACCACATCTGCGCGCCAACGACACGCCCCACCCTATACGCTGTAAAATAATACCAAAGGTGTAAAGGTTGTGCATTGAGATAGGCCAAAAAGCCACAATGAATTAACCGAAAATTAGTGTTGCTGCGCTAAAGTGACTGTTGCAATTTCACATCAAGTGTATCTGGTGCAATGGCAAGCAACAAAAAGGCTGATGAGCCTGGCCCTTTTCAAGAACAAACAACAGCCGGACACCGGAGCCGGCTGATTGAAAAAATGCGGCAGAAGGGAGCAGAGGCTTTATCTGCTCAGGAAATCCTGGAATCGCTGTTTTTCTTTAATTATCGGCGACAGGATGTGAAACCGATCGTGAAACGGTTATTCAGCTGTTATCCTGATCTCACTGCCCTGCTCAATGCGCCTCGACATGAGCTGCATAATATAAAGCAGGTTGGACCAACGGCAGCAGATTTACTTCAAATCGTCACTGCATTGCACAAACGGCTAGATGAACAGGCTCTTCGGGATGGTGATATTTTGTCGAACTGGGAAGCTGTTAAAAGCTTTTGTATCCGCCGTCTTGGCCATCTGAGAATAGAAAAATTCATGGTCATTTATCTTGATGGTCAAAACCGGGTCATCACAGATGAAATTGTATCATCTGGAACTGTGAACAAAACGGCCGTTTTCCCACGCGAATTGGTCAGACAAGCGCTGACGCACCAAGCTTCTGCAGTTATCATCATCCACAACCACCCCAATCACACAACACGGGCCAGCCAAGCAGATATAGACATGACAAAACGTCTGCAAGAGGCGCTGAATTTAGTTGATATTGCGTTACATGATCATCTGATTGTAGCAGGTAACGCGTGTGTGAGTTTTAAAACACAAGGTTTGCTGTAAGCCCGGACCGGCTTCAAACTGAATTAGCCTTTGCGCGGCGTGATGTTGCGCAAAGATTTTTTCGGTTCAGCGGCCCTGCGCGGCTTCTTATCAGAAACTGAGGCTTTCTCTTCACCGGCGCCATCCCGGCCTGCTTTGAATTTCCGCACACCTTCGGAAAGCTCATCAGAGGCGGCACGAACAGCCTCACCAGCTTTACGGCTGGCGGTCAGCAATCCAGGTCTCGCGGACTGTAACCCACGCTCTGCCAATTTTGAAGCCTGGCGCCGCACTTCCGGGTTATTGGCAGCTGTGCGCAAAGCAGCGAAAACCAGGCGGCGCAAAATCATAACCAACTCCCCAATATGATGAACATCTTGTGTGCTTACGCTGACTATCGTCAAAATCTTGTTCCTGACTATAGCTTTTTCAGCGATAAAATGATAGACGAATGAGCATCATTGACACAAACAGAAAGCCTGCGACATGATCCCGCGTTATGCGCGCCCCCAGATGACTGAAATCTGGTCACAACAGTCAAAATTCCAAATATGGTTTGAAATTGAAGCCCACGCCTGTGATGCACAAGCTGAGCTTGGTGTTATTCCTAAATCAGCTGCAGAGCAAGTCTGGGAAAAGGGCCAATTTGATATCGACAGAATCGATGAGATTGAACGCGAAACCAAACATGACGTGATCTCTTTTCTGACAAATTTAGCAGAATATGTGGGGGAAGACGCTCGATTTGTGCATCAGGGAATGACTTCCTCTGATGTGTTGGATACGACTTTGGCGGTCCAGTTGACCAAAGCCACAGATCTTTTGATGAGCGATCTTGATGAGCTGTGTGCGGCTTTGCATACCCAGGCCCTCGCCCATAAATACACACCAACGATCGGGCGTTCTCACGGCATTCACGCTGAACCCACCAGCTTTGGTCTGAAGCTGGCCGGATTTTACGCTGAATTTGACAGATGCCGAGAACGGCTTGCTGCTGCCCGCACTGAAATCGCAACCTGTGCAATTTCAGGGGCAGTGGGAACATTCGCCCATATCGACCCGGCTGTTGAGGCGCATGTTGCAAAAATGATGGGGCTCATCGCAGAACCTATTTCAACACAGGTCATTCCACGTGACAGGCACGCAATGTATTTTTCCGTGCTTGGTGTCATAGCCAGCTCCGTTGAACGGTTGGCAACTGAAATCCGGCACTTGCAACGTACAGAAGTGCGCGAAGTTGAAGAGTTCTTCAGCAGCGGGCAAAAAGGCTCATCAGCAATGCCGCACAAGCGCAATCCGGTGCTCACCGAAAATCTAACTGGGCTGGCCCGTATGGTCAGGTCTGCTGTTGTGCCTGCTCTGGAAAATGTCGCGCTTTGGCATGAACGAGATATTTCACATTCATCAGTGGAGCGTATGATTGGCCCTGATGCAACCGTAACACTTGATTTTGCGCTGGCACGTCTGACAGGTGTGGTAAAGAATATGCTGGTCTATCCAGAGGCGATGCAGGCCAATCTGGATAAGCTTGGCGGTTTGGTGCATTCTCAGCAAGTCCTACTGGCTTTAACCCAGAAAGGGGCCAGCCGGGAAGATAGTTATGTCATGGTTCAACGCAACGCCATGAAAGTCTGGGCAGAGGGCCTGAGCTATTTAAGCCTGTTAAAGGGTGACCCAGATATCGTCACCTATTTGTCTCATGATGAACTAGATCGTTTGTTTGATTTGGAGCAGCATTTCATTCATGTCGACACAATATTTGATCGGGTGTTTGGTGCATCCAAACAGGCTAACAGTTAGGACGTCTGATGGCTGAAAATCACGACATGCCCCTTTATGAGGGAAAAGCAAAAATCCTTTATCCTGGCCCACAACCCGGAACGATCCGCCAATATTTCAAAGATGATGCAACAGCGTTCAATGCCCAAAAACGCGATGTGATTTCCGGAAAAGGCATTTTAAACAACCTGATCAGTTCTCATTTGTTTCCGGCAATTGGTCGTTTGGGTATCCCGCATCATTTTGTCGAAAAGCTCAATGCAAGAGAGCAGCTGGTCAAAACAGTTGATATCGTGCCTGTTGAAGTAATTATTCGCAATGTTGCAGCTGGATCTATCTGCCCACGCCTTGGCCTTACTGAAGGGGAAGCACTGCCGCATACCTTGGTTGAATTTTGTTTGAAAGATGACAGCCTTGGCGATCCGGTTATTGCGGCTGAGCATATCTTTATGATGGGTTTGGCCACGCCTGGAGAGCTGGATGACATCACGGAGATGAGCCTGAGAGTAAATGATTTTCTGACTGGCTTGTTTTTTGGAATTGGCATTCGGCTTATTGATTTCAAGCTGGAATTTGGCTGCTTAGAGACAGAACAGGGCATTCAAATTATTCTGGCTGATGAGCTGAGTCCTGACAATTGCCGACTGTGGGATAGCCAGACAAATGAAAAACTGGACAAAGACAGATTCAGGCGTGATTTGGGCAGTTTGATTGACGGCTACAGCGAAATTGCCCACAGGCTCGGCCTCGACATTCCCCCTTTGGATAAGGGCTAAACACTAAGCTGGATGATCAGCCTGGAAAGCAAGGAAAGACCGATGGAAGTAAAGATCAACATCTCTTTGAAACAGGGTGTTTTAGACCCACAAGGCCGGGCAATAGAAAATGCCCTTGGTGGATTAGGGTATAGTGAAGCGAGCAATGTACGCATTGGCAAGCAAATCACACTGGAAATTGAAGCTGAAGATGCCAACCGCGCCCAACAACGTGCTGCTAGAATGTGTGAAACACTACTTGCGAACACAGTTATCGAAGATTACACAATAGAGGTTACAGACCCGTCATGAGAGTTGCCATTCTGGTTTTTCCCGGGTCAAACTGTGACCGTGATATGATGGTGGCTATTGAAGCCATTACAGGGCGCCGGCCCGCACTGATTTGGCACAAAGACAGCCAGATCGACCCGGTAGACCTTATCATTGTACCCGGTGGGTTTTCATTTGGCGATTATCTGCGATGTGGTGCTCTTGCTGCCCGGGCGCCTGCTGTTGAAGCCATGCTTGACCATGCCAGCCGTGGCGGCGCTGTATTGGGCGTCTGCAATGGATTTCAAATTTTGCTGGAAACAGGATTATTGCCGGGCACACTGATCCGCAATACAGGTCTTAAATTTGTCTGCCGTGCGGTCAATCTGCAACTACAGCCTGAGCAAAGCTCACCTCTGTTCGCTGCCCTTCAGCCCAATCAGACGCTGAACATACCTGTTGCTCATAATGAGGGCAACTACTTCGCGCAGGAAGATGAGCTGGATATGCTGAGACAAAATGGGCAGATCGCCTTCCGCTATGCCGCAAGCCCGTCATTCGGGCCAGATAACCCAAATGGCGCATCTGATGATATCGCAGGTATTGTTTCAGGGAACGGCAGAATTCTGGGGATGATGCCACATCCTGAACGGGCAATGGGTAATGGCCATAATTCAGCAGATGGTCGCGCCCTGCTGAGTTCTATCCTGCAGGGAGTCGCCTGATGAACACACATGCCGAGATGAGCTTTGCTGACGCTGAAGCAATGGGGCTGTCACATGATGAGTGGCTTTTAATCCTGAGACGGCTGGATAGAACACCTAACCTGTGCGAGCTGGGTATTTTTTCAGCGATGTGGTCAGAACATTGCTCTTACAAATCATCTAAAAAATGGCTCAAGACACTTCCTACAGAAGGCCCGCATGTGATCCAGGGGCCGGGTGAGAATGCAGGAGTTGTTGATATTGGTGACGGGCTGGCCACAGTTTTTAAAATTGAGAGTCACAACCACCCATCTTATATTGAGCCCTACCAAGGGGCAGCAACTGGCGTTGGCGGTATTCTTCGCGACGTGTTCACTATGGGTGCACGACCAGTTGCGCTGTTAAATGCATTACGGTTTGGTCAGAGTGATCACGAAAAAACCAAACATTTAGTTTCTGGTGTCACAGCCGGAATCGGCGGCTATGGTAATTGCATCGGCATCCCCACTGTTGGCGGTGAAATCAATTTTCATAAATCTTACAATGGTAATATTTTGGTCAACGCGATGGCTGTTGGCCTTGCTCACGCTGACAGAATTTTCTATTCGGCAGCAACGGGCGCAGGTAATCCGGTTATCTATGTTGGTGCCAAAACAGGGCGGGATGGCATCCATGGGGCAACCATGGCCTCAGCCGAATTTTCAGATGAAACAGAATCCAAGCGACCAACAGTTCAGGTTGGGGATCCCTTCACAGGCAAGTTGTTGATGGAGGCGTGTCTTGAGCTGATGGCTGCAGATGCGGTCTTATCTATTCAAGATATGGGCGCTGCCGGCCTGACCTCATCTTCTGTTGAGATGGCCTCTAAAGGTGGGCTGGGTATGGAAATCGACCTCGATCTGGTTCCTGTGCGTGAAACAGGGATGACGGCATATGAAATTATGTTGTCTGAAAGCCAGGAACGCATGTTGATGGTGATTGACCCAGAACAGGCAGAAACAGCCCGGGCCATTTTCGATAAGTGGGACCTGGACTTTATGCCAATCGGAAAGGTGACAGATACTGAACGGCTTATTCTGTTTAAAGACGGAGAGCTGGCTTGTGATATTCCGCTTGCTCCTCTGGTTGATGATGCGCCTGAATATGACCGCCCTTACCGGCCAAATGAATTGCAGCCTGTACTGGCAACTTCAGCCCTTGAGCGTGATATCAGCTTAAAGGATGCACTGTTGGAGATGATGGGATCTGCTGACCTTGCTTCGCGTCGCTGGATTTACGAGCAATATGATTGCGATGTAATGGCAGACACCCTTATCGGGCCTGGCGGCGATGCGGCTCTGGTTCGTGTTCATGGCACGGACAAGGCCCTGGCTATAACGACCGATTGTACGCCGCGCTATGTGGAAGCTGATCCTTTTGAGGGCGGCACACAAGCTGTTGCTGAAGCCTGGCGCAATATTTGCGCGACAGGTGCAAAACCCCTCGCGGTGACAAATAACCTGAATTTCGGTAATCCTGAAAAACAGGATATAATGGCGCAGATTGTCGGATCGGTAAACGGCATGGGTAAGGCCTGTAAGGTTCTGAACACACCCGTCGTATCAGGCAATGTCTCTTTATATAACGAGACAGATGGTGAAGCGATTCAGCCTTGCCCTGTAATAGGTATGGTTGGACTGATTGATGACTGGAAACACGCTGTTGGGGCCAGCTTTACAGCTCCAGATAAAGCGATATTTGTAATTGGTCAGGCCGCTGGCATGACGGATGGCTGGCTGGGCAACAGCGTATTTGCGCGTGTTATCGCTGAACGTGAAGGTGGCGCCCCTCCTCCGGTTGATCTGGCTAAAGAAAAGGCTCATGGGGAATTTGTGCAAACACAAATCGCAGCCGGACATATTGATGCCGCTCATGACATTGGTGACGGCGGATTATTGGTCGCTGTAGCTGAAATGGCCTTATCAAGCAACATTGGTACTGCACTCACTCTTCCTGAAGGCGAACCATCGCTTGCTTGGGCATTTGGTGAAGATCAAGCCCGCTATATCGTACAGGTTGACGATGAAAGCGCCTTTGCAGCCGTGCTGGCTGAACAGAATATTGACGGCTACCAGATTGGCACAACTTCAACCCACCAGACATTGACAGTTGGGCATGATATCACCATTTCTATAGAAGATTTACGGTCACAGCATGAGGGCAAACTGCCCCAGATGATGGCCTAGCGGCACATCACGTCAAGGAAAGGCAAAAATAATGGCGATGCAGGCACATGAGATCGAAGACCTGATCCGCGCGGCTTTTCCAGATGCAACCATTACCATTGAAGATTTGCGCGGTGATGGAGATCATTATTCCTGTATGGTGGAAAGTACAGCGTTTGTTGGCAAAACCCGTGTTCAACAACATCAGATGGTTTATAATTCGCTTGGTGGGAGGATGGGCGGCCAGCTACACGCGCTGGCTCTGCAGACCCGGGTCCCGAAATCCTGACCACCGAACAGCTTCACGGAAACTAAAAGGAAAATATCATGCTTGATCAGGCCACAAAAGACAGAATTCAAAGCAATATTGCGGCATCAGACGTTGTGCTGTTCATGAAGGGCACACCTGTGTTTCCTCAATGTGGTTTTTCAGCTGCTGTCGTCGGCGTTCTCAGCCATCTCGGTGTGAAGTTCAAGGGCGTGAATGTATTGGATGATGATTCCATAAGAGAAGGAATCAAAGCCTTTTCAGACTGGCCAACCATCCCCCAGCTCTATGTGAAGGGCGAATTCATCGGTGGTTGCGACATTATTCGGGAAATGTACGAAACCGGCGAGCTGATGGAAATGTTGAATACCCACGGTGTGGATGTGAACCCTCAGCCTTTGCAAGGCTGACGGACGATATCACAAATCCTCCAGCCCGAAGCTTCGATCTTCAAACACCTTTGTGATCCGTAGCTGAAACCAGCTATAAAATTCTTTGCGTCCGAGCGTCTGGGCAACCCGATGTTCGGCATGCTCGCCCCAGGCAGCAATCGCCTCTCTGTCACGCCAATAAGATACAGTTATACCAAGCCCGTTTTCCTCACGCACAGACTCAAGCCCCAAAAAACCAGGCTGTTGCTGGGCCAGTTCAATCATTCGTTCTGAGGTGACCCCATACATTGCCATCTCAGCATCGGTTCGCTGTGACGTAAAAATCACCGCATAATATTCTTCAGGCCAGCCTGTTGTCATATAATGTGCTCCTCGCCTTGCTTGCTTACTTTCAGCCTAACACAGTTCATAAACGGCTCAAAACACCGCCCAAAACTGAAAAAGGCACCGGACTTGCCAGTGCCTTTTACAATAAAGACGAGTTCTGGAAACAGAAATCAGCGTGAATAATATTCGACCACCAGATTTGGTTCCATCTGCACAGGATAAGGCACCTCATCAAGAGACGGTGCACGAACCAATGTCGCTGCCATTTTGTCATGGTCAGCTTCCACATATTCAGGAACGTCACGCTCTACAGAGGCAATACCTTCCAAAATCGCGGGAATCTGTTTGGCTTTGTCACGCAGCTGCAATGTATCGCCAGCTTTTAGCATAACAGACGCAATGTTACAGCGCTTACCGTTCAACAGCACATGCCCGTGGTTGATGATCTGGCGCGCAGCAAATACGGTTGGCGCCAGCTTGGACCGATATAACACGGCATCCAGGCGCGATTCTAGAATTCCGATCAGGTTTTGACCTGTATCACCCTGCCGGCGCACAGCTTCCTGATAGTATTTTTTAAACTGTTTTTCGCCAATATTGCCGTAATACCCTTTCAGCTTCTGTTTTGCCATCAGCTGGATACCAAAGTCTGTTGGCTTCTTGCGTCGCTGACCATGCTGGCCAGGCGCATAAGAGCGTGTATTCAAAGGTGATTTAGAGCGTCCCCAAAGATTAACGCCGAGGCGTCTGTCAATTTTGTGCTTCGAGGAATGACGTTTATGTTCGGTTTTCGGTGCCATTGGCTTGGTTCCTTTTTATTGTCCCGGTAGGGCTTAATTGCCGTGGCACAAAGACCTACCTTCGTGTCAACGTTCCCAGGAATGCGCGAAATAATACTGATTATTGAGTAGATGTCAAGATTGCTCAAATGCCGATGCTGTGTTGCGTTCAAATAAGGTGAGAATACCGTGCAGGGTTTTTAGCTCCTGTTCGGTTGGCGCGGAACGTGTAAACAGGCAAGTCAGATTTCGTTTTACCACCGGTGCCATTTCTGGCGTCGCAAAAAACCCCTGCCGTTCAAGGATATCTTCAAGACGCGATAGAAAATAAGCTCGTGTTTTCAAATCTGCAGGTGCGGACAACCCTTCCGGCTCATCTGTGACCAGACCACTATCTGCAAGAGCCGCCATACGCCATTCCCAAGCCATCAGCAATACCGCCTGCGCCAGATTTAAAGACATTGCACCTGGATTCAGCGGCGCTTGGGCTACATAATCCGCCAACATCAACTCATCATTATCCAAACCAGACCGTTCTGAGCCAAATAATAATGCAGCTCTTCCGCCTTGGTCCTGTCGTACGGTTTGCTGCCTGAACAGTTCGGCCACAGCTTGGCGCGGCGTGACCACCGGTTTTTCCATATCTCTTGGGCGGGCAGAAGTGGCAACCATAAAGGTGACATCATGCAATGCGTCTGACAGGCTATCGTAAACCTCTGCTGAGTGAAGAATGTCAACGGCATTTGTCGCCATAGGCTCTGCCGCCGGATTCGGCCAGCCATCACGTGGCGAGACAAGGCGCAAGGAAACCAGCCCACAATTTTTCATTGCCCGTGCAGCGGCACCAATATTTTCACCCATTTGCGGCCGGGCAAGGATAATGACAGGCGTGATCTGCTGGCGGATTTGGTCTGGCGATACGCTCATTTTGTTCCTTCAGGCGCGTTTTCAGACTGTTACGCCAGAATGCAGCAATTTCCAACACATACCATCTGCAAGCGCAATAACAGAAGCATCAATAATATTGGTGGAAACGCCTACTGTCCGCCAATTCTTGCCTTGTGAATCTGCAAATTCTATCAACACGCGGGTTGTGGCTCCAGTGCCGCTTGCCTGTTCGTTTGGAGGCAGAATACGCACTTTATAGTCAATAAGTTCCACATCTGAAAGCAGAGGATAGGCTTGGCTTAACGCCTTGCGGATAGCGGTATCCACGGCATTCACAGGACCGTTCCCAACGGCCGCTTCATGATGGGTCTGTCCATGTACAAGAATAGAGGCTGTGGCCTCAGATTCGACAACCAGCTCGCCTCTGGCATTGAAACGACGTTCATCCATGACCCGAAACCGGCCAATTTCAAAATAGTCAGGCACCCCATCCAGCATACGACGTGCCAACAACTCAAAACTGGCTTCAGCACTGTCAAACGCCCAACCCAGAAATTCTTTCTGCTTCACCTCGGCGATCAGCTTTTCAATGCGGGCATCCTTGCTGTCAATCTCAATTCCAACTTCTTTAAATCGCGCCAAGATATTGGAACGGCCAGTTTGATCAGAAATCAGGTAGCTGCGCTGATTGCCTACCGTTTCCGGCGGCACATGTTCGTAGGTACGTGGATCTTTCTGAGCGGCTGAGGCATGTAATCCGCCCTTATGGGCAAATGCTGCGTCACCAACATATGGTGCGTGCGCATTCGGCTGTCTATTCAGACGTTCGTCCAACATACGTGATAGCGATTTCAGCTTAGACAGCTTATCCGCGGCAATATTCGTTTTATAGCCCAGCTTGAGCATTAGTGTGGGAATCAGCGTAATCAGATCGGCGTTCCCACATCTCTCGCCTAAACCGTTTAAGGTGCCTTGTATTTGGCGTGCACCTGCCTTTACCGCGGCCAATGTATTGGCCACAGCCACACCGCTGTCATTATGACAATGTATACCCAAACGCACATCTGGGCACGCTTTACGCGTTGTGCTGACAATTTCAAAGACCTCGTCTGGCAGACTGCCACCATTTGTGTCACATAATATCACCCAGGTAGCGCCACCGTCTTGAGCCGCTTTCACACAAGATAACGCATAATCTGGGTTTGCTTTGAACCCATCGAAATAATGTTCGCAATCAAACATAGATTCATGTCCGCGGGCTTTAGCGGCGGCAACAGAGCTGCTGATCATCCGCAGATTCTCTTCCAGCTCAATGTTTAAAGCCGTTGTCACATGGAAATCCCACGTTTTTCCCACCAGACAAGTGGCGTCAGTCTTGGCATCTAAAATGGCGTTCAAACCTGGATCATTCTCAGCAGACCGTCCGCCACGCCTGGTCATGCCAAAAGCGACGAGTTTAGCATTCTTCAGCTGATGTTCTGTGCTGAAAAACAAATCATCCGTTGGGTTGGCTCCTGGCCACCCGCCCTCGATATAATCGATACCAAAATCATCAAGAGCCTGAGCGATGAATTGCTTATCTGCTGCTGTAAAATCAACTCCTCTGGTCTGTCCCCCATCCCGAAGCGTTGTATCAAAAAGCCAGATCACATCGTCTGTCTGCCGGTCAGACATGAGCTTATCCCTATTTTCTGTTGGCCCTGTCGGCACATTCACATCTAACGACAGCGACGGTCACGGGTTGTACCGTATTTAGACAATAAGTGCAAATCAGCATCTGCTGACCCATACCTCTACCTGAGCACTATTTTCAGTCCCGCTCCCAGCGCGTTCCATCTGGCCCGTCGAGAAGCTTTATTCCCTTATCAGACAGCTCGTCGCGGATACGGTCAGCTTCAGCAAAATTACGCGCAGCACGCGCCGCGTTGCGGGCTTCTATCGCCTGTTCAACTTCCTGTGTATCGCCTGCAGACTCATCACTGACGGCGAACCAATTTGCGTCCCCCAGCAATCCTAGGAGCTGTGAACAAGACACAAGCTGACCAGCACTATTCGTGTCGCCCTTTTTTGCTTCACCAGCCAGACGGTGCAAACAAGAGATAGCCAGAGGCGTGTTCAAATCATCACAAAGAGCAGAGACAAACTCCTTATCCAGTTCAGACAGACTGGACGGTAAATTTGATCTGTCTGCGCCTGCAGCCGCGCGATAAAACTTATCCAGAATTGTTCTGGCCTGGCCAAGGGCGGCATCTGAAAAATCAAACGGTGCACGGTAATGAGACGATAAAAGGCTGAAGCGGACAACCTCTCCTCTGTGGCGAGCCAGCGCATCTTTTACCGTGGTAAAATTGCCCAGCGATTTGGACATTTTTTCGCCTTCAACCGTCACATAACCATTATGAACCCAAAAGGCCGCCATTTGAGAAGTCCCATGAGCGCATACCGATTGGGCAATTTCATTTTCATGATGAGGGAAGATAAGGTCTAACCCACCAGCATGAATATCAAATTCTGCCCCCAAATAATCTGCTGACATGGCCGAACATTCAATATGCCAACCTGGCCGGCCGCGCCCCCAGGGGCTGTCCCAACCGGGCATATCTGTCTCGGCTGGCTTCCAGAGCACAAAATCTGCCGGATGCGCTTTGTAGGGCGCGACCTCAACTCTTGCTCCGGCAATCATTTCATCTAAAGACCGGCCTGACAGCTGTCCATATTCAGGCATCTTGTCGACCGCAAACAGAACATGACCTTCTGCTTCATATGCAAATCCCTTTTCGATGAGGGTTGTGATCATGTCAATCATCTGCGTGATATGATCGGTTGCACGAGGCTCTTTATCCGGCGGCAGCACAGCTAAGGCCTGGCAATCCTCATGAAAGCTGAGAATAGTTTGCTCACACAGCTCAGCAATAGATATGCCGCGCTCAGCCGCACGAGCGTTAATTTTATCATCCACATCTGTGATATTGCGCACATAGGTCACTTTTGTAAAAGAAGAGCGCAACAGACGTACCAAAACATCAAAGATGACAAGCGGCCGGGCATTACCCACATGAATACGGTCATAAACAGTCGGCCCACAGGCATATAGGCGCACATGATCAGGCAAGATCGGAGCGAACTCCTGCTTCATCTTTGTTTTCGTGTTGTACAGACGAATACTCATCTCTTCCTTGCCTATCCCAGATATTGTCTTGCGTTTTCAGGCAGTTTGGCCCGCAAGCCGCTTCGCAACCACCTCACGCGTCATATAGCATAATAATATGCCGACATCTGGACCAAACGCGCGCCCGGTTAATGCTTTACGAAGCGGCATAAACAAGGCTTTACCTTTTTTTGATGTCGCAGCGGTCACAGCCTTGGTCCATTGTGACCAGCTATCCGGGCCAAATGGCCCCTCTGGAAGCTCAGCTAAAGCAGCAGCCAGAAGCTCTTCATCCTCAATTTCAGGGGTAAGGGGCTGGTGACAAACTGCCCACCAATCTCCAGCATCCAGAAGCGTGCTGATATTCCCTCTCACCGCCATCCAGAACCGTTCATCAACAGCCGCTAAATTTGCCTCTGCAAGGCGTTCAGCCACAGAGGCAAACTCCATCTGCTGAAGAACACGTGCATTGATTTGAGCGAGCTCATCAGGAGAGAATTTTGGCGTAGCGCGACCAAAGCTGGTAATATCAAAGCCGGCAATAATGTCAGCAAGTGACGCCTGTGGCACAACAGGGGCAGAAGTGCCAATACGTGCAAGCAAACTGGCCAACGCTGGCGCCTCAATCCCCTCCTCACGTAATTGGCGCACAGATAAACTACCCAGTCGTTTCGATAATCCTTCACCATCCGCACCAGCCAGCAACGCCAGATGCCCCATTTGTGGCGGTGTTGCCCCTAACGCCTCAAACAACTGAATCTGAGCTGCAGAGTTCGTCACATGATCTTCACCACGCAAAATTGCTGTAATGCCGTGATCGATGTCATCAACAACAGAAGCGAGGGTGTAAATCACGCGTCCATCTTCGCGCATCAAAACAGGGTCTGATAAGCTGGACATATGATATGCAACATCACCGCGAATCAAATCTGCCCAGCTTACCTGCTCATGATTCAGCTTAAAACGATAATGCGGCCGACGGCCGTCTGCTTCAAGCTTCTGCTTATCCACATCACTAAGTGCCAGCGCTGCCCGATCATAAACAGGCGGCTTCCCTGCCATCAGCTGTGACTTTCTTTTCAGAGATAATTCTTCTTGAGTTTCATAGCAGGCATAGGCCCGTCCGCTATCAAGCAAGATTTGCAAAGCCTCATCATAGCGGCTCAGCCGTGATGTTTGCCGGTCTTCTTCATCCCATCCCATGCCCATCCACAGCAAATCTTCGCGTATGGCCTGTTCAAATTCTGTTGTTGATCGCACCTCGTCTGTATCGTCAATACGCAACATAAATTTGCCATCGGCATGGCGGGCATACAGGTAATTCACTAATGCAGTGCGCAAATTACCAACATGCAGCATACCTGTCGGACTGGGCGCGAAGCGAACTTTGGGGGCGGTCATGAGCTCTCCGTTGATTGGGGACGAAAGCCAGAGGTCAGGGGCAAGCGCCGATCCCGTCCAAAAGCCCTTGCAGTTACCTTTGGCCCAGGTGCTGCCTGAAACCGTTTATATTCTGCGCGGAACAAAAGCTGACTTGCCTGCTGAACTGTTTCCAGGTCAAATCCTCTGGCTCTGATCGTTTGAATATCAGCCATTTCTTCAGTAAGTGCGATCAGAATTTCATCAAGAACGTCATAAGGCGGAAGGCTGTCTGTATCTTGCTGATCAGGCCGTAATTCTGCAGATGGAGGCCGGGTAATAATTCGGTCTGGGATTACCTCTGAGTCAGGGCCAAGGGCGCCTTTCGGAACGGCAGTATTTCGCCAACGGGCCAATTCAAAAACACGTGTCTTCCACACATCCTTTATTGGCGCGAACCCGCCACACATATCCCCATATAATGTTGAATAGCCAGCTGCATATTCCGACTTATTTCCTGTTGCTAGCACAAGATGACCAAACTTATTTGACAATGCCATCAGCAACATACCCCGCAAACGAGACTGAATGTTTTCTTCGGCGATGTCAGGGGATTTGTCACGAAAGGCCGGCGCCAACATATCTTCAAAAGCGTTCATCCCCGGCCGAATAGCAATTGTCTGTAAAGAAATACCCAGAGCCTGGGCCAGCTGGTCTGCATCAGTTACAGATATATCAGCTGTGTAATCAGATGGCATCATCACAGCGTGAACACGATCCGCACCCAATGCATCCACTGCCAGAGCAGCAACAATAGCAGAATCGATGCCGCCAGACAGACCTAGAACCACCGACGGAAAGCCGTTCTTATCACAATAATCACGCAAGCCCAGCATCAACGCCCGCCATAACGTCTCATACGGTCCATTTGGATGCGCAATTGAGCCTGTAAGATGAACATCACCAGCCGCGCGCCTGACCGTAAGACAGGACAAATGTTCTGAAAAATAAGGCAGTTGGCAAGCTAATTTGCCGCCGCGATTAAGAGCAAATGACCCTCCGTCAAACACAAGCTCATCTTGCCCACCCACCATATTGACATAAACCAAAGGCAAGTCTGCCTCAGTAATCCGAGAAATTGCCTGCATCAATCGTTGGTCGGCCTTTTCAACGTCAAAAGGAGACGCATTTAAAGAAAGAATGATATCTGCGCCTGTTTCGGCCAGAGTTTCACATACATCGGCAAACCAGATATCTTCACATATAGCCAGACCTAAACGCCAGCCCCTCAGGTTCACTGGCCCACGCAATGTCCCTGGCGTGAAGTTCCGTTTGTCATCAAATACGCCATAATTAGGCAAATTCACCTTATCGCGCCGAGCTTGTATTTCCCCATTATCGATGACAAATGCGCTGTTAAACAGACGCCCTGCCTCTCTGTACGGCGCGCCAACGATGACCGCTGGACCACCATCTTGTGTCAGCACAGCAATTTTTTGAAGGGCGGTTTCAATGCGCTCCATGAAATCTTGGCGCAACACCAAATCATCTGCCGGATAGCCAGCTAAATACATCTCAGGGGTCAACAGACAATCGGCTCCCAATTCAGCAGCACGCTTCCGCCTTTGCTGGAGAGCATCTAAATTCGCCTCAACATCCCCAAGATGAGGGTTTGCTTGCATCACAGCAATTGTCAGCTCTGTGGTTTCTTGTTCAGCCATAGCAGTTTGTAATGCCTAGTTGGTTTTTCTGTGCAGGAATTCGCGGCCAATTTTAACGCGCTTCTGACCATCATATTCAATGATATCAGCTGTCGCATATGTTTCTGACCATTTTTCAGGCAGATAAGACCCGGTTCCTATCATATCCACAGGCGTTTTCGCCAGAGAAAAAACACGACATTTATCAGGGCTGAATCCACTGGAGCCAACCATTTTTACGCGCTCAAACCCAGCTTGGTCGAGCTGTTCACGCATATACCAGACAGCTGCCGCAGATACGCCAGTCCCCATCAAATGCTTCAAGTCACCTTCTGAGCGATACCCCCGTATAGCCTCTGGCACATTGCGTTCAAGCACAGCATATGAACTTGGCGTATCCAATCCCTGCAGAAACCGGCCACCATGTGTATCAAGCCGCACAGCCAGCTTGCCTTGTTCAGCCAATGCTGAAAAATGACGGGCCACCCGCAAAGCATCATCAACTTCCTTACCAAAATAATCGACCAAAACAGTCAGAGGCCTGTCAGGAAATGTATCGTGAAACAGCTTTGCCGCTTCCAATGTATCATTGGCATAGCCAATCAGTGCATGAGGCATGGTCCCCATACCAGCGGTCTGGCCAAAATAGGGTGCCGTTGCGTCTGTTGCACAGCCAACAAAGCCTGTCGCACCGACTTTTGCCTTTGCCTTTGCTGACCCAACTGATGCCCCATAGGCCATTAATTCTGCCATATCTGTGCCGGCACAATGGCGCGCATCCATCGCCATAAAGGCGACATCAGGCAAGTCAACACACATCTGATACGCATTCCAAGCCGCCACACAAGGGCTGCCCAGCCGTTGCAGAAAAATCGTTTCCAAATCCACAAGATCTGACAGTTTTCCCGAAAGATAGAACATCGGCTCACCAGCCCCAACCCAAGCCCCTTCTTTGTGAAGCTGTTCTATCTTTATGTCTGCTTGCCTTTCTGCTGCCATCATCTCTAGCCAGTCAACCGCTAATCGCGGTGCTAATGTCACTGGCCTGCGCATGAACACAGCATAAGTCACTTGGCAATCTTCATGCCCTAATACGATAGAGCGCGTCAGGTTAAAATAGCTGTCTGTTAAGCTAGCTTGTTCTGATGCCGTGGGCCGGGAACAGGCGTTTTCCGGCGACAAAGATGAGGGTGGTTTAGCCATGACTATTTTGACAATCAGCCAGCTTTTTGAAAGCGGCTTTCCTGATCACGCCTGCGTTTCATCAGATCGGCGATCAGAAAGGCTAGTTCTAGTGACTGACCGGCATTCAGGCGCGGATCACAATGAGTATGATACCGGTCACCCAGCTTTTCTTCAGTCACCTCAACAACACCACCAACACATTCTGTGACATTTTTTCCTGTCATCTCAAAATGCACACCGCCGGGATAAGTGCCAACCTCATCATGAGCATCAAAAAAGCCCTGAACCTCTCTGAACACATCATCTACACGTCTGGTTTTATATCCCGAAGACGCTTTGACTGTATTGCCATGCATCGGATCACAACACCACACAACTGATGCGCCATGCCGCTCGACTGCTTTCAGCAGCGGCGGTAATTTTTCCCGTACGGAATCCGCACCCATACGCGCAATAAGCGTCAGCCGCCCCGGCGCATTTTCAGGGTTCAGCCTGTCGATAAGACGCAACAGGTCATCAGGGTCGAGTGAAGGACCACATTTCAATCCAATCGGATTGGAAATACCACGCATATATTCCACATGGGCCCCATCATACTGGCGGGTGCGATCCCCAATCCACACCATATGTGCAGACGTGGCATACCACCCCTTTTCATCGGTAATGGTATCCCGACGTGTAAGGGGCTCTTCATAATTCAGCAACAGCGACTCATGGCTGGTGAAAAAGTCGGTTTCTGCCAACGCCCTGCTGGTCTGCGCTGTGATGCCACATGCGCTCATAAAGGACAGGCATTCGTCAATCCGTTCGGCCAGCTCCGCATAGCGTTTGGCCTGCGTTCGGTCTGAAATAAAATCTGCGGTCCAGCTGTGAACAGCCTGCAGATCAGCCATCCCCCCCTGCGCGAACGCACGAATCAGATTCAATGTAGAAGCTGATTGTTCATATACTCTTAAAAGACGCTCTGGATCTGGTATTCTATCCTCAGCCGTGAACTCAATTCCGTTGATCATATCTCCGCGATATGACGGTAATTCCACATCGCCGATTTGTTCCACATCTGAAGAACGCGGTTTGGCAAATTGCCCGGCCATCCGCCCGATTTTTACAACGGGCATTGATGCGCCAAAGGTCAGCACGACAGCCATTTGCAGAAAGACCCGAAAATTATCTCTGATCATATCTGCTGTAAATTCAGCAAAACTCTCCGCACAGTCTCCGCCTTGAAGCAGAAATCCTTTACCGTTTGCCACATCTGCTAACTGGCTGCGCAGGTTCTGTACTTCACCTGCAAATACCAGAGGCGGCTTTTCGGCAAGGGTTTTTTCCACCTGATTCAGAACAGATTGCTCTGGGTAGTTAGGAACCTGGAGGATCGGAAATTTACGCCAACTGTCAGGTTGCCAGCTCATATCACTTTCAGCCTCGCCTTTTCAGGCTCAAACTGCCTTTTTTTGTTGTCGGACTTTCGTGCTGATAAAATAACGATTTATCTCTGAAAAGCAAAGAAAACTCGCCAATTATGTTGCATTTAAAGCTATCTGGGGCACAGGTCAGCTTTGTCGTTTTGTTCGCATGGTTACAAATTCTTCCGCAGCTGTCGGATGGATACCGATAACTGCATCAAAATCTGCCTTGGTTGCCCCCATATGAACAGCGATTGCAAGCCCTTGCATAATTTCAGCTGAATCAGGGCCAATCATATGAATTCCCAGAATTTTCTGACTTTCACTTGCCACTATAAGCTTCATATAGGTGCGTTCATCACGTCCTGAGAGCGTGTTCTTCATTGGCCGAAACCGACTTTCATAAACATCTACTGCGCCATATTCTTGAACAGCTTGTTGTTCGGTCAGCCCAACTGATGCAAGCGGTGGCTGGCTGAATACGGCTGATGCCACATTGTCATGGCTGATATGGCGGGACTGTCCTGCAAACAGACTGTCCGCAAAAGCGTGCCCTTCGGCAATCGCTACTGGCGTCAGATTTATTCTGTCTGTGACGTCACCTACTGCGTAGATATGATCAATGTTGGTCCGTGACTGGTTGTCAACTTCGACAGCGCCCTTCTTATTTACCTTCACACCTGCCACATCAAGACCTAGCCCATTTGTATTCGGCATTCGTCCGGTAGCCGCCATAATCTGATCGCAGGAGAGAGATTGGCCATCACTGAGCCGTACCGATAGCTGGCCATCTTCAGAGACAACGCTTTCCACTGTCGTTTCAGCATGAATATGTATACCGCGGTTTTGCAAGGCTTCAACCATATGCCGACGGACATCGTCATCAAAACCCCGCAGCGGCAGATCAGCTCTGTACACCAGATGCACCTCGCTGCCTAAACTGTTAAAAATCCCTGCAAATTCAAGCGCTATGTACCCTGCCCCATATACAATAATCCGCTCAGGCAAAGCGTCTAAATCAAGCGCTTCTGTTGAGGTTATCGCATGTTCAGCAAGACCGGGAACATCAGGAATCTGAGGCCAGCCGCCAGTAGCAATGAGAATGGTTTTGGTGGTAAGTTTACGTTCACCAACACAAACCTCATGCGCACCAGTAATTCGCCCCCGCCCCGAAATGAGCTCTGCTCCAGCAGAGGCCAGAAGCTGTTTGTAAATCCCCTCCAGCCTGTCTAATTCTTTGTCTTTTGCAGAGATGAGCGCAGACCAATCATGGGTCCTCTCGCCCAACGTCCAGCCAAACCCAGATGCGTCTTCCATATCAGCCGCGACAGATGCCCCATAGACCAACAGCTTTTTGGGGACACACCCCCTGATTACACAGGTACCGCCCGGCCTATCTTCTTCGATAACTGCAACGCGCGCGCCATGTCCTGCGGCAATCCGGCCTGCCCGAACACCGCCTGAACCAGCACCAATCACAATCAAATCGTAATCATAGTGAGTTGACATATCTTTGCCTTTTTTAAGTATCCTGAACCCTAGTCATCTTGCTCAAATTTTTATTCAAGGCTCTGGATAGCACGAAAAAGTTTGTATAGATAGATTGAGATGGCCAACGGATTACAAGCCAGATTGAGCAGATGTCTATTCTTCCATCTCAGACAGAAGGAAGGATAATCTGGTGTCTGATAAATTTGCGATGAAAGCCGCACCATTTTCATTGTCAGAACAGGGCAAGTAGTCTTGTGCCTATTGCGCAACAAAGGGTATGAACGCGTCACAAAACATTAAAAACTCATGACAAGATGGCTGTGTCCAATTTAATCGGCTGTAATAGGTCAGCGATACAGTCCCTGACACACAACCGAATTTTAGTGAAGCGCTGCAGCAAATCGAACATCCGCATCTCGGCTTGGTTTCAGGGCGCATATCTTCTGACAGAGCATGGACTTCCTCAATCATCAGCATCGTCAGGAATGAGATCAAAAACATGCCCTCCCGCCGCTTAGACAAGCTGACATAACACAATAACTGGCCCTGGTTCAGGTTTTCTATCTGCATCACCAACGGCAGTTCGTTTGGATAATACAACCATTTTCCCAAACCAGCAGATACCATTTTACCATCCAACTCTGGGGTAATTTTGCTCAAGAAATTATCATTCATAGGTTATTTTCCTCACTTTCCTTCACGGAAAATTAATATTTTTCTTGCCTCATGCGCCAGTTGTGCAAAAGGGTAATATAATAGAGTGAATGCGCGCCTGGTGAGAAAACCTGATGCTTTTTTCACCGTATATGACTGACTTTTCTAGAATATTGAGGTAGCGTGAGCAGACCTTTCACGATGACCAGCATTTAGGTGAAACAAGATGAGTGAACCCGAAACTGTCTCCGGCAAATTGTTATGGACACCAGATGGCAACCCGACCGAATTGGATGACTATGCTGCGCATCTGAACAAAACTTCAGGGTTTGACTGGTCCGGTGATTATCACAAGCTGTGGCAATGGTCTGTAGAGGAAAAAGGGACATTCTGGTCATCTTTATGGGAGTGGCACGGGGTTACGGGCGAGAAAGGAACACGCAATCTTATCGATGAAGAAAAGATGCCAGGAGCCCGCTTTTTTCCTGATGCGCGCGTAAATTATGCCGAGAATATGTTGGCTGATGCGGATGACACCCCTGCGCTTGTCGCTCATGGCGAAGATGGTCGCTGTACCCGCCTCACACGCGCTGAGATCAGAACAAAAGTAATGGCCTTAGCAGGATGGATGCAAAGCGAGGGTGTGGGCCGCGGCGATCGTGTCGCAGCCTATCTGCCAAACGGTGAGCATGCCCTCATCACCATGCTAGCTACAGCCGCGTTGGGAGGTATATTTTCCAGCTGCTCTCCTGATTTTGGCCTTACCGGCGTTAGTGACAGATTCGGCCAAATCACGCCGAAGTTGCTATTTGCCGCAGACGGCTATCACTACAACGGAAAATCAATAGATCGTCTGGAGATAATCTCGCAGGTGGCAGAGGCCATTCCTTCAATTCAAAAGGTGGTGATTGTCGGCTATCTCAACAACTCCCCAGACACCCACTTAACCAAAAATGCAATTTTGTTTGACCAAACGTTAACGCATAGACCGTTGGCGGCCTTTGTTCGGGTTGGCTTCAGTGACCCGCTTTATATTTTATATTCCTCAGGAACGACTGGTGCACCAAAATGTATTGTTCATTCAGTTGGCGGAACGTTGTTAAAGCATATTTGCGAACTTCGGCTTCACAGTAACGTCAAAGCAGGTGATAAGGTTTTTTATTTCACCACCTGCGGCTGGATGATGTGGAACTGGCTTGTCTCTGTTCTTCTCTGCCGCGCGACTGTAATTGTGTATGAAGGCAACCCGTTTTATCCTGGGCCAGAACGGCTGTGGCAGATTGCTGAAGCTGAGAAATTCACGCTGTTTGGAACGTCAGCTAAATATATCGATGCGGTGCGGAAAGCTGGGCTTATCCCTTGCGATCACTATGATCTGTCTAACTTGCGCACATTATGTTCTACAGGCTCACCGCTGTCAGCAGAAGGTTTCGCGTTTGTCTATGACGCTATCCACCCTCATCTTCAGCTTGCGTCCATCTCTGGGGGTACAGATATCATGGGCTGCTTTGTGCTCGGATGCCCGAACTTACCTGTCTATGCTGGCGAAATTCAGGTGCGGGGTTTGGGTATGGATGTCGCAGTGTTGGATGAGAATGGCCAGCCAATAGATGGTGAGCAAGGTGAGCTTTGCTGCCTGTCACCGTTTGTTTCAATGCCTGTTGGGTTTTGGAATGATGAGACTGGTGAAAAATATCATGCTGCATATTTTGACCATTTCAATCATGTCTGGCGGCATGGCGATTGGGCAACATTGACCAGACGAGGCGGGATTATCATTCATGGTCGTTCAGATGCGACATTAAATCCTGGAGGCGTGCGCATCGGAACTGCCGAGATTTATCGTGTTGTTGAGGCCTTTGATGAAATCGCTGAAGCTTTGGTGATTGGCCAGTCAACCGGAGATGATGTCAGAATTGTTCTATTTATCCGGCTGGCCACTGACCATACATTTGATGAAGCGTTGCAAGACCGCATTAAAGCTGAATTAAAGCGTAAGGCCAGCCCGCGGCATGTACCGACCATCATCTGCACAGTCACAGATATCCCGCGTACACGCTCTGGAAAGATATCTGAGCTGGCTGTGCGCGATATTGTCCATGGACGAGAGGTTAAAAACACCGAAGCGCTGGCAAACCCAGAATCATTGGATCAATTCCGAAACCGAACCGAATTGGACATCTGAGCCTGTGTCAGGACAAATTCTTTAAAAACTGCTGAAGACCTGAACTTGCTGCAAATTGTTTGCGTGCCCGCCTCATCATAGGAACCATCGCATGCAGCGACTGGGCTTCAGCAGCTGACATTGCTTCGTCATCGTTAAAATCAACGGAATCTTGTGGTGGGCAGGCCATTAAATGATAAGTGTGGCTAGCCCCAACACGGTCTGCGACAGCCTTGAATTTTGCTTTGCTGCCTACTGGCCAACGTTCACGCAAGATTAGTAACATTACAAACTGGTCAGCCCCTAAATCTGGCTGCCGCAAACCTGCCAGATATCGGCCAGCAGATTCTACCTGCCCACGGAATATCTCATCCTCTTCCAGACGATCAGCGGCTCCACTATCCAAGGCCCAGCCCAACCAGTTAATCACGTCGCCATCGGTAACGTCACCCTGAATGGATACGCCACCCAAAGAGGGGCGTTCAGCCAAAAGAGTGTCGGGGCTAAAACTGTGGATATCTATTTCCCCCATCAGGCGTACAATCATTGTTTTGTCCCTCTCTTATTGGATTGAATTCTTTTGTTTCCGAGAGATAACAAATTCGCGCCAAACAATAAACATACAAGATGAAATGACTATGGCCGTACCGAGCAGTTGAAGAAAATTTGGCACTTCTGAAAAAATGAAAAAGCCGAGAACGCCGGCAGAAGGCACCTGAAGATAACGCAACGTGACAACCACAACCGCATCACTGAACCGGTAAGCCGTAGTAAACGAGAGCTGTAATAACGAACTGACAACACCAAGTGCGATCAACAGCGGCCAATGATGAGTTTCAGGCCATTGCATTTGAGCAGGCAGCACCAAAAGACAGATTGTCCATAAGGCAAACCCAGCAACATTATGCAGCAAGGCGATCGTTACTGGTTCATCCTTTTTGCCCAGGCGTCGCAGGGATAAAGACAGACCTGCATGAACCACAGCGCCAATCACAGCATACAAAACTCCCCCTGACAAAGGCCCAGAAAACGGATCCGTAAGTAAGATGATACCAACCAAACCCACCAAGACTGCACCCATTCTGTAAGGCCCGACCTTCTCGCCCAAAACGAAAGGGGATGCCAGTGTGACAAACAACACTGAAGACTGGAACAATGCGGTTGCCTGACCAAGTGAAATATTCCGCAGCGCCAAAAACCACAACAAAATCCCTGAAAGGCCAAAAATGACGCGAACCATCATCGTTTTTTTCTGGCTCAGCTTATAAAAAGCCGACCCCCTCACCCACAACGCGGTCACAAACAACAGCGGTAAGCAAAATAAAAACCGATAGAACAAGGTCGTCAACAAGGATAAATCGTCAGATAAAATCTTTACAATTAATCCTGTGATTAACCCACATGCAACCGCAGAAAGTGTGCATAGAACACCGATCATCTGGGCAGGAATCATAAAAAAACCCGTTAAAAAACAAATGCGAACACAATCTGCGTTATGATATCTCAACGTATCAGGGATAGATAATAATTTTTGCTACAGGAGCGAGCATAATGAAACCTTTTATCCTGTTATCGATTCTTGCTGGCACGCTGTTCACCTTTTCAGCGCAAGCCGGTGTGGTAGAGGACCGTAAAGCTAACTTCAAGAACAACGTCACCATCTTGAAAGCCATAAGAGGCCAAATACAGGCTGGTGATTTTGAAGCAATCTCGGCTGGCGCTCAAAGCATTTCTAGCTGGGCAAGTCAGATGCCAGAATTTTTTCCAGAGGGATCGGAAAGCAAAGGGGCATTGGATGCCATATGGATGGATTTTGATGATTTCCGCGCTAAGGCAGACGCAAACAAACAAGCCGCTTTAAAGTTAGATGCTGCTGCAAAGGCAACTGATTCTGAAAAAATCATGTCCGCAGTGCAAGAACTGAGCGGAACCTGTAAGTCCTGTCATCAGTCTTACAAAGCAAACTAAAACAGAAATCCAGCGTTTTACTCACTGTCTGTAGTGATTGAGTACTGTTCTGGTGAGACGTGTTTTAGCCGATGAATGTCTATCCCTCGGCTGTTAATGACTGCTGAGAAGTCAACAGTGGCCAGACCTTGTCACAAGGCGAGCGGGCCATAGGCACTGTGTGCTTAGATGCGCGCGCCTTATTTTTAAAACCCCGGTCGCAAAAAGGCGGCTACACAGCTTAAAACAGGCTGGGGCGTAATAATGGTGCCAATTGAAACAGCACAATCAGACAAAACATTAAGGCCAGACCGAGCACAGTTCGAGATGAAGATAGCCGCCCTGAAGGTCCGATTGCGTTTGCTCGTCTGCCTGTAATCATTGCAGGCATTAAATTCTTCTTCAGACGCCAGAAATAGGTAAACAGAGCCAGTACATGCATGGCAATTACCGCGAATAATATCTTTTCTGTTAAATGATGGATGCGGGACGCTGTGTTAACATAATCCGGAGCAAGATGCGCAAAAGGACCGTCATATAAAATATCGTCAGTGGAAAATGAACCTGTCACCGCCATAACCAAACAAACCATCAGCAGCAACAACGTGGCGTAGCCGCCAAGCGCTGAATGACCTGACTGGTTATCTGTCTGACCAATGACAAGGTGACGGGCATAGGCCAGTACAGCAGCCGGTGATTTCACAAAGGTGGTAAATCGTGCTGTCTGGCTGCCGATGCCCCCCCATATAACCCGAAACAGGATCAATCCCATGACCGCAAGCCCGCTGCGTTCATGAACAGCCGTTGCCCCCAGCTTTGCAGAAACAACAGATACAACAACACAGATCACAAGAGCCCAGTGAAAGACCCTGAGAGGCAAATCCCAAATAATTGCTTCTGCAGATGATGACCTCTGCCTTGACATAAAATCCTCCCTTGATGTGTAGTCAAAGGCCTGTAATTTGCGCATCCGCTGAAACAGATGAATGAAAGGACAGTATCATGGCTTCAGACCGTCTGACCAGCCACCCTGCACTTCTTCAGGCTCTTCAGTGTCTTGACCAGCAGGATGGCCAGCTAGCCGCAGCCAGAGCTCAATTTGGCAACCCGCCTGACCGCTTCGAACCTGCGCAATTCAGCTCATTGGTTCGTATTATTCTTGGCCAGCAGATTTCACGGCAAGTCGCGGTTGCGTTATGGGGACGGATGTCTGAGCAAGGTTTGACGGATGCTCAGGCGCTTGCCCCACTCCCGTATGAGAATTTGCAGTCTATCGGCCTGAGCCGAAGAAAGGCTGAATATATAATTGACCTGGCCAGAGCTGAGACCAATGGCGAGTTGAATCTGACTGAATTGAACAAAGCCGATTCTGAAACATTCACAACAAAATTGATAAGCTATCGAGGCATCGGAGGGTGGACAGTTTCAAATTACCGGCTGTTTTGCCTTGCTGATTTTAACGCATGGCCGGGAAATGATCTCGCACTCATGGAAGCTGTCAAACGTCTGAAACATCTTGATCAGCGCCCCAGTCATACCGAAATGGATCGCTTTGCAGATGGATGGCACCCCTACAGGGGCGCTGCTGCCTTGATGCTGTGGCATCTTTACAGCTGTCTTGTCAGAGACGGCACCCCAACTGGCTAATTTTGTTCAGGTGAACAAATCACCTTGTGG
The DNA here is from genome assembly GCA_000238815.2 of SAR116 cluster alpha proteobacterium HIMB100. Taxonomy (NCBI): domain Bacteria; kingdom Pseudomonadati; phylum Pseudomonadota; class Alphaproteobacteria; order Puniceispirillales (SeqCode); species SAR116 cluster alpha proteobacterium HIMB100. The sequence goes on along the minus strand of AFXB01000004.1, from coordinate 170,033 downwards.
TGTTGTCGCAATGGAGGGGGCGTCCTGATGTAGGTGAGGCGCAACTAAACTTGCATTATCCTGACGAATATCGCCAACTGCTGGGGCCACTGGATAAAGATTAAAATAACGCGACAAAGGCGGTGTCAGACAGGAATCTGCGTCAGCAGACAGACCTGTTAGCCAAGTCTGCCAGCATGTGGCTGGCAAGACCAGTGGACTGCGATGATGCACAGCCGCCAATTCACCATCTGCCGCTGTTGTCAAAATCACAAACTGACCCGTTTGATTGCGCTGACGTGGGGCAAAATAAAGCCCCGCAAAAGCCATCACACGCGCATCTGTCAATTGGACATGATATGGCTTTCCTTTGCCTGCCCATTCATACCATCCGCTTGCCAGAACCAAACAGCGAGAGGTCTGATAGACCTGTCGAAAGGTTGGCTTTTCCTTTACTGTCTCGGCACGGGCATTAATCAGGCGCTTGCCATCTGGGCCGGCTTTCAGGCCAAATTCTGCCTGCGTTGCGGTTAATTCCAGATCAGATTGAATGAGAATCAAAGAAGGTTGAGACGGTGCTATATTCCACCGCGGCGCCAATGTCTGAGTGATATGCACACCAAATCGCCTATGCAGCTCATCTGCTGTGGTTGTCAGCGTAAACCGTCCGCACATTGCCTAGCCTTTTCACTTGAATTGCGCTTGCTCTGACAAAAGCTTTGCCAGATAATCATTGCCATAATAGTGACATTTTATCATAACAAGCTCAGTTGTAATCACAACAGTAAGGCTGTGGCTTTTCATGATAATTCACCCGATTAATGATGTAACTCTTGACCGGGCAGCCGCTTGCCTGAATGCGGGAGGTCTGGTCGCCTTCCCTACCGAAACTGTATATGGACTTGGGGCACTGGCGACTGATGCAACCGCTGTTGCACGGATTTTTTCAGCTAAACAGCGCCCCCGTTTCAATCCGTTAATCAGCCATTTTCCCTCTGTTGAGGCGGCTCTGAATGCCGGCAATGCAAATAAGCCTGCCCGCCTTATGGCTGAGGCATTCTGGCCAGGTCCTCTGACCCTGATCCTCAACAAACCAGCTCAAAGCCCGATTGCTGCACTAGCCTCTGCAGGAACCGATACGCTCGCGGTGCGGGTTCCTTCTCATCCAGCTGCGCTGGACTTACTTGCCAGAGTAGACGCTCCTGTAGTGGCGCCTTCTGCCAATCCCAGTGGCCGCATCAGCCCCTCTACTGCACAACATGTCTTAACGGGCCTTGGCCCTGCTTGCGATATGATTTTAGATGGTGGAGCTTGTCAAAGCGGACTTGAATCAACCGTCATTGATTGCCGCTCAGATCACCCCGTTTTATTGCGTCCTGGCCCGCTGACAACTGAACAGCTGTCAGACCAAGCTGGCATTGAGGTTATTTTAAATCCATCATCAACAAAAACAAAAGGACTGGTATCGCCGGGACAAATCGAAAGTCACTACGCTCCTCATGCCGCAGTCAGACTGAACGCGACCGAACGGCAATTAGGCGAGGTGTATATTGGCTTTGGCCCCTCAGCCCCCGGCCTGGCAACCGATTTTAACTTATCGGAGAGTGCAGATTTGGTTGAAGCGGCAGCCAATCTGTTCGCTGTGCTTCATGAGGCAGATGCGCTGAAGACCAATGCTATTGCCATTGCCCCAATACCCATGGCAGGATTAGGGTTGGCGATTAATGATCGCATTGCCCGTGCCGCCGCGCCCAGACCGTCCGGATCGGCAGCAAATCGATAATTGAAAAAACAAGTCCGACAGACATGGATATCTGAACAAATGAATGATCTTCAGCATTTCGAACCGATATTAAACAGCAAAGATATCATCAGCCAGCCGGAAGATATGAAACCACATCTAATGGACTGGCGCGGCCAGTTTGATGGCACAGCACAAGGCGTTCTGTTCCCACGTAATACAGAACAGGTTGCCCAAATCATGGCAATTGCAGACACCCATAATTTGGTCATTGTCCCTCAGGGCGGCAACACAGGACTTGTGGGTGGCGGTATTCCTGATCATAGCGGCCAGTCTATTATTCTCAGTCTGGCGAAGATGAATAAAGTGCGCGAACTGTCTGTTCAAAACAGATCGATGATCGTGGAATCTGGCTGTATTCTCGAGGATTTGCACAAAACAGCAGAACAGCATGATTTGTATTTTCCCCTTAATCTGGCAGCTAAGGGCAGCTGCACGATAGGCGGTAACCTGTCAACTAATGCTGGAGGCGTAAATGTCGTACGTTATGGTAACACACGAGACTTATGTCTTGGTGTTGAGGTGGTGCTGCTTGGTGGACGTGTAATGAACCTGCTCAGCCCCTTACGCAAAGATAATACCGGTTATGATTTGAAACATTTGTTTATTGGATCAGAAGGGACCTTGGGGATAATCACGGCTGCATCCTGTAAGTTATTTTCACTGCCAAAGGTCAGAGCAACAGCCTTGGTCGGGATAAAGGATATCGACGCTGGTGTTGAGCTGCTTGGCAAATTACAAACCAAAAGTGGTGAGCAGGTTGAGGCGTTTGAATTGATGCCCTCCAGCCTGTTAGAGATCGTCTTCAAGCAATTCCCGTCTATCCCCTGCCCGCTTTCTCCAATTCCTGAATTCATGGTTCTGATGGAAATCGCCAGTTCTGATGAAAAAGACGGACAACCGGACAAAACAGGTCAAATTCCGCTACACAGCCTGATGGAAGAGTTTCTGGCAGAAGCCTTTGAAGACGGATTGATTACAGATGCCACAATTGCCCAAAACGAAACACAGCGCCAACAGCTGTGGGACATCCGCGAACATGGACCGGAATCAACAAAAAGGGAATCAACGCCAGTCAATACAGATATATCTGTAAGGCGGTCTGATTTGGCAGCTTTTTATGAAACTGCAACTCATGAAGTGCGCAGTGTGTGTTCCAAGACCAGAATATGTGGTTATGGGCATATGGGCGACGGCAACCTGCATTTTAATCTGGTTGAGGCTGAAGGCGGGGATCCTGGCTGGACACAAAAGCGGGAGGCGCTGAAAGATGCAATTTATCGCGCTCTGGATAAAATTGGCGGGTCGATTAGTGCTGAACACGGCATTGGCCAATTAAAAATTGATCAGCTACAGCAGGTCAAAGACCCAGTGGCCCTAGATATGATGGCCCAGTTGAAATCTGTGTTTGATCCAAAAGGTCTGTTAAACCCGGGAAAGGTGATCAAATAAGTCTTGTGTTGTTTCATATGCAGATAGACAAGGAGCCGACTGATGGCCGCTACACCTTCTGATAAAAAGACCATTTCAGGCATTCTAAATTTTTGGTTTGAAGAAATCAGTCCAGAATCTTGGTTCAAAAAAGATGCCGCCTTTGACAATCACCTTAAACAGCAGTTTGGGCCTTTGGTTGAACGGGCCCTTGCCGGACAGCTGGATAAATGGGCCAATCACAGCGAAGGCAGGCTCGCACTAATCTTGCTGCTTGACCAGATAACAAGGAATATTTATCGCGATACGCCTAAAGCCTTCGCAGGTGACGAGATGGCTTGTGCTTTATCGTTGCGGTCTGTTGATGAAGGTTATTTAGAAACAGAAAATGACATTGATAAACGGCATTTTCTGTTAATGCCTATGATGCATTCAGAAGATATTCACATACAAAAGCAATCTTTGCCTCTGTTCAAAACCTTCACAAAGCCAATGACCTATGACTATGCGGTAAAACATCATGATATTGTCGAACGTTTTGGTCGTTTTCCTCACAGAAACAGTATTTTAGGTAGGCCGTCTTCAGCAGAAGAAAGTGCGTTTTTGAAACAACCGGGCACATCATTTTAGCAATGATTGTATCTCAGCCCAGACAGTTTCGAACGATAACTCATCCAGCCTGTCTTTTTTGATCCAGAGTGCCTGACGGCCATATGGTGCAGACATGGTTGGGTCTGTATCTGAGCCCATCAGCATTAATGTGGGCACATGGAGACGCGCCGCCAAAAACACTGGTCCTGTGTCATTTCCAACAACACAGCTTGCCCTTGCAGCAAGCCCCGCCAATGAAAACAAATCTGTCTGGCCTGTAAGATCGAGACAAGCCGGACATGCTTTCGCGATGATATCTGTTGCATGCCGGTCAATTTCGCTTCCCCCTAAAACAGGTTGAAAACCTTTTTTGAAAAAAGCATCTGCCAATTGCACAAAGCAATCTGTGGGCCAGCGCTTTGATGGTTTTGATGCTGATGAACCAGGAAGCAGAAGCACATAATCATGAGCAAGGTCAGAGGCGGGAAGCTGTGCTGACCTCAAAAATGAAAGCTTGTCCTCATATTCTTTTGCCCCTGCCATTTTCACGGCTGTCAGCATTCGCGAACGATTATTCACGCCATCGAAATCAGGCATTGGATCTGACGCGTCCGGCGCTGTTCCAAACCAGCGTGTGCTGGATTTGCGCAACTGAGCATAACCGGCGGTTCGGCGGGAACATTGCAAATCAATAATTATGTCCCAGTTGCGGCGTAACACAGATCGGATCTGCCAGAGCTTCGTCAGCTTCCAGGCAGGCGCACGGGCATCTATAAGAATTTCATCGAACCACCCGCCAGCCTCCAATAATTTGGCATATGGCGCTGTTGTCAGGAGGGTAATTTTAGCGTCAGGAAAGCTGGTGCGCAGGCTACAGAAGGCATCAAACCCTTGAACTACATCTCCAAAAGCCCCATGCTTTATCACCAGAATTTGCGCTGTCATCTTTTGTGAGCCGCTATGAATTTGTTCTGCCTTTCAGCGTTTATGCGCGTTTGATACAAAACAGTCCAGTCCAAAATAGGCTGTAAGAAATTGCCGTTTGCCGCTGACAATACTGTCTGATCATGGCATAGTTGATGCACTGGCAGGCGGACTTTTATTTACCCCAGACTATGGCAGGAGCATCCTTTTGCCCACTACGCATATTTTGCTTCCTCACAAGGAAGTGATGACGGAACAAAATGCCGGAGCGATTGCCACCATAGTTGCGCAAAATGTGCATCTGTCATCGTCAGACCAAAAGTTTACTGTCTTTGGAAGACCCATAGATGGACCATCTATGGCTGATCTCTCTTACCAGTCCCTCACCCCTCGGCATAGCTGGCTGTCGGGTCGGAATATTGGAATTGCAAAAGCCTATGTTCATTATCTGAAATCAGCCTCTCAACCAGATTTGGTCGAGGTACATGGCCGCGCCCAGGTCGCACGATATATCTGTCAAAGGCGCCCTGACCTTCCTGTTGTGCTTTATCTTCATAATGACCCACGCGAGATGAAAGGGTCCCGCAACACACAACAGCGCACTTGGCTGATGAGGCATTTAGCCGGTATTATTTGCGTTTCTGAATATATCAAAAGCTGTTTTCTAGAAGATCTAACCACAGAGACATCTGATAGCACGAAAATCTGTGCTGTTTTAAATGGCACAAAAAGACATCTTGACGCCACTCAGCCAAAGCAGAACCGCATGTTGATTATCGGCAGAATGGTTCCCGAAAAGGGCATTTTACCGGCTTGTCGTGCGATTACCCAAGTATTAGCTGAGTATTCAGACTGGGGTCTGGATGTGGTTGGCGGACGTCATTTTAAAACAGAACGTCCCTCTGCATATGAGATTCAAATTGAAAAATCCTTAGCCCCCATCAAAGAACAAGTGACTCTGCATGGGTTCCAGCCGAGTTCTGTGACCAGGGCCTTACAAGATAAGGCAGCCATTTCCATTGTTCCATCGCTATGGGCTGAACCATGTGGCCTAACCGGACTTGAGGCTTTAGCAGCAGGTTCAGCCTTATTAACTACAGATAGAGGCGGCATTCCTGAATATGCAACTGGCAGAGCTAACATCATCAAACTGACCGGAACAGAGCTCAACAATACAGCAGCAGAACAAACATTTGTGAATAAGCTGGCTGATCAGCTTCACCTGCTCATCACAAATACAGCCCTAAGAGAGGAATTACAGCATCGTGCCTGGGCTGATTTTCCTTTCACAGCAGAAAATATGGTCGTTAACACCGCTAAAGCTAGGCAAGTGTTCTTGTCCAGATTTACAAACCAGACACTTTGATGTAGCAGTTGAAGGCAATTAGAACATTACGCATGGAACCAAGTGTGCATCTTCCATTTTCAAAGTCTTTATCGTTAATGCGCCGTGCAATCGCATCTTTTGCCATACTCATAATGGCGACGATTGCTTTGCCTGCTGGCGCGCAGGATGAATCAGATATTGCCTTTGAAGCAGACATCATCACAGTTGAGCAAGAAAATGGTGTGATGGTCGCCACTGGCAATGTGAAAGTGACCCAACAAGGCGATGAGCTGGCAGCAGATAAAATTACATATAACCAGTTAACGGGCGAAGCCCGTGCGACTGGAAATGTCAGGCTGACCACCAAAGATGGTACAACGCACATTTCTGACGAAATGATTCTTGATGAGAACTTTACGCATGCAGTGGCAACACCCCTGATCAGCACGCTATCAGACGGCAGCCGGTTTTCTGCACAATCTGGCGAACACAGGTCAGCGCAGCGTACAGTATTCGGACGCTCAGTTTTCTCTCCTTGTAATTGTGATTATGACGCCGGAGAGAGCCCCATCTGGGATTTGAGGTCATCAGAATCTGAGCATAATATCGAAACACAGACCATCACACACCAAAATGTGAGGATGCATATTTTTGGCCTTCCGGTGTTTTATTTTCCGGTTCTGGCGCATCCTGACGCGACAGTAACGCGTCGCTCCGGCTTGCTTGCCCCATCATTTTCATATTCGAACGACAATGGATTGACCCTTACCACACCTTATTATCAAGTGCTTAGCCCAACACAAGATATCGAGTTTCAACCAACAAATTTTCAGTTCAGAGGGCAAGGGCTGAAAACAATCTACAGACAACGCTGGGACCAATCTGAAATGACCGCCTCGATATATGGCGCGCGCCTTGAGACATTCAAAGAAAAGCGTGAACAGGTCGGTGCGATAGACGCACAATTTAAAAGTCGTGTCGGTTCAGGGTGGATGCTAGATTCACGGCTGTATCGTGCTTCGCAAGACACCTTTTTGCGCCGCTACCGCTATGACAGCACACAAACATTGAAAAGTCATATTACAGCCCAAAAGCTTACAGATGACCGGTATTATCGAGTTACAATGTCAGACATTCAGGGCCTGAGAGCAGAAGACACAAAAGACACAGAACCAACTATTCTGCCATCTGTATATTACTCAAAGATAACAAAAGGGCCTTACCGAGACCAGATCGTCAGACAAGAGCTGTCAGCCTTGCAACTGGATAATGATGAGGGGCATGAACTGGTACGCTGGACAGCTCTGTTCGGTACAGAAAGAAAATACAGTCATAACGGCCATATCCTGACCGCCTCAGGCGATATCTTAGCCAGCTATCATGATGTCCAGAAAACAGATGATGAAACAGATAAGCTTTCCACATTTGGCCAGGGAAATGCAATTGTTTCAGCTGAATGGAAATATCCATTTGGGGTTCAATATGGTGAGGGGTTAGGGTCAACAGCCATTATCACACCTCGGGTAAAAACAATTGTGATTGACGGGTCTGACCGCACTGACGAGCTGCCAAACCGAGATGCCGCAGATTTCCGTCTTGATGAAGCAAATTTATTTTTGAATAACCGCTTTCAAGGCCGTGACTTTATCCTTCCGGGAACACATGTCGCTGCCGGTTTGTCCGGAATTACCGACAATAGTATTTTTGGCGATATAACTGGTTTTGCTGGCCTGTCTTACAAAGCTCAAGGCAAAACACCAGCTGGCCTGACCATCAGCGGCAGTGAGGATTATTCAGATTATGTTGCCAGCCTGTCTGTTGTTACGCCGTATAATTTAAGTTTGGCTTGGTCAGGACGGGCCGATTATGAAGAGCTGGAATTAAACGAATCCCGCAGCAGCCTTCAATATGCATCCGGCGCTACTGAATTTGGCATTGAGCATACCCAAATCGCACAAGGCTACTTTGAGGCGGCGGAAGACGATAAAGAAGATGCAAAAATCAGATTTGCGCAGCGTTTGCCAAACGATATTCAGTTGGTAGCAGAGCAAGTATGGGACCTGTCTTCGGGACAAACACGGCGTGACCAATCGGTGTTATCCGCGATATGGACAGGCGGGTTTCAGGACTGTGTCACTGTCTCACTTGACTATAAACGCGACCCTTATGCCGATAGAGACATCAAAAAGGTGAATGAACTTCAGCTGAAATTCTCGTTCAAATATTTGGGCACCGTAAATTCAACGGGCATTAACTAAACATCAGATCAATACTGCCCACAACACTACAGCGCATGTCAAAATGACTAGAGCTCTGTTCAGCCAAACCGAATGGCCCAACGCCTGTGACAATAATTGCCCCGCCAACGCCCACAGGCTGTGCAACAGTAATTGAGCGGCAGCAAAACTTGCACAGATGATAAGAGCCTGTTCACCCGCACTGCCCAGCTGCGGCCCAAATTCGGTCCATGCCAGCATCGTCATTACCCAAGCTTTGGGATTAAGCGGGTGCACAATTAGACCAGTTCGCCAGCCAGGCAAGGCTGTCATGTCAGGACCATGTGCCGTGCTACCAAGAGTCCGTAGGGACAGAAAGATAATCACAGTAGCTGATATAAACTTTAAGACTGTCAGAACCGCAGGCATAGAGGTTAAAACAACCCCGACACCAAAAGCCATCAACAGATTTAAGCTCAACTTGCCCAGCACAAGACCTGCATTAAACGGCATCGCAACCCTTGCTCCATAGCGTGAGCCAACAGTCATCATCAGTAAATTCGCAGGACCTGGCGTGCCCACCATAAACAGAATAAATATCCAAAGGGCAAATACCGGCCCCATATCATGTGAAAGCAAGCTCGTCGGCACCACTCAGTCCTTAATCATCTATGAGGCGACGAGATATCGGTGTGACAGCATCCTCACCATAGCCAAGCTGTTTATAAAACTTCAGCACATCCCGGTTATCCGTCCGGACCAATAAATTGACTTTCGGACAGCCCACAGCGGCGAGCTTAGCCTCAGCGTGCCGCATCATCAGCCGCCCAATTCCATTATTCTGATAATCGAAATCAACCGCCAAATAATTTACACTTCCTCTGTGGCCATCATATCCAACCATCACCACCCCAACAATTCTCTTGCTTTGTTCTGCAACCCAGAACCATCCGGATCCGCCTTTATGCAGTTCATCCATTTTTCGCTGAATATCTTTGGCAGGATCGTTCCAAGGACGAGTTAGCCCACACCGTTCCCATAAAGATATAACCGCGTCAGAATCCTGTAGGGTAAAATCGCGCAACTGAATAGCATCTGTTGTAGTCTGCATGACTCACTCCGTTGTCTTCTCTTGTCGTTCTTTTTAACGTTTGCAAAACTGCGACCGAGCTTTATGGCAAGTTGTTGTCCTCAGCGTAATGATTTACCAACACAGATATCTGAAGCAGACAGGATAAACAAAAAAGGTTAATTTTCCTATTTTATATTTAACTGTTTTTATTATATTTTACTTGTTTAAACTGTTTTTCAGTTCATTTCAAGTTCCTTAGCACCCATTCGGGGTCACTATCACTCGGGAAAACAGGATAGTGAACAGCGGCAATTCGACCATTTTTCACAATCAAAGTCAGCCGTTTAATCAGCGTTTTGCCCTCAACTGTAAATGTCGACAAAGACAAGGCTGTTGTAAAATGAAGCTGAGCATCGCTTAAAATCGGAAACGGCAAATGAAGACGCGTAGCCATTTCACCCTGCCAGACGCTGTCTTGTGTTGACAGGCCATACAAGCCATCTGCACCTGCATCTCTAATCGACTGATACGCATCACGATAAGCACAGCTTTGCGGTGTGCAGCCCCGTGCACCAGGGATATCATCCCACCCTTCTGGCAATGCGATCCCGGGCCTGCCCGTCATCGGATAGATATAGACGACGACCGTACCGGCATGCCGAAACAGGTTTATTTCCTCGCCACTGGTTGCAGGCAAACTTTTATCCGGCAAACCCATGCCTATCAAATGATCACACGCCCCATCATCAACAGGCCGAGGAAGGTTGGCTGGCAATGTTTCATAAGACCCTGTCATTTCATACCCTCATTCTGGCGCGAATACCGCAGTTCACAGTTTCATCATGAAAATGCAGCATTCAATTATATCAAGACAAATCCGATGCCACCTGCTCCAAATGCGAAAGCGGCAGGTGATGTGTCCATTTAATCTCTTTTAACGAGATTCTTGAAGACATGGAGGTAAATTCAATACCATTGATTAAATTTTGCTGAAACGCATCATACGCTGTGATGTCCGGACAAACTATTTTCAACTGATAATCTGCACCTTCACCTGTCAATCGATGAGCTTCAACAATTTCGGGGCATTTTTCAACGACAGCGATGAACCTATTCACCCATTCCGGCGTGTGGCGGCCAACAGTGATCGACATAAACACGACAATAGACAGCCCTAATTCTTCACGGTTGAATTGGGTGTATTTTCCTGAAATGATCCCGCGCTCTTCTAACCGCTGAATGCGGTTCCAGCAAGTTGTCTTAGATATTTTCAGGCGTCGGCTCAGCTCTGTCAAAGCAATATCTGCCTGCTTTTGCAGCTGCTTTACCAATTTTAGATCAATTATATCCATTCCAATTATTCCTGATTAAGTGAACAATGTTCAACTATTTTATAAAATAGACGGAATATTTGGAATTAATCATCATTTTTTTGTGGTTTAAATGAAATTTTTCTATTCTTATTTGCACTCTGTGAACGAAAACCCCAAAAAGGATTTCAACCATGACAACCACACCACACCATATTGAAACGCTTGTTCTGCATGCGGGCGGGCATCGCCGGGATCCATCAACAAATGCTGTCGCTGTGCCCATATATCAAACCACTAGCTATCAGTTTGAGGATACTGAACATGCCGGAAAATTATTTGCGCTACAGGAACTGGGTAATATCTATACGCGGATTATGATTCCAACAACACAAGTATTGGAAGAGCGGCTTGCCGCCCTAGAAGGAGGTGCAGCAGCCCTCGGGGTATCATCTGGCTCATCAGCCGTTGCCTTAGCGATCCAGAATGTTGCCGCGGCAGGGGACAATATAGTTGTCTCTCCACATTTATATGGCGGCACATATAATTTGTTCAATAACACCTTGGCAAATATGGGCATAGAGGTCCGGTTTGCCGACACTGCACGTCCACAAAGCTTTGCCGAGTTAAGTGATGAGAAAACGAGAGCCTAGTTTGGGGAAACACTCCCTAACCCTAAACTGGTACCCTTTCCCATTGCTGAAGTTGCCGAGATTGGCCGTGCACGCGGCATACCCCTTATTGTGGACAATACGGCCGCGCCCCTCACTTGTCGCCCATTTGACCATGGCGCGGCAATTATTGTGCTTTCGCTGACCAAATTTATTGGCGGCCACGGCACCTCTATAGGCGGTGTCATTATTGATGGAGGGAATTTTGACTGGGTAGAGCATCCTGAACAACAACCGCATTTTAATACTCCAGACGGCAGCTATCACGGGGCTGTCTGGGGCACCCTTGTCCCTGAGGCCCTGGGCACGCCTATCGCCTTTGCCATCCGTGCCCGTGTTGTGCTGCTGCGTGATTTGGGGGCTTCACTCTCGCCAACCAATGTCTTTCATCTGATTCAAGGGCTTGAGACCCTGCCACTTCGCTTCCGTGAGCATCAGGCAAACGCATCAAAGCTGGCAGACTATCTGTCGCGGTACAAGGCTGTATCATCAGTCATATATCCAGAGCTGTTTGCAGGAGCAGAAAAAACGCTGACAGACACATATTTGACCAAAGGATACGGCGCACTTATTGGCATTGAGCTACAGAGCGGTTTGGAAGCTGGCCGGCAGTTCATTGATAATTTGAAGCTCATTTATCATGTGGCCAATATTGGCGATGCACGTACACTTGCGATTCATCCCGCCTCTACCACCCATTCACAACTTTCAGCTGAAGACCAACTGAACGCTGGGGTCACGCCGGGATATGTGCGTTTGTCAGTAGGCATTGAACATATAGAAGATATCATTGCTGATATTGACCAAGCTCTGGCTGCCCTATAGCAACAGCAAAAGTTCTTAGCAGAGGATAGCTTATTCCACGGTGGCATTTGTTCGGTGTAATGACGCGTTTTTACCTGCCGATGTAGTTTTCAACTTCACCCTTACCTGTCGCTCAACTGCCCTCTCTGGCAATTACTACTCCGACTATCAATTTTTCCTTTATCAAACCATTTCTGAGCATCGAGAGAAAGGCATGACCTTTGATGCCATTGCTGAGTGGATGAATAAGGAAGGATACCTAACCGTACGGGGTAAGAGGTTCAGAGGAACACATGTCCACTCAATCTTGAAGAAGAGATTAGCAAAGGAAGAGTTGCTGAACCGAGAGTATCCGCCAGTGTGGTCAGACTTTAGTATGGAAGTAGTCGATAAGACTATTTTGATGCGTGATTTTAGAACTATTTTGTTAAAAAAATAGGCAACTATTCTCTCCGCAGTTTCCTATTTTTGTAGTGCTCCAGTGCTTTCTCAACATCGCCATCAAACTTTATTAGTGACTTACTAAATGCAGACCTATCAAGATTAAGTTCTTTGCAGAAGTTGGAAACCGAAGGGTATTCTGTTCCCTTGAATTTTAATTTTCGCTTGTTTCCTGCATTGTTTTTGTAGTCAGAAACTGCTTTTGAAACATCTTGACCATGTTTTTGCAGAAGTTGGGTCATTTTAGTTCTTCTGAACCCATACTCTTCACAAAAACTTACAATTGATGGGAAAATTCTACCTTGATATGTAACTTCTCTCGGTTTTCCAGTTTGTGTATCACTCATATTTTTCGAATGATACGTGTTCTTCCATTTACATTTTTCCGAACAGAATTTGTGGAGAGAAGATTTCCTTTTGAACTCTGAACCACATATCGGGCATGTAACTAACTGGGTAAGTCGTTCAACAATCTCACTCATTGAGTAGTTTGCTGACCTAAGACTAATCACTCTGCGATAATCAAGATTTAACGCATCACAAAAACTTTGGAGATTTTCAAAAGTACCCCCTTTCCATTCAATGGTAGTGTCATTTTCAAAATAGACTGCTTCTTTCAGGGACATTCCGTATGAATTGATGCGTTGGTTTAATGTGCTTGGTTCTATTCCTTTCTTTCGTGCAAGGTCGGATAGAGACCGATATTCGATACCTTCAAACTCAAACACCTCAACGTCTCTTGCACCTAACGTTCCACCAATGTTTGAGTTGAGACCATTAGGGAAAACAGTATTTCTTTTTTGGATTTCCTTTTTCTCTAATGCCTTCAAGGTCTTCGAGTTGTCGGATTGTCCAATCTGCTCAATGGTGAAATTATCAAATCCATACTCTCGCATTTCCGTTTTAAGAGGAGATTGAATCCTCTCGTCACCACACTCACTTTGATGTGCCTTCCATCTCTCTTTTATGGTTCGGATGGTTATGCCAACATACTGCTTTCCAGTCTGCAATGATGTGATGAGATAAACAAAACCACCTTCATCCTTTATTTCATTTTTTCCGAAAACTAAGTTTTCTAAATCTTGTTCAGTGAAATCTGGGTTCTGCTTCCTCAATTTACCTAATTTAATTTTCAGAGTTGTTTTGCTGAAAGGGGATAGGTTTGCAATTGCTGCTACGAACTCTTCTTGAGTGGAGTGTTCTTGCTCTCGAAAACTAATTTTGTTGCCTGTTTTACCTAGTTCAGATGTGGGTGTGTTGACCGCATCAGATAAAGACCATCCCAACCGATTCACTCTTGCTCTTAATAGACTCTCACTAATGCCAGTTTTCGCAGAGATACTTCTCCAACCTACATATTCATTTCCGTCAATTAAGACTTTTATATCTTTGCTATTAACCATCGTTTGGTTTTTGGCATCTCAGAAACCCACCCCTAAACAAACGCTTACTTGTTCATTCTGTAATGTCATTTTTTTGAATAAAATCAGTTAGTTATTCTACAGTAACCGATTAGTGTGAGAATGATATATTAACTGATTGTTTTTGAATTTTTTTTTAATCTACGGTCTTCACTGTCGACCTTAAAAACAAAGTCAGTATCACCACCTACAATCTTATAACCCTTTTTAGGATTGTTCTTTTCATTCCACACTAAATCGTCCCCAACATAAGGACTTTTGAATTCTATTTTGATTGTATGGGTTTGTTTGTCTTTTGTGAATACTTCGATACGTTCAACGATACCGTCTAAGAACTTCTTCTTTTCCTCTACTGACATTTCATCAGTTTTGAGTGTGTCAATTCTGTCTCCAAAATCTTTAATCCAATCGTACCAAACTGTACTTCGTTGATTGTCTGATAATTCTTCTAAAAGTGAATCTTTCTCAGATAGTAGTTCCAACTTTTTATCTTCGAACTTCTTAATTAGTGGTTTTAGTTCCTTTGAGTTTTTATCCACTACACCATCGACAATAATCGAATTGATACTGTCGTTGATATCATCGATAGTTTTATCCACCCTTACTATTCTTCTTCGTATCTTCTTTCTTTCATTCATCGACTTTCCAAAAGAGGTTTGTTCTTCCATTACCTTTTTCTTAAATCCCTCTTTGAATGTTGATGATTGTGATACGACTTCAATAATGTGGTTCCAAACTATTGGGTCGATGACTTCGATATTTAACGAACGAACTCTCCCAATCGGTGACGTACAAACCAACCCATCGGTTTTAATCCGAAGTCTCTCTGAATTACCCCTACAATAATAGTGATTGTAGTATTGTGATTGATTGATTTTCTGACCGAACTTTGACCCACAATGACCACAGACTAAGTAGTCCCTCAGTAGAGTAACTGTCTTCGTATAGTTTGAGGTCTTTTGGAGTTTTCCTAATCTGTCTCTGACCTTTTTGACTAAAGATGATGGTAGTGTTTTTGGACAGTCAACTCTGACCGTCTCATCCAATTTTTTATCGGTGTAATAGTAGTAACCTTCAAAGTGAGTATTTTCTAAAATCTTTCTCACTGATTGGTCTGACCAATGGATATTTCCTCTACGACTTAAGACACCGTTCTTCATTAATACTTTTTTAATTTCGTAGAACGACTGACCATTTGAGTAGAGTTCATATATCCTCTTCACCCAAAAGATTTCGTTTTCATTTGGAACTAATTTTCTGTCTTTAAGTTGATAACCAAATGGAGGTGGTCCACCTTTCCATCCACCGTTTCTGACAGATGACAACCTCCCTCTCCTCAATCTTTCTGACCGAATAGAGTTATCGAATTCTGATATCCCTTCCATTATGGTGAACATCAGTTTGTCGTTAGGATTATCTAATTCATATTTCCGTCCATCACCGACAAATAGAGTGACGTTATTATTTTTGATGATTTGTCTGATTTGAAATGAAACAACGTCATTTCTACTCAGTCTGTCCATCTGATAGACCCACAGATTTTTGACCTCACCCTCCTCAATTTTGAGCAAGAGATTTCTGAGAATTGGTCTGTGGTCGATTGTGTCTAAATGTGAAGACTGAGAACCCTCATTGTGAATAATTGGGTTCATATCTTTTGACTTCGAAATCGATAAACCTAAATCTCTTTGGTTCTCAATTCCAAATCCGTCAGTCACCTGAGTTTCAGACGAAACTCTGAGATAGATATGTAAATTTTTCATATGATTTATATAATCAGAGTGTTTTTAGAATGATATAATAAAATGAGTTCAAAAAAACGCCTCAGATCGTCTCTGAGACACCTCTTTATCAAATTTGTGTTTTCTACATCTGAACCGAAGATGTGCGTTCTACGACCTTCTAAGGGTCGTTAAAAGGTGTTTTGGAATTAGATGAATAGATTTAGAAATAATTCATCTTTCAATTCACTTCGGAACTTATTTGTAAGGTCCAATATATCGTCATCTTCCCCACACAAATAATCTAACTGATTTAGATTATCTATTTTGGTTAGTAACTCTCTCATCTTAGGAGTTACATCAATCATAATTCTTTCTCTAATTTCATCTTCGATGAATTTGTCTTTTTGATTTGTATAATCAATCATAGTCTTACACTCCCCTTAAACCGATAAAACTTTTTTAAGTTGAGTGATGGTTTTGTTTTCAAACTCACCATCAAAACCAAAGGTTCGGAAAATGTCTTTTGTTAAATTCCTTTTTGTAGAATCATAAAAACTCTGAATTTCATCCAAATAATCATAAATTCGGTCATTTACTTCCTTACTAAATGAATCTTCGAAAGGAGAACGAAATACAGTAGTAAAACCATTTTCGTCATCATTTTGGAATTGGTGATGTAGTTGAGACAATTGGTAACCAATTTTATCCAACTCATCACCATCTAAACCAATAAACCATCTGTTAAATTCGTCAGACATATCATTTGTAAAACGAATTACTGAATATTCATTGTTCATAATATATTTTATATCGTTGTGGTTGTACATTTTCCAACTCCTCATTTAGTGTTGAGAGAGAACCATTTCTCTTCTCATTTTGTCCTTTAATTATACCCCTTGATTGCCAGTTTTCTGTGACCAGTAAAAGGTGGTAAACTGATGCTATGACACAGAAAAAGAAACGATATGACCCAAGAAATAGGTGGTCTGCCAAATATCGAAAGGACGTGAAGTTATGGATACCTTCACGCAAAATCGTGTATCTATATTGGTTTCGATTTTTGCAATTAGCAGAACAAGATCCCAACAGAACAGTTGACTGGTCTCAGTATCAAGGTTGGGGAGGTACAAATGCCGTCTTAGGCATGAAGTTTGATGATTGGTGGGAAGAGCATTGGATTGACTTGTTTAGCATTGAAAATGAGGGCGACGAACCCAAATTCCCTCTAACTACCAAACGACTCAAAACAGATGGAATACGCTACGCTTTAAGGATTTATGAAAATCGTCACAGGGGTTCAACTTGGGATATTGCGGTTTGGTTTAAGCGTAATGAAAAGCGGATGTATTTTCTGCAGTTCTTCGGAAAAATACAAGAAGACATGGATACAAAAACTAGACTACGTCGAGATGGACAAGGCAATGCGATGGATGACAGTAGTGAGGCATATCTGAATACTTTGGACAAAAGGGATGTTCAAAGAAAAGTCAGCAGATACTTGAAGTCTGCCGAGCAATATTTGGATAATGTTTGTATTGGCAAGTTTCCATGAGAGTTAGAACTAAAGACTGTAATATCTGTAAGGACGCAAAGGAAGTCCTGTATCGGTGTCGATACCAAGAGTTGAAGGATTGGGTGTTTTTATGTGGAAGATGTCTGACAGACGTTAAATCACGGTTTGAATATACATACCAATACGGTGGAACATGGAAAAGTAAGAAGAAATGAAATCAGAAAATCATTTGGAAAACGAAAAAGAAGAAAATCCATTTGCTGATATGGGTTTCTTCAAATTCTGGATAGTTTCCACTTTATTCTGGTTCACATTTCCAGCGTCTGTAGCGGTTGCTTACATTGTGATTGGTTCAGTGAGGACTAAACAACTCTTCAAAGCATTAGTTCATGATTTCCTTCAAACGCTGTTTATAATAATGGTTGTTATTTCTGTGATTATCTATTTTGGATATCAGTTTATCGTTGGATTATTTTGATTGACACATAACGCATCTATGCGTTGTTTTAGTTGATGTATGTCCCTACCTCTGTTCCTTTCAGAGGTATTTATATGGATTGAATATCCTAAGTCTGAAACTTTACTGCAAAGGGGAACTGTGCTCTTATTTTTTGTAATCATTGGAGTTTTTAATGTTATACGAAATAAGTTTTGATAGACAAAATAAACTATTTGACGAGAGTTACCTCAAAACCAATTACAAAATGTATTTAGTTGACGGCAAAGGGCGGACAACAAACTCTTCATTCAATCCTGAGAGTCGTGTCAATTTTGATAAAGTCGTCTATCAAGTATTAAATCGTGATAACACAAGCGATAAGTTTCACGATACTGAGATTGACTGGACTACAATCTACTTTTGCTCTGACGATCCAGAGTTAGTAAATACTATAAAATCACTCTGTAAGAACCATAAAAATGCAGTTCCGACAGGCGAAGATGTTGATAATTATTTCAAACCAATCTTTCGTGATTTAGCAGTTAATGCTGGTTTCAAAGACCCATTTCAAGAAACTTACAATCGAGATTTTTTAATAGATGTTGAGCGGTTTCTATATGGGTTGGAATTTTTAGACAAAAATTCTATCCCAAAAAATTCAGAAAAAATTGGAAAAGGTGGTTTATCTATCCTTTACACTGAACTTTATTCATTCAAAAGCACCGATGGTATAATTGTAGATATTGTTGTCCATTTTGATCCTTCCAGTCACAACACTATCCAGTTAAATCCAAAAACTTTTCATAAAGTTGGTGAGCAATTTTTTCTTGATAAAAATCTAATTGAAGCATTGAAAAACGATATAACCAAAAAGCAAACCAATAACATCGAAGTAAAAAATTTGATTGAAGAACTTAAATCAGAATTTGAATTCTTAGATGAGCGTGGGCAAATAAAAGATGCATTAGGTATTTGGGTTAAATCCAAAGACGAAATACTTGTCAATGAGTCTTCTTACTACTTCGACCCTCAAGACCGCTTAGCATGGTGGGAGCACCCTAACGCAATTGATAAATACGAAAAATATGAGGAACTTCTTGATAATGAATACGGGCACGATACCCCCCGAATTCGATTTAACGACATTAATGACTTAAAAGACCTTCTTAGGAATAAAAATATAGTCAATAACTTATTGGATTTTGCGACTAGGGTTTCTGCCGCAGAAAAAAAACTTTCTCAGCGTGTGGATGTATTCAAAAATAAATTAGAAAATTTTAAGGTTGAGGGATTTGAAGATTTTCTTCTGATTGTAAAAGATTCAGAGGAAGAAAAGGGAACACTAATTTGTGATATAAGTGTCTCATGTTTTGGGCATGAAAAATGGGGAAGAACGGAAAGTATCCATAGAGAGGACATAGCAGAAAGAGACGATAAAAAACTTGATGCAGTTCTCAAATATCTCATTTTTAGTGCAGTCGATGAACTTGAAACTGAGATTTCGATGTATGACGAAGACTCAAAGATCCTTAATCAAATGCCTGCGTCTGCAATATGCTCCGTTATTAGATTTATTGAAAACAGAGATGCTTACAATGAAGAACTCATAAATGGCGGTTGGAGTGACACTGGTGGCGATTACAAAACTCGCGACTGGCAAATTTGCAAATCTAAATTTTTAGAGAGGGTTGAAGTCCTGTCGAACTCTTCACAATAGGAACAGAGTAAATTTTGTAGTTAGGGCAAAAAATGACAATCAACATGAACCAAGCAGATTTGGAGAATTTGGTTGCATTAATAAAACCAAATGAATGGCAACAAAGTCCATATGGTGACAATCTAGTGAGAGCAGATTTCTCTAGAAATGTTCTTTTCATTGTTCAGTTCAATGAAGCGCACACAAGGAAAGTGCTCGACCGTAAAACCAAAACTTACAAAGAGTTTTTCCGATCAAGTGAATACATTGTCGATCGAATAATTATAGATCCAAACAAAAAGAGTATACTTTCTGTTCGAAGTGACTCGGTCTTTGTAAAAACTGACATGGACTTAACCCAATTCATCCAAAAACTAGATCTGGATCATACATTAGACGACAACGCTGAGGTCAATTTTGAACAGATATGCAAATCCTAATATCTTAACCCTTCGTTCTATTTGAGAAACCTCTCTGAACCCCCTCTAACTTCATTTTGATATGAACCCACACCAGAACAGTCAAAGCGCACTGGTCGATGATTGGTCGAGGTTTAATCAACTAACTGTTAAAAATTGATAAATTGAGATACTGTTTGGTATGTCCAAGCAGTTTGATGAGTTATCCAATTTTATTCTGAATGAGATGAGAATGTCTCATATCTATCAACCAGTGATGTTGATAGAACTTCTGAGCAGACAAGGTTCAGCATCCACAACAGAGATTGCAAAAGCACTTTTAGGGCACGATGTGTCTCAAGTTGAATACTATGAGCACATCACCAAAAACATGGTTGGCAAAGTCCTCACGCAAAGCAGAGGCATCACTTCTAAGGATAAGAACCAATACTCCTTGAATGATTTTGACGGTCTTAGTGAGAGTGAAATAACAGAACTCATAAATCTGTGTCATTCTAAGATTGAAGAGTTCTTGGACAAGCGTGGAGATAAAGTCTGGAATCACAGGCGAAAATCATCTGGATACATCTCTGGCACATTGCGATATGAAATTCTCAAAAGAGCAAAGTTCAGATGTGAACTGTGTGGCATATCAGCAGATCAGAAAGCGTTAGAGGTTGATCACATCGTTCCACGCAATAGAGGCGGTGGTGACGAACAATCCAATCTCCAGGCACTTTGTTACTCCTGTAACGCAATGAAGCGTGACAGAGATGACACTGATTTTCGTGAAATCAATAAGTCTTATGAGCATCGTGAGATTGGATGCATCTTTTGTGAGATACCGAATGAGCGCATTGTTGCAGAAAATGAACTGGTATATGCAATTCTTGATGCGTTTCCTGTAACAGAAAAACACACACTCATAATCCCAAAGCGTCATGTCTCAGACTATTTTGAACTGAATCAACCAGAGCGAAATGCGATGCAGAGACTTTTGGAAGAGCGCAGACAGGTAATCATGGATATCGATAACACTGTCACAGGTTTCAATGTTGGTAACAATGTTGGTGAGGATGCAGGGCAAACAGTTATGCACTGTCACACACATTTAATTCCAAGACGCAAAGGTGATGTTGAAGAACCGCGAGGCGGTGTCCGTGGTGTGATAGCGGATAAGCAAAAATATTGAGGGATAATTTATGCCAATTGTTTACATTTTAACGAATGAATGTATGCCAGACACCATCAAGATCGGTATCACTGAAAACCTTGAGCAGCGTATCAAGCAGTTAGACAACACCAGCGTGGCGTTACCTTTTGAGTGCTATTATGCAGTAGAAGTTCCAGATGCATCTGTGATTGAGAAGAAGATGCATCAAGGATTAGACGATTGCCGTATTCGTCAAAGCAGAGAGTTTTTCAACACTACTCCAGAAAGAGCGAAGTCACTTCTTGAGATTGCAGAAGTCATGGGTGGAAAGAATGTCACCCCAACCACAGATATTGTTGAAACACCTCAAGATCAGGAAGCATTGAACAGAGCAAGGGAAACCAGAAAAAGGTTTAATTTTGGAATTTTGGGACTGGATCAGGGAACTGTTCTTCAATTTAAGAAAGACAGTACCATTACCTGCACCGTGGCAAATGACACACAAGTACATTTCCGAGGCGAGTTAATGTCTCTGTCTCGTTCGGCAGACATTGTTCTGAGAGAGATAGGTTATGATTGGGTAGCAGTTCAAGGAACAGCATTTTGGTGCGTTAACGGAATATCTCTTCATGAACTGAGAATGGAGAGAGAGTAAATGCCATTAGCATATTTAGCATTCATCGCAGGAATGTTTGGAACACTCTTCGGTTGTTTTTGGATAAACCATAATTTTTTAGGTATAAGCGGCGATATAGATAGGGTTGGTCTTTCTTTTTGGATTTTTATACTCGGATCCATAGCGCTGAGTATTTATGTTGGATATCTGTGTTTATCAGCAGTCGACAAGTTAATTGATAAAGTGCTTGGAGATGACGATCAGTGAGCAAAAATCAGAAGCAGTTTTCATCAAGGGTCTCGGTGCCTTTGGACTGTTTGGTTGGTATCTCTTATACAATGGGATTTTTAACGGTGACTGGATTAACCCATGGAATTTATTACCTAGTGCTATAATGAACGCTGGGTTGTTTAGTTTTGTATTTGGTTGGTTGTTCTCAACGGTGGTGTTTATTTCTCCACTCTTCACGATTTTTCTGGTGATTTCATTATTTCAAAAAAATGATGGTGAAGAGTCATCATAATTCTGCCGTTCAGTTCCTTATTTGCGTTGTAACAACCTTCTTTGACTTCATTTTGATGAACCCACACCAGAACAGTCAAAGCGCACTGGTAGGTGGTTGGTCGAGGTTATTTCCGATTTTTCTCAGAGGCATCTTTTATGATGTCTTTAATGACACCTTTCGTTACCTCTTCCACAACAACAGTTGTTACTACTGCCGCTACGCTGTCTTTACCCCCAAAAAAGAAGAAGCGTATTATCGGATATAAGAGGAAACATGGTGCAAGAAGAGTTACGAGCGTTCCTCCAAAGATCATTCCGTGGGCGACTAGCAAATAAATACCCAGCGGTATAAATGAAAAACCACAGAGCAAAATGAAAGATGTTTTTATCCTTTTTGATTGTTTTTTGCCGTTCAAAGTTTCAACTGTTTCAAAAAATATATCCAAAAAGTTCATTGTTTTTTCCACACAAATTACCACAATAAAACCATGAACCATTTCTTTATCCGATACAATATTCTCTACCTAGGAGGACTGTTTCTCACTCTTCTGTTCCTCGGCAGTATCATGTTCCGAGCAAAACTTGAGTGGAACACTGGTTGGATGTGGGGAACCAAGTACCTGAACGGAAATTACATTGCGGCAATTTATCTGATTGTCTTGTTGGTATCACTAATCAGTTATGCATATGCACTATGGAAAACTTGGAAACTTACCAAGTCTGACACCATCATTAATAAGCAAAGAGTATTGGCATTTGGATGGTTAATAGGTGCACCACTTATTGTAGTGTCCAATCCGTTGGTTTTTATATCTGCAATGCGATTGATAACTGACAGACTGTTCATACCGTGAGCAGGACACTCTTCCTCTCCGAACACCCTCTTACTTCATTTTGATATGAACCCACGCCAGAACAGTTAAAGCAGATCAACCACCTTCCTCTGTGAATCACTGTCAGACTCAATATATCTCTGTGTGGTCTGTAGCGATGAATGCCCAACCATCATCTGAATGTCTCTGAGTGACCCACCGACTAATGATATCTTCTTTGAGGTTTCTGTAATGAAGGTTCTTCGCCCACTATGGGATGAGCAACCTAGTAAACCCAACTTCTTATACCACCCCTGAAACATATTTACGATGGTCTGTGAGGTCGTAAATGGTGATCTTTCGGTTCTGACTACGAAGGAATTATTGATGTCAAATCCATAGTACTGTTTGTGGATATCCAGTAATTCAATGAGGTTAGTACGAACGTCTTTGTGGAGAGGTATAATTCGTCCACTGAGACCTTTAGAACTTCTATTAGTAAGACCAATACGATTATCAACTTCACCAAGTGAATTACAAACCTCCTTCCAACTTAACTGCGATATCTCTTTTGCTCTCAGTCCGCATTTTACGGACAATAAAAAAATGGTCTGATTTCTCAGACCATTTCGTTTCGACCGAAGGTATGTGGATACCATTTCTATTTGAGGTTTACTTAAGATCTTTGACTGTTTTCCTAATCCCATAACACCACTCCATAACTTATTATGTAATTGATATTATTGAATAATAATATAATAAGATGAAAAAGTAACTCAAAAACAGAGACT
Organism: SAR116 cluster alpha proteobacterium HIMB100; assembly: GCA_000238815.2. Classification (NCBI taxonomy): domain Bacteria; kingdom Pseudomonadati; phylum Pseudomonadota; class Alphaproteobacteria; order Puniceispirillales (SeqCode); species SAR116 cluster alpha proteobacterium HIMB100. Next base: position 146,399 of record AFXB01000004.1, on the reverse strand, counting down.
GAAAAACCGATCCAAAACAGTGACTTATAGAAACTAATTATAGTTTTTATATTCTATAATTAGTTTGATATAGTTGGTTTATGAATGGTGACGCTGAATTCCAAAAAGCAAAGATATTTAGAGATGACCCCTCTTGGGACACTTTATATCCAAAATCGAGATTGTCGAGGGCAGTTGTTTGGGGATTGAGGGGGGACAGGGCATGGAAAGATTATTGCCTAAATCCTCCTAAACCATGGAACAAAGAATCTGAGGTTCTAAAATCTTATCTAGTAGCACTAGAGGTAATTGACCCTCATGAAGAATCCTTCCTCTTAGAAGAATTTATTGAGAATTTCGTGGATAACGCGGGAGCGCTAGAATTCGATGATTTGAGATATTTTAATCCTTATGCATATTCCAAATTTTTATCTGAAGATATTTTCAAGAAGTTAAAAGTTTTTTACGCGCGACACCTCTATAAACACTTTAGGCGACCCTTTACAGTATTTAGCGATGTTAATGGGAACAGGGTTGCTGACCTTAGGCGAGTTGATGCCCGAGATCGCATTTATGAAGGACAAGAATATAGAGTAATTTTGAGAGACGCTGCAGAGAACTTATATGGAAAAGATTGGTGTCTAGAGAGAGGGATTAATCCTAGATACGGCGCTGAAATTGGTGGAATTGTTTTCCGAGCAATTAAGTTGGAGGATAGAGGAGTTCGGTTCGTTAACTCAGATGGTTGGAGTAACTATAACAAATTAGACAGTGAAATTTTTGCTAGATGGCACTCTTTAATAAAAATCATTGAAACCTAATAAAGACCACTCATGCTCCCAAGTCACTGTCCATAAAAACTCGTAATATCAAACCAATATTGAGTAGTATAACTGCAAAGTCTAAGTGCTCTTTGCTTCATGTGTTCTTCGGCACCAGCGTCGTCGTTTTTAAAACCATTATTTTGGTTCCAGTCGTTTTTTAAAAATTCAAAGTCTCTTTGGGTATAGGCAGTTACTTTAAAATTTAAGACATCAATTTTTTTGTTATCCACCTCTTTGAGAAATTGCATGGATTTTTTCCAATTTATACCCGCAAAATCATCTCCAATTTTTCTGAACACCACTAACTCTGCATAAATCCTTTTTTCTACAAAATTGTATTCAACCTGTGTGCCGTCAAACGGGAGCGATTGGTTCACTATTGGGTCGTTCTTATCGATTACAACGCAGTCTTCTAATGAATAACCCCATCCACCTGATATAGGTAAATCTAAGTTAATCGAATTTTTCAAATATAAACGAGGTGAGTTTTTGTCCTCATTGCCTTTTGAACCCCATTCGGAAGGAAGTTTGAATTGTTTTAGTTCTAAAGGCATAATTTCTCCCAAACAGTATTGGTTAACATCTCATGAGAGATTTTTTGTAATTCAAACAACCATGCTCTTGTGTTAAAAATAAAATATGAAAATATTTATCTCGATTTTTACTCTGCTAATATTTTTCTCATTTTCTAGTTGGAGTTCAACAATTGATTTGCAGTTACAATGCAAATTTAGATCTGTTACTGCTTGCATTAGCACTTTAGATAATAAAATTGAAAATGAGTGTGATATCGTAACCCTAGATTACAATCTAAAAAGTTCTAACCATCAGGATGGTTCATTAAAAATTACATTTGATGGTCAAAATGATTATTTCATATCGTCCGACATTATTTCTTTTGCAGAAACTAATATGTTTGTTTCTGAGATAAAGCGTCATTCAGTTTCTGACGATAAATATATCTTTGAAGGTATGATATTTTGGAAGGAGACCATGTCTCCCTCTTTTAAATTGGAGTTAAACTTCAACAGACTTACGGGCAAACTAAGCGCCTATATGAATGCTATTCATCAAGACGTCTGGGAAGTAGAATTTTATAATTGCAGCACCAACAAACACAAATTTTGATTGTTCAGTGGGTGTTAAATAAACATATTCGCAAATGGCAAAAGACGAACTCTATCGTTAATCCGAAAGCGATTTAGACCAAAATTTTTGTTTCTCAATTGATAGATGCAAGGAGCAGTGAAGAAAAAGATGCGCTTGAATTACTCCACCTAAATGTTCTTATTCGGTAACCAATTCAATTCCTTTTTTATAGTTTAACAATTGCTCTAGGACTAACTAAACCCTCTTCTTTATCCTATTCAACAATCCTCTATCACCACTCGATACTCCAATACCTAATCCAACAATATATGAGAGCAGATTATTCTGTTTTGATATGAGTTGATTTTGTTTTACTGGGTCTGTTTCATTCTCAATCTGATTAGATAATCCACGAACCTTTAACACCAATCCACCAGTGACAAACTTCAACCAAGTTGGATATCTGCCTTCTTTTAACTCTGTATAAGATTTAAAACTTAACATTTTTGAATTCCTGTTTCTGACAATAGGTTTCAATAAACTCGATTAGAACTGAGGTTTTGGTTACCTGATGAATTTCTGTTAAGGCATCAAATCTAGATTTAAGGTCTTTAGAAATATTAAAGGTCATTAGGGTATAAGATTTATTCATTAGCAGTACTCTTGAGGAGATGATTTTGGATGCACTAAACCCTAGTAAATTAAGGGCATAGTGCATTTTTTGAGTATGATGACTTCGAAATGCATCCTCATCAGAGAAACCTGAATAATGCGAGTTCATCAATTAAACAGGTTGGGTGGGTAATCCGATATCCCATTCACTCTTAGTTAAGAGTTCTTCCTCTACTAAAACTACGGTCAAGATACAGGTCTGTGAGGATAAATTCTGCATCCTGTGAGGGTTAATTCTTCCCTCGTCCTGTTGAGAATATTTAGACACCATTTCAACTTGGGTGTTTCCTTCGTTTCATGACCTGTCCAGCGACACTGAGGTAGTCACAACCAACTAATTGGACGCAGTCACTATATGTCTAGATATTGGTGTTTTTACAGAACTCAACACCACTTTAATCCTGTAAGTATATATACAAAAAGTGATGGTTTTCTGAGGATTTTAGTGAATTTATTTTTTTAAATTAAACGAAATTTTTTATCATTAGTTTCAGAATTCTACTGGAAATATCGTAAGTTTTTGCACCACTAAACGTTCCACCACCCTAATGACCTTATATGACCGACTTCTCTCTAATCGGTTATTATATTTCTTTAAGGTCACCCAAATCAGTTTGGGATAATAGTCCTTACCCTTCGGAGTTTTCAGACCCTTCGTATTCAAATAATCGGATATTTCAATATTACTCATACCACCATCAGATAGTGATTTAATGAGTTTTAACCTCTCTGTTCTTTGTGGGTTCAAAGTTATGAGAGAAGTATTGTTGAGTTCTAATATAGTATTGAATTGAATGAATAAACGGTGATCACCGTATATCATTCTAAAACTATTCCACCGTAACGGATTTGGCCAGGTTGCGCGGCTGGTCAACATCCGTTCCTTTTTCAAGGGCTGTCAGATAGGCCAGTATCTGCGCAGGAACAGCAAGTACAGCAGGGCTGACCAGTAAATCACAATCTTCAATAATGATTTTATGACGAGCAAAATCAACTTTTTCAGCAGCTGAGCGCGTAGCGATCAGAATAATGTCTGCGCCGCGGGCTTCTGCCTCTTTAAGATTAGATACTGTTTTGGCTGATAATTCGTGGTGATCCAGAAGACAAATTACGGGCAGCCCATCTTCAATGAGCGCGATAGGACCATGTTTCATCTCACCAGCAGCAAACCCTTCTGCATGAATATAACTCAGCTCCTTTAATTTCAATGCAGCTTCTAATGCCAGGGGAAAGAGCGGTCCACGACCTAAAAACAAGCAGGTCTTTGCGCGCTTCAGATGCTGGGCAATTGGCCGTAAACTGTCAAACTGCCCAACAGCCTGGCCAACAGCTCCCGGCAAGCCGAGCACTTGTGTTTCATAAATTTCAGCTTGTGCAGACGTTATATGGCCGCGTTTCAGTCCTATCCGGATGGCCAGAGACAACAATACAGTCAATTGGGCGGTAAAGGCCTTGGTTGAGGCAACACCAATTTCAGGGCCTGCTCGTGTGGGCAGCACAATGTCTGCCTCTCTGGCGATTGTACTTTCAGGCACATTGACAATACAAACCGTTTTCAATCCTAAATCAGCAGCATGCCGCATAGCCATCAGGGTATCCAGACTTTCCCCTGATTGCGAAATCGCCAGCGCGGCCCCACCAGAAAAATGCGCTGGATGGCGATATCTATATTCTGAGGCAACTTCTACGGCTACCGGTAAGCCAGCGAGCTGCTCAAACCAATAGCGGCCAACCTGGCCAGCATAATGGCTGGTTCCAGCAGCGAGGATCACCAGATGAGATATCTGTCCCAATTCGTCATCTATTTGCGCGGCCTCACGCATAGCAGATAAGGTGTGGGCGATGGCGTCAGGCTGTTCATGAATTTCCTTTTCCATGAAGTGACGATAACCCGCTTTATCAATTAAAGACGGGGCAGATGAAACAGTGATGACCTCTCGATTTACACGCTGGCCATCTTTATCCCAAATGGTCACATCTTCTTTTGTTAAAGATGCAAAATCGCCATCTTTGAGATAGATAACATTGCGTGTTAAATGCGCCATAGCCAGCGCATCCGATGCCACACACACCATGCCATCTGCTGTGCCAATAGCTAAGGGCGACGCCTGACGTGCCACTAAAAGCCGCTCTTGTTCATCTGCATATAGAACAGCAAGCGCAAAGGCCCCGCTAATCTGGCCAAGCACAGATTTCATGGCCTCTTCTGGTGACAGGTTTTGTTTATCTGCTTGTAAAAACAGATGCGCCAGAACTTCTGAATCCGTATCGCTGGTGAAGGTGTGACCCTCAGCTATCAACTGATCCTTCAAAGAGGCGTAATTTTCAATAATTCCGTTATGAACAATCGCTACACGACCACCTGCAGTATGCGGATGAGCGTTTTGTTCTGTAACACCACCATGAGTGGCCCAACGAGTATGGCCAATGCCGATCTGTCCAGGTTGTTTTTGGTCTGCCAGCAAAGACGCAAGATTGTTCAATTTGCCAACTGATCGAACAAGATGTAACTGACCTTTGGCGACAGTGGCTATTCCAGCGCTGTCATAACCTCTGTATTCCAGCCTCTGCAATGAGGCCAACACGATATCTGCTGCTTGCTGATCACCAATATAGCCAATAATGCCGCACATGTTCTGACCCCACCGAAACGCTTTTGGTATGCCCTCACTGTCATAACTGAAATCAGATAGAGTTGCAAAGCCTGACCTGATAAAGCTAATCGCCTTGCCAGAAAATTAGGGCGGCTGTATAAACAAATCATGGAATTTTCAGCAATTATTCTAGCGGCTGGCAAAGGTACGCGCCTGAAATCAAAGCTCGCCAAACCCCTTCATGAGGTTGCTGGCAAAGCCCTTATTTCTTGGGTTTGCGAGGCGGCAAGAATTGCTGGGGCAACACAACATCTATGTGTGATCAGCAGTGACGGTCAGGTCATCGCTGAGCTGGTCAGAACAAACGCAGAAACGGTCATTCAGGACCCACCTCTGGGGACAGGACATGCCGTCAAATGTTGCTTAGATCAACTACAGCATCTCCCCCCAGACAGGCCTGTAATTATCCTTTATGCAGATACACCGCTGATACAGCCAGATACTTTGCGGGAAATGGCCGACTCCATTAACACTGATTCAGATATCTGCCTGCTTGGCTTTTACGCAGGAGACCCAACCGGTTATGGCCGCATCATCCAGTCCAGTACAGGGACGGTCGAAGCGATCATAGAACATAAGGATGCTTCAGACAGCCAGAAACAGGTCAATTTGGTTAATGGCGGAGCAATGGCTGTGAAAGCTGGGGTTCTGGTTGAATTTCTGCCGCAGATTGAAGCGAAAAACAGCCAGAATGAGCTTTACCTGACAGATTTGGTTGGGCTTGCTTCTACAAATGGCTTGCAGATAAAAGTACTGACTACCGATGAAGCCGAGCTGGCTGGCGTGAATGATCGGGTGCAGCTTGCTCAGCTAGAGGCAGTTATGCAGGACAGGCTAAGGGCTCAGGCCATGGCAAGTGGCGTAACCTTGCACGCGCCCGAAACTGTGTTTATCTCCGCAGATACGCGCTTTGGAACAGATGTGGTCATTGAACCGCATGTCTTTATCGGGCCTGGTGTTTCAATCGCAAATAATTGCCAGATTAAGGCATTTTCACATCTTGAAGGCGCTTCATTGGCAGAGGGATGTGTTGTCGGCCCCTATGCCCGCTTGCGCTCGGGAACAAAGCTCGGTCCACGGGTGAAAATTGGTAATTTTGTGGAAACCAAAAACGCTGTTTTTTCTGAAGGGGCAAAGGCAAACCACCTCAGCTATCTGGGTGACGCAACTATTGGCGAAAAGGCTAATATTGGTGCTGGTACAATCACGTGCAATTATGACGGCTTCAATAAGTCAACGACGATCATTGGAGCGCAGGCATTCATAGGCTCAAACAGCGCATTAGTCGCTCCCGTAGAAATTGGTAAAGGTGCCTTAATCGGGGCAGGTTCGGTTATCACAAAGAATGTAGCAGATGATGCGATCGGCCTCACCCGCTCAACACAAAAACAGGTTGACGGTGGTGCTAAAGCGCATCGCAAAAGAGCAAATCAAAAGAAGACTGGCGCATGAAACACACAGAGTTGATTGTTCAGCATATCAATGCTGTTCAAGGAAAATCCGTTCTGGTTATCGGTGATGTGATGCTTGATAGATATGTTATCGGTCATGTTCAGCGCATTTCACCAGAGGCGCCTATCCCGGTTCTTTCTCATTCGCAATCGTCTCAGGCAACAGGTGGTGCTGCCAATGTTGCACGAAATCTCGCCCAATTTGGATGTCAGGTCACCTTGGTCGGATGCGTTGGCCAAGACCCCGTGGCCGTTGAACTCACTGATACCCTCAGCCAAATCCCACAGTTGAGCTTCTGCCCAGTGAGCTGTGCTGACAGGCGAACAACTCTGAAAACACGCTATTTATCTTCTGGCCAGCAGATGTTGCGTGTCGATTCAGAAACAACAGAGCCGATTACTACCCAGCAAGCAGAACAAATTGTCTCACATGCTGAAACATTAATTGAACAGGCAGAGGTTCTTGTCTTATCTGATTATGCAAAGGGCTGTCTGTTTTCAGACATTAATCATCGCTTGATAAAGTTGGCAGAGGCAAATGATGTTCCGGTTATTGTAGATCCGAAATCACATGATTTCTCTGTTTATAAGGGCGCAACGATGCTCACGCCAAATTTAGCTGAGCTTTCCAGAGCCTGTGGCGCGGCCCTTTATGAGCTTGAGGAAATAGAGGCTGCTGCGCGCACGCAAATGAAACAGAATGACATTCAACAGATGCTGGTCACATTAAGCGCCAGAGGTATGCTGTTGGTTGAACCTGATCACGCGGTACACCTGCCTGCTTACCCATGTGATGTTTATGATGTCTCAGGTGCAGGCGACACAGTGCTTGCGCTGATGACGTCAGCAAAGATGACGGGGCTTGACGACAAAGCTGGGATACAGCTGGCAAACCTCGGCGCATCATTAGTAGTTGCCAAAACAGGCACAGCCAGCCTGACACCTGGTGAATTAATCGTTGCAAGCAGCACAGAGGCTGTTGACGCCACCCTTGCCACAACAAAGGTGAATGTCACACAGTGGCGTGATAAGGGTAAAAAAATCGGCTTTACTAACGGATGCTTTGACTTGCTGCATCCAGGCCACATTCATCTGCTTTCTCAGGCTGCTGCGCATTGTGATCATTTAATTGTGGGGCTGAACTCTGATACTTCTGTCAAACAATTGAAAGGCAGTAACCGTCCAATTCAACAAGAGCAGGACCGTGCCCGTTCCCTGGCTGCACTGCCCTATGTTTCAGCTGTTGTGTTGTTCGCTGAAGATACGCCGCAAACACTTATAGAAACTCTAAGCCCAGACATTTTGATTAAAGGCGGTGATTATGTGGCTGAGCATGTCGTTGGCTATCAGCATGTTACGGAAACAGGCGGGCAGGTTGTCATTATCGACACCCTGCCCGGCCTTTCGACAACCGGTTTTCTGAAAACTGGCTCTCTTAAGCTGTATTAATCTTCTTTTCCAACAGCCATGAAATCCTGGTCAATTTGTGGCAAAGGCGTGTCATAGATTGACGCTTCAAATGCCTGCAGACGTTTGTAGATTGAGAGCAGTTCAACGATGGTTGGCCATGAATTTACAAGATATTGGAATGAATTTGTCACCTGGCTGAATGCAGTCAATATTTGTTGCATCAAACCAAAAGTGATCGCTCCAACAGCGATTGTAGGGATCAGCAACAAATAGGCAAAAATGTTATCTGCTTGCAAATAGAAACTGCGGGCCACATTGAAATACATGTAGTGAAAATACAGCCGGAAATAATTCCGCCGTACATTGCTAAATAATTCTGACAATGTTGGGGGCTGTGCCCGGCTTTCGTCATCCTCGCCATAAACAAGCTCTTTACGATAAGCGGCCTCAACACGCTGGTTCTTAAACTCCAGCCCTGGCAGCTTGATGCCGACAGTGGCCAAAAACACAGTCCCAAACACAGACCAGAAAATGGCAGCTGTTAAAAGCGGATTGGCAATTTCGCCAACAAATGGCAGTGAGGTTACGTTACTTGACAGCGCCATCAGAACTGGCAGGAAGGCAAACAACGTCATAATGGAATCAACAATTGCAACGCCTAAGCCTTCCACAATACCTGCAAAACGCATGGTATCTTCCTGCACCCGTTGCGATGCGCCTTCAATATGCCGTACCTGACCCCATTTCGAGATATAGAAATCATTCATTGCTGTACGCCAGCGAAACACATAGTGCGAAACGAAAAAACGTGTCAGAACATAAACAAATATCCAGATAAATGCGATCTGAGTGAAAATAAGAATAAGGCTGTAAAGATCAGCCGCAGTCGTGGTGCTATCATCAGAAAGCGCATTTTGCACCGCATCAAAAAATGGACGCCGCCAATTATTGATGGCTACAGACACCTGAACCGAAAAATAGGTTGAAAAGAGGATCAGCTGAGAGCCAACAATCGACCAAATCTGCCATCTATGAGGCAGATAACGAAACCAAAAAGCAGCGAATAACGCACAGATCAAAACATAATAGAGGTAAAACCACAAAAATTCGGAAGAGATAAAATACCCCACACCAATGATAGGGTTTTGTGGATCATTATCCAGAGCAAATCCGAGCACTCGACCAAGCGTGTCGCCGAAACCATACCAAATGGAAATAACCACAGCAGACCAGGCAATCGCACTTAGGAAAAATAGTTTTGGGCGCGGAAAAAAACTTTCGAACATAATATAATCCTTTTGACGTTGTGCAGATAAGGGTCAATCGCTTTTCACGCAAAAATCCAGTTAAAGAAGATCATTATCTTGGAGGTGTTGATGCAGGGCAATGTTAACAACTAGACCGAGACCGATGAAGACAGTCAACATTGCTGTTCCGCCATATGATATCAATGGCAGAGGGGCTCCAACAACAGGAAGCAGCCCTGTCACCATGCCAATATTCACAAAAACGTATAAAAACAGCATCACCGAAATGCCTGTACATAATAGCTGCCCAAACCGGTTACGGCATCGAACCGCAATCATCAGGCAGGATGCCAAAATGACAAAATAAGTAAACAGCACGGCCAGATTACCAATAAAGCCAAATTCCTCACCAATCATAGTGAACACAAAATCAGTTTGCTTTTCGGGCAAATAATTCAGCTGGCTTTGAGACCCCATAAGAAACCCTTTTCCAAACAGACCGCCAGAGCCAAGGGCTATTTTGGACTGAGCAATCTGATACCCGGCGCCCAACTGATCAGCTTCAGGGTTTAAAAATGTCAGAATGCGCGCCTTTTGATAATTATAAAGCTGGGACCACAAAATAGGGAGTGCCGCCAACCCGGCTATCAGGCCTGAAAAAACATATCTGCGCGGCAAGCCAGCAGCAAACACCACAGCCAAACCGCCAACCAATAACATGAAAGATGTTCCCAAATCTGGCTGGATCACAACCAACCCAAAAGGAACAGCAATAAGCACAACGACAGGAACATAAGTCACAATAGATTGCATCTGTTCTGGGGTCTGGCTTGACAAGTAACGGGCAAGAGCAATGATCACTGCCAATTTAGCGGGCTCTGATGGCTGAAAATTAAACGGGCCAAGCGCAATCCATCGTGTTGCCCCTACACCGACGCCAACGAATAGCAGTGATACCAAGACCAGAACAGCAAGCACAATCCCTAAATAGGACCAGTTATAGAGCCAGCGCGTAGGGATGAATGCGATTAAAAATAACAGAACAGTGCCAATTGCAGCACGAAGAATCTGGCGCTCTGCCCACGGCGTCCATGACCCTTCTGAAGCTGAGTACAAAGCCAAAGTCCCAATCACGACAAGAGCAGCGATTGAAAAGAGCAACAACCATGGCAAGCGAAACAAAAACCGAAACAACAACATCAGACCGCCTCTTGTTTACTTTCAGCCAAAACGTAGCTGAGGATATCCCGCGCAATTGGTGCAGCCATAGATGAGCCAGAGCCCCCATGCTCAACAACAAGAGACAGCGCGTACTTGGGACGCTTATAGGGCGCAAAAGCTACAAATAAGGCGTGATCACGCTCTTTCCAAGGCCGGTCTATATTATCGATTATACCCTTTTCTCTCTGCTCTTTTGTAATCCGCTTCACCTGAACCGTTCCGGTTTTGCCCGCCATCCCGTCATCATCAATATCGTATTTTCGCGCTGTTCCCAGAAGCCCTGCAGTTACAGCCCGCATACCACGATGAAGCACATCAATGATCTCAGGAGCAATATTTAAGGGCGGAAATTCAGGCATTTCTGTTGTGCCTATCACAGCCTCAAGACGCGGCGACACAGCATATTTTCGATTAGCGATACGTGCTGTCATCACCGCAAGCTGTAAAGGAGTGGTCAGAACAAAACCCTGCCCAATCCCAGCAACAACTGTTTCCCCGGGAGTCCACACAGTCCCCCGGCTTTCCATTTTCCAATTCCGATCAGGGATGATCCCTGTCTTTTCATTTGCAAACCCGACCTCGGTCGGCAGACCCAGACCCAGACGTCGCGCCATATCATGAATTCGGTTAATGCCTGTTTTCAGCGCAATTTGATAGAAATACACATCACAAGAACGCTCTAGTGCCTGAATAGAATCTACGTTGCCGTGACCTTGATCATTCCAGCAGTGAAAGATCGAATTTCCAAATTCAAATTCACCTGTACATTCATAACGCGTGCTCTGTGACACTACACCAGCCTCAAGCGCCGCAGCCAGAACCACCATTTTAAAGGTTGATCCCGGCGCGTAAAGCCCTGACGTTACCCGGTTCAGCAAGGGTGTACGCGGATGTTGGTTTAGCCTGCGCCAATCCCTGACGGAAAGGCGGTTTGAAAATAAATTCGGATCATACCCAGGCACGGAAACCATTAGTTTGATTTCCCCTGTATGAATATCCATTACCGTCGCCGCACCAGACTCTGGAGGCACCAGCCGGCCCTTTTCGTCCTGTAAGACCAGATCATCACCGGTTGTGACATGGGCCCGCAATTCAGAATTATCGAGCAAAGCTCTTTGCACATTTGGGTTTTGAAGGGGAATAATGTCTGACTTACCGCGCCGTAATCTTTCTGCGGCAAAAGATTGGGCACCAACATCAATGGAAAGCCTGATGTCGTCACCAGCCGTTGCCTGCTTGTCACGTAACACACGAACAGGTTTACCTTTCGAATTCATTTCGATCCGTTCAACACCTGCAGCCCCTCTCAGATTGGCCTCAAAAGTGCGTTCCAGACCAGAACGGCCAATCCGCGATGCTGGAAGATACCGTAATTCAGGGTTAGCCTTGACATCTCGTTTATTCGCCGGTGAGACATAACCAGTTATATGAGCCGTCATCCAACCCTGCGGGTAGATACGTCTGAAGCTCTTCCGGAAAGACGCCCCTTCCAAAACAGGAGAAAGAACAGCTAAACGAGACAATTCTCGTTGAGTAAGATTAGACCGTACAGTCACTTCCAAAAAATCAGGCTGGTCGTCTATACGCTTGAGAATAGACTCGATTTCAGCTGGACGGAGCCTGACAATTTTACGCACACGATTAAGCCACGCCCTCATATTTGAGATCCGGGCAGGCAGCATCCGGAGTTCAAAAATTTCTGAATTTCCAGCAAGAAGCCGGCCACGCGCATCCAAAAGACGGCCACGTGGCGCTTGGACCAGTCGTTTATCAAACTGATTACGGTCAGACAGACGTTGATAATTATCTGTTTGCGCAATTTGTAGCTGATAGAGCCTGCCCACAAGCAAGGCCCCTAAGAGAGCCTGTCCACCGCCGACCATCAGCATCCGCCGTGTCATAACAGAAGACAGTTCTTTTTGCTCTTTGCGCTTTTTCATTTAACAGCCTTTCAGTCTATTTGGCAAAGCAGCACCTTAGCTGGATTGAACCGTCATAATCTTTACCAGAACAGATGAGAGCGAGACCAGAACGACATAAAAAATTGGAAACAGCAGAACCGTCATCCCTGTCTGCTGGAGCAAAGACGATAAATCTGGCAATGAAAAATGGCTGATAAAATAGATTATTAATTTTATGGCCCCAACCAGAATGACAATTAATGAAAAATTTCCCCACAGTTCAATAAAATCTGAATCTGCAAGATAAGTAGCACGCCATTGTGTCACAAGTGCGGCAATAACAAAGGCTATGCTGTTCACGCCGAGCATCTGAAAAAACATAATTTCTGAGAATATGCCCATCAGAAGAACCGCCAGTAAAGACAGCCTGAACGGATAGGCAATATACATGAAATAAATATAACAAAGCGCAAGTAACGGCGCAGAATTATAAAAAATTGACCATTGTGCGAGAGCCCCTTCGAACAGTACGAACAACAAGCCAGCTAACCCACACAGAATCTGTACAGGCAAAACAGATTGCAGGTCGGCCGGTTTATCCATAGGCCCTAAGCTCATTGTATGACATCCTTAGTGCTGAACCCCTCAAGCAGCCGTCCATCATCCTTTTCCGGCAAAGGCGTGAAAAACCGCTCTAAAACAGAAATAGATTCAGGTGCACTGCCCTCTGGTCTGACCAGAATAGAAACAAAAGAAACAGTGCGGAGGTCAACTGCAGGCTCAATGTAAAATTTGCGGCCCCTTGCCGCGATTACACGACCCACAGGCAAACCGGCAGGAAGAAGTTCACCATGACCCGATGTCAGGACAAGCTCATTTTCTTTTGGCTCAGCTTCCAAAGGCAGAAAGCTTAAGGCAAGTGCTCCTGAATTCTGGCCAATCGCAAGACCAGGCCAGGATGAGCTTGACAACAATACAGGTATGCGGGAATTCACATCACTCAGCAGCAAAACCCAAGAAAACCGCTGCCCAACTTCAACAATATAGCCAACAAGCCCATTTGCTGTCACTACCGGGTCTCCACGCTGAATGCGTTGGTCAGGGCCATGTATAATCTGCATGGCATGTGAAAAGCTGCTGCCGGGTGCGGTGATGGCTCTGGCGGTGATCGCCTGACGGTCAGGCGGAATAACCGCTCCCAGAACTGTTCGTAATTGCCGGTTTTCAGATTCCAGTATTTCTGCGCGCCTTTGCCATCGCTTCAGACGGTCATTTTCAGCTCTCAACCTGACCGTCTCTTCACGCAGAGACGCAACGGTCCGCACCCCCTCAAACATCGTCTCAACAGCGCGCACAGGTGCAGACACCACATCGAATAAAGGTGCAAATAACTCAGAGACGTCATTCTGGGCTGTTCGCACAGCCATGATGTCTGCCTTACCAATTAAAATCAGCAAAAAGCCAAGAAAAATATAAAAAAGCTGAGAGACTCTTTTGGACTGGCTTGCGCGCTTTGTAGTTTTGCGCCCAGCCATAGCTGTCCTAAGCCCCGATCAGAACGTGACGAAGTGTCTTCAGCTCCTCAAGACAGCGACCTGTTCCCATAACCACACAGAAAAGCGGATCTTCAGCAATCGAAATTGGCAATCCTGTCGCTTCACGCAGAACAGTATCCATTTCCCGCAACATGGCTCCACCGCCTGTCAGAACAATTCCTTTTTCCACGATATCTGCAGCTAGTTCTGGCGGCGCCTGCTCAAGCGCCATTTTCACCCCTTCAACGATCTGTTTCAAAGGATCAGAAATCGCGTCAGCCACTTGGGATTCAGAGATATTAATCTCTTTCGGGACGCCATTTACCAAATCGCGCCCTCGCACTTCAATGCGTACACCGGATGATTTTTCCGGCCGACGGGCAATACCGATTGTCTTTTTAATCCGCTCGGCCGTTGCCTCTCCAATCAGCAGATTATGAGTACGACGCATATAACCAATAATCGCATCATCAATTTTATCACCGCCGACCCGCACAGAATGGGCATAAACGATATTACCCAATGACAAAATTGCTACCTCTGTCGTGCCGCCTCCAATATCAACGACCATCGATCCCGATGGTTCTGTAACCGGCAAATCCGCACCAATTGCAGCTGCCATTGGCTCTTCGATCAAGAACACCCGGCGTGCACCCGCAGCCTCTGCCGATTCCTGGATAGCGCGCCGCTCAACAGCTGTTGACCCAGATGGCACACAAATGATCATTTGTGGGCTGGCGATTGAAAACCGGCCATTCACCTTACGAATAAAATGTTTGATCATCTCTTCGGCGACTTCAAAATCAGCGATAACACCGTCAGCCATCGGCCGGATCGCCTGAATGTTGCCTGGGGTTTTCCCCAACATAACTTTGGCTTCTTCACCAACAGCAAGCACTTGTGTTTTGCCGCGAACCTGCGCCATAGCAACGACAGACGGCTCATTCAACACGATGCCGCGCCCTTTGACATAGACAAGCGTGTTAGCGGTGCCTAAATCGATACCAATATCCGCTGATAAAAACCCAAAAACTGAACCAAACATGATGTTTTCCCTACCCGGCCAGACAGACTAAAGTAATGCCATTCTTCCTATGAAATCGGTCGCCTCAAGATTGCACGTTTAATGCCAAAATGTAAAGAAGGGGAATCACTCTGATCCCCCTTCAAAACCGAAAATGATACAGGCAGTTATCCTGCCTGGGCAACAAGCATGTATCTTAGTTCTTATCTTTATCAACCAACCGGTTGGCACCGATCCATGGCATCATGCCCCGCAGACGCTCGCCCACCTCTTCAATATTGTGAGCTGCATTCCGACGACGTGTTGCTTTAAAGTTCGCCTGGTGGACCTTGTTTTCCAACATCCAGTCGCGAGTAAAGCGTCCTGACTGGATATCTTCAAGCACCCGCTTCATTTCTGCTTTGGTGTCTTCTGTGATAATCCGAGGGCCAGTAACATATTCACCATATTCTGCTGTGTTTGATATTGAATAATTCATGTTGGCGATACCACCTTCATAAATCAGGTCCACAATCAGCTTTACCTCGTGCAAACACTCGAAATAAGCCATCTCAGGTGCATAACCAGCTTCGGTCAGAGTCTCATAACCAGCTTTAATCAATTCGACCAGACCGCCACACAGAACGGCCTGCTCGCCGAACAGGTCTGTTTCACACTCTTCTTGGAATGTTGTTTCAATAATGCCTGAACGGCCGCCGCCGACAGCACTGGCATAAGACAGGCCGATATCATGTGTGTTTCCTGAGGCATCCTGATATACGGCCAGCAAACATGGTACACCGCCGCCTTTCATATATTCGCCGCGTACGGTATGGCCAGGCCCCTTTGGTGCAACCATAAACACGTCAATATCACCACGCGGTTCAATCAAGTTAAAATGCACATTCAGACCATGGGCAAAGGCAATCGCAGCACCGGGGCGAATGTTATTTGCAATCTCATCAGAATATATGTCTGCTTGCAGCTCGTCAGGCGTCAGCATCATGACCACATCACCCCAGGCAGCAGCTTCAGCAACAGACATCACCTTAAACCCTGCAGCTTCTGCCTTGGCACGGGTTGATGAGCCTTCACGCAAAGCAACAGCAACTTCAGCAACACCACTGTCTTTTAGATTCGCTGCATGAGCATGACCTTGAGAGCCATAGCCGACGATCACAACTTTTTTTGATTTAATCAGACCAACATCGGCATCCTGATCATAATACACACGCATGTCATTTCTCCTTCAACTGAAACGCCACTAGGGCGAGGTGCGGTAATAGGGCTGTTGTGAGGCTCCGGTTGTGGAACTCACCTATGATTTGTATTCTGCCACTAGGTAATAAACGGTGAGCCACAGAAACAAAAGAAAAAAGTCAGACCTCACTCATTTGCTTAAGCTGAGCTATCCAGTGACATATCAATCTTATTCCCCCTCGTCATTCCACAGACGCCTGTTCGGGCAACTTCGATTTCACCTAAAGAATCCATCAGATTGATAAAGGCTGTAACTTTCGATGAATTACCCGTCACTTCAAACACAAAACTGTTCAGTGTGCTGTCTAATGTGCGTGCCCTAAAGCTATCAGCGACACGCAGAGCCTCAACACGTTTATTGCCTGTATTGACGATTTTCACTAAGGCCAGCTCTCGTTCCACATGAGCAGGGCCAATGGTCAGATCTTGAACTGAATGGACCGGAACAAGGCGGGCCAGTAATTTTTTGATCTGTTCAATCACCATCGGGGTTCCTGATGTGACCACCGAAATCCGGGACTGATGCCGGGCTTCGTCAACCTCAGAAACAGTTAAGCTTTCTATGTTATAACCGCGGCCTGAAAACAGACCGACAACCCGGGCCAGAACGCCTGGTTCATTGTCAACCAAAATGGACAGTGTGTGTCGCTCTGAAACTGAGGTATCAAGCATAGTTTAAGGTATCCTTCCTATGAAAAGAAAAGGCAGGTTTCGTGGATGCCCGACCACCATTGAGCCGCGACACCCCCCTAATTAGACGAGGATTTTACCTTCATCAGATACAGAATTGGACGCTTCATCCTCAGCGTTAAGAATCATCTCATTATGAGCCGCCCCTGATGGGATCATAGGGAAACAATTCTCTTCTTTTTCAATACAGATATCAGCAATTACCGGCCCATCTGTGTGCAGCATCGTGGTGATCACATCATCCAATTCGCCAATCTCTGAAGCCCGCAGACCAGTCATGCCAAATGTTTCCGCTAGTTTAACGAAATCAGGCAGAGACGCGCTGTAGCTCTCTGAATAGCGAGAGCCATGATTTAATTCCTGCCATTGCCGGACCATCCCCATCCATTCGTTATTCAGGATGAAAATCTTCACCGGCAACCGATATTGGGCGATGGTAGACAGTTCCTGCATGTTCATTAAAAACGATGCCTCGCCAGAAATATCCACAACTGTTGCCGCAGGATGTGCAATTTGGGTGCCCACAGCAGACGGCAGCCCATACCCCATCGTCCCCAAACCACCAGAGGTCATCCATCTGTTGGGGTGATGAAAGCCAAAATACTGAGCCGCCCACATCTGATGCTGACCAACCTCTGTGGTGACATAGACGTCACGATCGCGGGTCAGCTCATACAGCCGTTTTATCGCATTCTGTGGCTTAATCACTTTCCCAGACTGGACAAATTTGAGACAGTCACGTGAACGCCACTGATTAATTTGATCCCACCAGCCTGACAGGGCTTTGGCATTTGGGGCAAAACCATCTGCCTTTAATTCAGCAATTAGCGCATCAAGAACCGCGGTGGCATCACCAACGATACCAACATCCACCTGAACAACCTTGTTAATCGAAGACGGATCAATATCGGCATGAATCTTCACTGAGCCAGGCGAAAAGGCATTCAACCGGCCGGTCACACGGTCATCAAATCGAGCCCCCAAATTCAACATGAAGTCACATTGATGCATCGCCATATTCGCTTCATATGTCCCATGCATACCAAGCATACCAAGAAAATGCGGGTCATCCGCTGGCAACGCGCCAAGCCCCATCAAAGTCAATGTTGTTGGCCAGCCTGTTAAGGCGACTAATTCACGCAGTTTTGCAGAGGCTTCCGGACCCGAATTAATCAGACCGCCGCCACCATAAATTACCGGATGCTTTGCTTTTTTCATCAGCTTCACAGCTTTTTTAATCTGTTCTGCAGATGGCTGTGTACGCGGTCTGTACCGCTGTTCAGATTCGCTTAAAACGCCGCCTTCTACGAAAGGGGCATCCAGCAGCTGGATATCTTTTGGCAGATCAATCACCACCGGACCAGGCCGTCCTGATCGGGCGACATGAAATGCCTCTTCAACATTCGCCTGGAGCTGTGCGCTTGATTTGCACAGATAATTATGTTTTGTACAAGGCCGCGTGATCCCAGATGTATCTGCTTCCTGAAACGCATCCGTGCCAATCAAGTGGCTGGGCACCTGTCCAGTCAGGCAAACAATCGGCACTGAATCCATCATCGCATCAGTAAGACCTGTGACCGCATTAGTTGCCCCCGGCCCAGAGGTTACCAAAACAACACCGACCTTACCAGTTGACCGGGCATAACCTTCGGCGGCATGAACCGCTGCCTGCTCGTGACGCACCAGAATATGGCGGATGGAATTATTCCGGAACAGGGCATCATAAATCGGCAGAACAGCACCGCCAGGGTAGCCAAAAATGACCTCTACACCCTGATCTTCCAGCACTTTTAAAATCAGTTCTGCCCCTTCCATCATTTGAACAGAAGGTTTGGCCTGTTGCTTATCAGTCATCATCTTTATCCCGTCTTAACCCCGAAAAATCCTATTTGCCTCTGCTCAACACAAAAAAACCGGATCCGCCGCAGGCAACATTCGGTTTTATTTGGCTTTTAAGACTTCGGAGCGTTTATCGCTATTATGTCTGATACCACAACTTCAACAAGAAAGTCAAGTTGTTTGTAGAATTTTTGCAAAGATTTTATGGCATAATTGGTTTGAATATGTCTCATTATTTTCATAATTTGAAATAAAATTATTACGCAGCCAAGTCATCTGTCTTTTTGCATAATGTCGTGTGTCACGACTGGCGACATAAATAGCTTCTTGTTTATCGCATGTCCCATTTAGAAAAGCGGCCAGTGCTGTTACGCCTAACGCCTTCATCACCGGCAAATCGGGGGCAAGGCGGCGCTGCAAAAGCTGCTCAACCTCGGCCAGCCCCCCTATTTCAATCATGGCTGAAAAACGCTTATTAATCCGCTTATAGACTACCTCTCGCTCTGGAATATGTGCAATTTTGAACGCCCTGCCTGTCAGACCACCTTCACGAGGGCGGGACTGCCAATAGGACAAAGGCTTACCTGTATGCATCACAACTTCAAGAGCACGCACCAGCCGCTGGCTATCACCAGCCTCCAGCCTGTCGGCAATGATTGGGTCCACCTTTTGAAGCGTTTCCAGAGTTGCCTGACCACCCTGTTTCTGATGATAGCTGATTGCTTCTTCTCGTGCCTCTTCCGGAATATCCGGAATAGTAGATATTCCCTGTTCGGCCGCATTCAGGTAAAATCCAGTCCCGCCGACTATGATCGGTAATTTGCCCTGAGCCCGTGTTTCGTCAACGGCGACATGCAAATCAACAAGCCATCTGCCAACTGAATAACGCTCGGCTCCATCAACAGTTCCATAAAGCTTATGCGGTTGACATGCTTCATCATCTTCAGACGGCCGGGCTGTCAAAACACGAAGGTCTGCATAAACTTGCATTGAATCGGCATTTATGATGACGCCATTAAGCTGATCTGCAAAATCAAGAGCAAGCGCCGATTTGCCACTTGCTGTCGGGCCAGCCAGAAGAATATAGTCTGAGGCAGGATTTGGCTGTGTCATAAGCACAGGATTTACTGGATCGGAAAAGACTATGCAAGATATCGCTGTGCTTTCAGCCCGAAAATCAACGCCCGGCTCTGTTGAAAAGCTTATTGAATTTGCCGAACAAGCTAGCTTGCAAGATATTGAAATCATGAGCGGGCCAAAATCAACAAGCGATGCAGTTCAGGCACTTTGTCCACCTGACTGGCCCTGGCTAAAACTGCGGGAAGACGCTGACAAACATAAGATTGATGTGAATAAAATTCACGCTGAGAGGCGTCAAAAAAAACTTATGCTTGCAGATATGGATGCAACCATTATCCGTGGTGAGTCTCTTGACGAACTGGCCGAACTGGCCGGAATTGCCGAGCAAATAAAACCTATCACCGCCAGAGCAATGGCCGGAGAGTTGGCTTTCAATGAGGCGCTTGAGGCCAGGTTAGCCCTTCTGGCTGGCCAACCTGCGAGTCTGTTAGATGATGTGATCAAAAACACACAGGTTACTGATGGGGCACATGAAGTTATCGCAACGATGCGCGCACAAGGAAGCATCTGTTATCTGGTGTCAGGCGGCTTCACATTTCTGACAGGTGTGATTGCCGGAAAATTAGGGTTTAATGGCCATCACAGCAATGTTATGGAAATCAGCGACAACAGGCTGACAGGGCGCGCTGTTCCCCCAATTCTGGGTAAACAGGCAAAGCTTGCCTGTTTGCAAAACTATATAGCTGAATATAGCCTTAGCCCTGATGAGACCTTGTGCGTGGGTGATGGGGCAAATGACATGGCGATGCTGAATTATGCTGGTCTGGGCGTTGCCTTTGAAGGCAAGCCCGCACTTCGTCAACAAATTGATACCCAGTTAAATCATACGGATTTGACCGGGCTTTTATATTTGCAAGGCTATTATTCGAAAGATTTTGCCCCAACGTAAAAAAGCCGGACACGCGGCCCGGCTTCTTTAACTTTGGCAGTACGGGGTAGTGTTTACTGGTCGAAACTGACCTGAACAAACCGTGTCTGTCCCTCGCTTTCAATCAGCATTAACACGCCTTTTCGTCCGCTTTCTTTGGCCTTGGCAATTCCGTCGCCCAACTGGCTGACAGATGAAATTGCTGACTGATTCAAACGGCGGATGATATCGCCAGGCTGCAGCCCTTTGCTAGCTGCGGGGCTGCCCTCAGAAACATCGACCACCACGATTATCTTTTCATCAGCAGTCAGACCGTATTTTTCGGCAAGCTCTGCAGTGAGTGGCGCAACGGCCAAACCGATATCGTCAAGTGTGGTCTCCTCAGCTGGTCCCGTTTTCCCCGATCTGGACAGCAGACCTCCGTTTTCAGCCTGTTCAAGCTCGCCAAGTGTGACAGAAAGAGTCCGCATTTTTCCATCTCTGACCACATCAACATCTACAGACGCTTCGACAGGTGTTTCAGCGACAATCCGAGGCAAATCACGGCTCTTGCTCACTTCCTTACCATCAAAACGAATAATGACATCGCCAGCTTGCAAACCGGCTTCATCAGCAGGACCGGTTTCAGTGACAGATGCGACAAGCGCCCCTTTTGCATCTTCCAGACCTAAACTATCGGCAATATCCTCGGTCACTTCCTGAATAAACACGCCCAACCAGCCACGGCGGGTACGGCCGAAATCCTGAAGTTGGCTGACAACTTGGGTCGCCAGATTCGCCGAGATCGCAAACCCGATACCAACAGATCCGCCTGTCTGTGAGAAAATAGCAGTATTAATGCCGATGACCTCGCCATCAAGATTAAACAAAGGTCCGCCAGAATTACCGCGGTTAATTGAAGCATCAGTCTGAATATAATCATCATAAGGGCCTGAGCCAATGTCACGCCCTCGTGCAGAAACGATACCTGCGGTCACCGTACCGCCAAGACCAAAGGGATTACCAATGGCCATCACCCAGTCACCAACCCGCAAACCGTCAGAATCTCCGAAGGCTACTGCAGTCAGCTGTGAATCACCCGGGTCAATTTTTAAAACTGCGATGTCTGTTTTCGCATCGCGGCCGATAACCTCAGCTTCAAAACTTTCATCGTTAGCCAAGATAACTGAAATTTCGTCAGCATTCTCGATCACATGATTATTCGTGACCACAATACCTGCTGGATCGATGATGAAACCTGACCCAAGCGACTGTGCGCGACGCGACCGCTCACCTCGATCTTCAAATTCTCGAAAAAAATCTTCAAATGGCGAGCCTTCAGGAAACTGCGGCATCTGGGGCCGACCATTTTCCCGCACCACCATAGTCGTGGAGATATTCACCACAGCTGGTGACAAACGCTCTGCCAAATCCGCAAAACTATCCGGCCGGTCTGCGGCACGCACTGTTTGGCTACCCAGTAATACAAACAGGGCGATAAACCCTGTCATCAGCAAGTAACGCAGGAAAAGGGCCGTATCTGCACCGCGTTGGGCTGCAGATATGCCGTTCCGGTTTACAATCCGCATTGTAGAAACATGATTTGGCATCAGTTTATCCTGTTATCTGTTGATCTCTCGATATTGGTTTCAGCCAGACAAACCGATAAGCTCGTCTGACTGCAGATGAGGATTAGCACCAGAGCGTGTCCCCATTCTGGCCTCAATAAGGCCGGAATGGGGCCAATCACTATGGATCATATGCTTATTCAGCGCCGTCTTTATCCTTAAAGTACCGGAAGAAGCTTGAGCTGGGCGACAACAC
This sequence comes from SAR116 cluster alpha proteobacterium HIMB100, assembly GCA_000238815.2. Classification (NCBI taxonomy): domain Bacteria; kingdom Pseudomonadati; phylum Pseudomonadota; class Alphaproteobacteria; order Puniceispirillales (SeqCode); species SAR116 cluster alpha proteobacterium HIMB100. Next base: position 123,813 of record AFXB01000004.1, on the reverse strand, counting down.
CATGGATGTGCCTGACTCGCCGATTGATTTACGATAAGCTTCCATTGACCGGTAAAACGAGAAAAACTCCGGGTCTCTGCCAAAACTTTCAGCATAGATGCGAATGGCATCTGAATCCCCCTCACCACGAACCTGCTGCGCTTCTTTTTTGGCTTCAGCAACAATCACGGTCCTGGTTTTTTCTGCATCAGCTCTGATTTTCTGAGCTTCTTCTTCACCGGTCGCGCGGAATTCCTTCGCTTCTCTTTCTCGCTCAGATTTCATCCGATTAAAGATGTTCTGGCTGGTTGCTTCAGGGTAATCTGCCCGACGCAAGCGCACATCGATAATTTCGATCCCAAGGGATTCCACAGACTGGTTTACCTCGTCCCGGATAGAGCCATTAATGGTTTCTCGCTCACCTGTGAGAATGGACGCCAGCGTTTCCCGACCTAGCACACGACGCACTGATGAATCAATAATTGATTCCAGACGAGCGCGGGCGCCAAACTCATTGCGGACGGTTTGGAAGAACAATAAGGGGTCCATAATCCGGTACCGCGCATAAGCATCGACCTGCAAGCGTTTCTGATCTGCCAGAATGACTTCCTCAGCATCCTGAGGGATCAAAGACAAAACACGGCGTTCATAATACACGGCGTCCTGAATAAACGGGATCTTAAACTGGAGCCCGGGATCCTGGATAATCCGCTTTGGTTCACCAAACTGCAATACCAGCGCTTGCTGCGTTTGGTTAACTGTAAATGCTGCCGAATAGAGGCCCAGAATTAACAGGCCGATAGAAAGAAGCGAAATATTACGTGTCATCTTCATTGTCTTATCTCCTGTTATTTTGCGCTCTGGGCTTTACCCAGCTCTTTCAAGGGCAGATATGGCACTACTGACTGACCATCTTCATCAATGATGATCTTCTCAATGTTGCCAAACACCTCTTCGATGGTTTCAATGTAAATCCGCTCTCGGGTCACATCTTTATCCATTTCATAAGCGTTATAAACCTGATCAAAACGTGACGCGTCACCTTGTGCTCTGTTCACAACTTCTTCACGGTAGGCTTCTGCTTCTGCGATCAAACGTGCAGCCTCACCACGTGCCCGAGGAACAATATCGTTACGGAAAGCTTCAGCTTCGTTTTTCAGCCTGTCCCTGTCCTGACGTGCCCGTTGAACATCATTAAAGGCGTCAATAACATCTGATGGCGGGTCAACAGCCAGCAGCTGTACCTCACGCACACGCACACCTGCTTTATATTCATCCATTAATTCCTGCAGCTTTTGACGCACAGAGGTCTGAACATTTTGACGGCCTTCCGTCAGCACAGTCTGAATTGCTGTCTGCCCGATAATCTCACGCATCACCGCTTCCGCAGCGACTTTGATGGTTTCATCTGGTTCAGCCAGATTGAACAAATAGGCCCCCGCATCCGCAATTCGCCAAAAGACCACGAAATCAATATCAACGATATTTTCATCGCCGGTGATCATCTGACTTTCATCAGCAATATCTCGGCGTGAGGCTGAACGGCCTGAAATATCGCGGAACCCGATCTCAAGTCGGTTGTCACGTGTTACATCAGGGGTCAGCACCTGTTCAATTGGGAACGGCAAATGATAATGCAGACCAGGTGATGTTGTTTTTACCCACTCACCAAAACGCAAGACCACGCCCTGCTGTTGCGGATTGATTCGGTAGAAACCTGTCGCCGCCCATAAACCAAGCACGACAATCAGCAACAGCCACATATATTTCAGTGGGTTGCCACCGCCGGGCACACGGCCATTAAATTGGTTCCTGAAATCACGGAACATTTTATCAAATTCTGGTGGATTTGGCCGACCTGGCGGACGACCTGAACCACCGCCCCAGGGACCGCCATTATTGCCGCCACCGCCCCAGGGACCGCCGCCCTGATTTCCACCTTGATTATTGCCTTGATTGTTCCAGGGCATATCTGCTGCGCTCCATTTGCAATGCTGTTTTTTGTTTGCATAGCGGAACGCCCGATCACCGCCGCTTGCAAAACTGCACAAGCATGACTAGTTGATAGAGCATCCGCTTCACCCTTATATCTAGACGATTGACAGGAAATTCAAGAATGTCAGCACAAATTACCGAACAAAAAATCCTCCACGCGCTGAAATCTGTTCAAATGCCAGGTCGTGACACAGACATTGTTGCAGAAAATGCTGTAAGTGGTGTGGTTATCAAAGACGGGAATGTCGGGTTTACGATTGAGATAGACCCTGAGCAGGCTGGCGGAGCGGACGCTCTCAAATCCGCTGCGGAAGCTGCTGTAAATGAGATCAATGGCGTTTTGTCTGTATCGGTTATCCTGACGGCTCACAATCCGGCCTCTCACAGCTCCGCAGCCACATCCGCAGCAGGCCAGGCTGGACCAGCACAAGCGTCTGCATCACAGGATGAGACATTATTAAAACCAGCCAAGCATGTGATTGCGGTTGCTTCAGGAAAAGGCGGCGTCGGCAAATCAACAACATCTATCAATCTTGCTCTGGCCTTTGCTGCACAAGGGCTGAAGACCGGTATTTTGGATGCTGATATTTATGGCCCCTCCTTACCTCGTCTGCTCGGGCTAAATCAAAAACCCGTTACAGAAAACAACAAGTTGGTTCCTCTTTTAGCCTGGGGGCTTCAGGCGATGTCCATCGGCTTTCTGGTTGATGAAGACGCGCCGACCATCTGGCGTGGCCCAATGGTGATGTCTGCGGTTCAGCAGATGTTGCGCGATGTGGCCTGGGACGGGCTCGACGTGCTTGTGATTGACATGCCACCAGGTACAGGCGATGCACAATTAACGCTCTCACAAAAAGCTGATCTGGCTGGTTCTGTTATTGTATCAACCCCTCAGGACCTCGCTCTGATAGATGCGCGCAAGGGCTTGAATATGTTTCGGCGTGTGAATGTCCCTGTATTAGGAATTGTTGAAAATATGAGCTATTTTGTCTGTCCGGGATGTGGGGAAACGTCAGATATCTTTGGTACTGGCGGGGCCAAAGCAGAGGCTGAACGGCTCGGCCTGCCCTTCTTGGGCGCCATTCCCCTTAATATGGAAATCAGAGCCACATCAGATGCAGGCACACCCATAGTGTCGGCCCAACCAGATTCCCCTCATGCACAAGCCTATCTTAAGATTGCAGAAACCATTATTGCGCAATTGAATCAAACCAGTCGTGCAGCGCCGGCAATCGTACTGGAATAATCTGCTTAACCATGGGCTTCAGGATAAAGGGCGCGCCGTCTTTTTGCGGACCAGCCTGTTATAAGAAAAGCCGGGCACGTCACCATCTGCGGCAAACTGCTCTAACAAATTGTCAGTCCAATCTGCATGGTTAAAGGCGGGAAACTTAACACCATCTGCCGGTTCCGCCTCAACGAAAGTGGCTTCAATCACCTGGCAATAAGACAAGCCTGCGGCGTATATCTGCCCGCCACCAAACAAAATCAGGCGTCTCTCATCCGACTGTTGGTTGATCAGCCACTCCTTGCTAACCTGAATTGCTGCCTCAAGGCTGGGAACAGCAACCGCCCCCTCAGCCTGCCAGCTCTCATCTCTGGTGAGCACCACCGACAATCGCCCGGGTAATGCCCGCCCGATAGACTGGAATGTGCGCCTGCCCATGATGAGAGGACATCCCATAGTCAGCTGTTTTACTCGCTTTAAGTCGCCTGGCAGATGCCAGATCAGATCAGCTCCATCACCGATTACCCGGTTGCGCGCCATAGCCACGACGCAGACCATCTGAAATTCGTCGTCTTTTTTGATTACAGGCATGATCATACCGCAATAGGTGCAGAAATAGATGGGGCTGCGATATAATCAGAAATCTTAAAATGCTCAAAGGTGAACGCATCAAGTTCATCAGGAGGGTCAATCAGATGTAACCGCGGCAAAGGGCCCGGCTGGCGTGTCAGCTGTTCTTTGGCCTGTTCAATGTGATTGAGATAAAGATGCGCATCACCCAAGGTATGCACAAAATCACCAACTTCCAGAGACGTTACATGCGCAATCATATGAGTCAGCAAAGCATAAGATGCGATATTGAACGGCACACCTAAGAAGATATCTGCAGATCGCTGATAGAGCTGGCATGATAGCCTGCCATTTGCAACATGGAACTGGAACAAACAATGACACGGCGGCAAAGCCATATCGGGAACATCAGACGGATTCCAGGCAGACACAATCAATCGGCGCGAGTCAGGTGAGGTTCTGATTGAAGAAACCACATCCGCAAGCTGGTCAATTACCCGCCCTTCATCTGGCGTTTGCCAGCGTCGCCATTGCTGACCATAAACCGGACCGAGGTCACCATTTTCATCAGCCCACTCATTCCAGATAGACACGCCATTATCCCGCAAATACCCAATATTGGTGTCACCTTTGATAAACCACAGCAGTTCATGAATTATGGAACGAGTGTGCAGCTTTTTTGTGGTCAGCAACGGGAACCCAGCAGATAAATCAAACCGCATCTGCCAGCCAAACACTGATTTCGTTCCTGTACCGGTTCGGTCTGAACGCACCACGCCCTGGTCCATAACATGCTGCAGAAGATCAAGATATTGCTGCATAGAACCTCTCTGCTATATGCCTATTCACATTCTTATCTCACCCTAGCAAAGCTACCTTCCTGTTTCCAGAGCTGAGATAATCGTCCTTCGTAAAATTGAATGAAATCCGCAAAAAACTTTTATTTACCCTCATTAGCCTGTTATACTCAAAAGGCCAGTTTCGGCTGGCTATGACGATAAACGTAATGTGGAATAAGCAGGGCGGACCCGGGGGCGGTACCCGGCGCCTCCACCAAATATCAGCAGGCAAAGTTATGCAGGTTGACTTTTGGGGGCGAAATAGGATCGACGCATGTGGTAAAGACATTATTTTCGTTCGGTATGGTACCCGCCGTTATCGGGCCATGTAGTAGTTGCAAACGACAACACTGCTCCGGTTGCTATCGCTGCTTAATGCGGCAGGCGTAACCATTTTAAAGTCCTGATGGCTTGAGCTCTGTCAGGCGGGGTTTGGGGCTGCACCTGGCAACAGAAGCGGTCCCGCTAACATAAACATGGCCGCGCCACCAACAGGCTCAGGTGAAAATATGGATTTACACAGATGAGCGATTCAGAAGGGACCAGCTCGATTAATTATGAGCTTCTTGTTGAGGATTCACTGCGAACGGTTGTGCGCGGCGCATTAGCCATTGTGCAAGAATATGGCCTTCCCGGAGAATGTCATTTTTACATTACTTTTCGCACCCAAGCAGAGGGTGTCGAGATGGAAGAAAGCTTGAAGAACAGCAACCCGAATGAAATGACTATAGTGCTTCAGCACCAGTTCTGGGATTTAACGGTTGAAGAAGACCATTTTTCCGTTGGCTTGTCTTTTTCGGGTGTTCAGCACAATTTAGTGATCCCGTTTTCAGCAGTCACTCATTTCACTGATCCATCAGTTGGCTTCGGGTTGCAGTTCAGCGATCCAAATGAGGCCCAGCAAGCATCGGAAAATGGAACAGGCGATAAGCCGGTGTTGTTGCGGGAAGTTTCCGCGAGTAAAGATACAGATGAGAAAACATCTGTAGCTGAGAAAGAAACGAAGACAGACCTGCAAAAAATGACCAGTACCGCACAGCCCCCTGCCGAAACGGCTCCTGAGCAAAAAGATGCGGCAGATGAGGCGGGTGAAGCAGAAACTGCAGAAATTGTATCACTAGACAGGTTCCGAAAAGACCCCGCCCCCAAATCATGAGCTGAACGGCTATCGTTACTCTAATGTTACTGCCAGCTAAATGCTGCATAACTCATGTTTATTCAAGAAGGTTCCTATGTCTGAATTCACATACAGCCCACTCCTTCCAACCAGCGCAGACAACACCCATTACAGATGCATTTCCACTGACTTTGTCAGCACCACAGAGATAGATGGCCAGACTTTTGTAAGGGTTGAGCCCGAGGGACTTACCTTTCTGGCTGAACAGGCAATGGGCGATGTGTCACATCTTTTGCGCCCCGGCCATCTCGCCCAGTTACGCTCTATACTCGACGATCCAGAAGCTACACAGAATGATAAGTTTGTCGCCCTCGAAATGCTGAAAAATGCTGTCATTTCTTCTGAACGTGTTCTGCCAATGTGCCAAGATACGGGCACAGCCCTTGTTAATGGTGAGCGCGGAGAACGCGTCCTGACCGGCGGCACCGACGGTGAGGCATTATCACGTGGGATTTACAATACGTACCAAACACATAACCTGAGATACTCTCAGCTGGCACCGCTGACCATGTTCGAGGAAAAAAATACAGCGAACAATCTGCCTGCTCAAATCGATATCGCCGCTGGTTCAGGAGATGAATATAAATTCACTTTTATCCAGAAAGGCGGCGGATCAGCCAATAAGACTTTTTTATATCAGAAGACAAAAGCTGTTTTGACCCCTGATGGGCTGAAGGCGTTTTTAAAAGAAGCGATTGTAAGCTTAGGGACAGCCGCGTGCCCGCCCTATCATCTTGCCGTTGTAATTGGCGGGACATCAGCTGAATATAATCTGAAAGTTGTGAAAAAAGCATCTATCCGCGACCTGGACACATTGCCTACATCAGGGACTATGACCGGACATGGCTGGCGTGATCTGGATTGGGAGAATGAAATTCTGAAGATGACAAGAGAGCTGGGCATTGGCGCTCAGTTTGGTGGAAAATATTATTGCCATGATGTACGGGTTATCCGCCTGCCACGCCATGGGGCAAGTTGCCCTATTGGTGTCGGTGTGTCTTGTTCTGCTGACCGACAAATCAGAGCAAAAATCACGAAAGACGGGCTGTTTTTGGAGCAGCTGGAAACTGATCCGGCAAAATATCTGCCTGATGCCAGCGAGATAGCTGATAATGATGCTGTCAGTATTGACCTGACCCGGCCAATGTCTGAAATCCAGACTGAGCTGACCAAACATCCTGTAAAAACACGTGTTAAATTGACTGGCCCAATGATTGTTGCCCGTGATATCGCGCATGCAAAATTGTTGGAGCAACTTGAACAAACTGGCAGTCTGCCGGATTATATTAAAGACCATCCTGTTTATTATGCAGGGCCAGCCAAAACACCTGATGGCATGGCCTCAGGTTCTTTTGGCCCGACCACGGCCGGCCGCATGGATTCCTATGTTGACAGATTTCAAGAGGCGGGCGGGTCGCTCGTTATGCTGGCAAAAGGCAACCGGTCAAAGGCTGTAAAAGACGCTTGTCAGAAACATGGCGGATTTTATCTGGGCTCAATTGGCGGAGTTGCCGCCAAATTGGCGTTAGAATCAATCAAGAAAGTTGAGGTCCTGGAGTTCCCTGAACTGGGCATGGAAGCGGTGTGGCGAATTGAGGTTAAGGACTTCCCTGCCTTTATTGTTACAGATGATAAAGGCAATGATTTTTTTGACCTGAGTTAGGCCTGCTTCAGCACATCTGGTTTTGGGCCACCATAAGCCCAGTCAAGCACCTGAACGGTATGACAGATTGGACTGTCTACACCGGAAAGCTGGTGAATGCAGCCCAGATTCCCTGCGCAGACGATATCCGCGCCCGTTTTATTAAGGCTTTCTGTTTTGCGCATTTTAAGCCGCTGAGATAGATCCGGTTGCAACACATTATACACGCCAGCCGACCCGCAGCAAAGATGAGCGTTAGCTGGTGACTTTACCTCAAAACCAGCATTTGCAAGTAAATCCTTAGGTGCTTTCAGAACCTTCTGGCCATGCTGAAGTGAGCAGGCTGCATGATAAGCAATTGTTAACTCCTGCTTTGGCAAAACAGGCAGGTCAATTTTTTGGGTCAAATATTCTGAGATATCCATTGCCAGGGATGATATCTGTTTTGCGGTTTCAGCATGTTCAGGATCATGCGTCATCAGATCGCCATAATCCTTCAGCGTTGTTCCACATCCAGAGGTGTTCACGATAATCGCTTCTAGCTGACCAGAAGCGATCTGATCTGCCCAGGCTGAACAGGTTGCAGCCATTTGTGCATGCGCTTTATCGGCAGCATTTATGTGATGCGCCAGTGCCCCACAACAGCTTGCCTGCTGACGCACCATTACATCAATGCCCTGACGATTCAACAGGCGTATTGTTGCGGCATTTATATCCGGGTCAAGAGCGCGCTGGGCACAGCCAGCCAACAGCATCACCCGGCGGCCAGAAGATGGCTTTGCAGTATAAGTGTCATCAGTTCGGCCAACGGGATCAACAGGCTTAAGGCGCGCAGGAGCTAAATTGACCATCGCTTTCATCCGGCCGCGCAGCAGTCCGGAAAATGGTTTTGCAAGTCGTGCAAATCTTAACGCCAAATGGAACCGGGCAGCATAAGGTACGGTTATTGACAACACATGGCGAAGCAGCCTGTCCGCTAATGATCGTTTGCTTTTTTTCTCTATCTCTGAGCGACCGATATCCACCAGATGCATATAATCCACCCCTGATGGACAGGTTGTCATGCAAGACAGACATGTCAGGCATCTGTCCAGATGGTGACTAGTATCAGCATGGTTAATCTTGGTCTGCGTGTCGCCACCGCCAAGAAGATCACGCATCATCCAAATACGGCCACGCGGACTGTCACGCTCATCACCTGTAAGAACATAGGTCGGGCATGTTGCTGTACAAAATCCGCAATGCACACATTTTCTCAAAATTTCGTCAGCGGTCCTGATTTCCGGCCGGGCAAGAGCTGTTAAATCAAAATGAGTTTGCATATCAGACGCCTCCCCTCATCTCACCCATTTTGCCTGGATTCAATATATGTTGCGGATCAAATGCTGTCTTAATCCGATGTGAGAGCGCCGCAAGTGCAGCAGCTTGGGGTTGAAATACAGCTTGCTCACTGCGCAATTGTTCGGATCCCCGCATCAAAGTAACATGGCCATTACCGCACGCAGCAACCGCATCACGAACAGCCCCACACAGCTCTTCACCTTGACCAGCTATCCAGATCAGGCCACCTGCCCAATCCAGAGACACATGCAGGTTATAAGATTTCAACAGATGATCAAGTAGCGCTGGCGCGTCAGACGGCGCAACTGATATTTTATACACCTGTTCTGCTTCAGAAGGGATCATAGACAGATCGCACCAGCTTTGCCAGAACGCCTCTGAGGCGGGCAAATCAAGGGTAGTCTGCTCCCCATGAGCGCTCAACGCCGTTTTCAGACTGGTCATGCGATCGCGAACCGATACATCAACCCCTTCAAGTCTGATCACAGCACGCCAGCCAGCTTCGGTTCTGGCAATAGCACCGCCAGACGGTTCAGTATCGGTACAAAAGGCAGCCGACAGAACAGCCTGAGCAGAGCGTAGGCTCTCACACTGAACAGACAGGCTGGATGACGTTTCTGGGCGTGGCAAAACCTTTAGCGTAATGTCAGTCATCACAGCCAGAGTTCCAAATGACCCGCAAATCAATTTTGACAAATCATATCCAGTCACGTTCTTCATTACCCGGCTGCCAGACTTAAATTCATCACCCCGGCCAGATACAGCACTAAATCCGAGCAGGAAATCACGTGCTGCGCCAGCTGATACTCGCCGAGGGCCCGACAGGTTCGTTGCAACAACACCTGCTATCGTTCCGGTGCCCTCAGAGCTGTAGAATCCATCCAAATGCGGAGGTTCAAAAGCAAGCATCTGATTTTGCTCTGCCAGCAATTGTTCAATATCAACAAGGGGCGTTCCCGCCTTGACAACCAAAACCAGCTCTTCTGGCTGGTAATCAATGACACCGGACAACGCCTTTAAAGACAGGGTGTCATCTGTTCCTACAGGGGTGCCGAAGCCTAATTTTGTATCATGACTACAGATTCGCATCGGGCGCTGCTGCGCCAGAGCAGAAGATATAATTTCAGTGACCTGCTCACCGGTCTCAGGCTGCCAGATTGTCATCTTGCTCATTCTCTAAAACCGGGGGATATCCGGATGCGGCAGTTTGCCATGATGCACATGCAGACGACCAAGTTCAGCACATCTGTGCAGAACAGGAAAAACCTTGCCCGGATTCAAAAGATGCTGTGGATCAAACGCACATTTCAATCGTTGCTGTTGCTTTAAATCTTCTTCTGTAAACATTTCCGGCATTAAATCGCGCTTTTCAACACCAACCCCATGCTCACCTGTCAGCACCCCACCAAGTTCCACGCAGGTGCGCAAAATTTCGGCACCAAATTCTTCAGCCCGATGAAGCTCGCCTTCTGCGTTCGCGTCAAACAAAATAAGTGGATGTAAGTTACCATCACCCGCGTGAAACACATTGGCGACACGCAGCCCGTATTTCTGCGACATGGCAGACATTCGGGTTAACATTTCTGGCAAGGCTTTGCGTGGAATTGTTCCATCCATACACAAATAATCAGGTGAAATGCGCCCTACCGCCGGAAAAGCAGATTTACGCCCAGCCCAGAATTGCATCCGCTCTTCTTCAGACTGGCTGACCCGAATTGAACTGGCGCCGGAACCGCGCATAATATCCGAAACTCTGTCAATCAGCACATCAACTTCTGATTCCGGTCCATCCAGCTCAACAATCAACAAGGCTGCTGCTTCTCGCGGATATCCCGCATTGACAAAATCTTCGGCTGCATTGATCGCCGGATTATCCATCATTTCCATACCGGCTGGTATAATGCCAGCCGCGATGACATTGCTGACCGCCTGGCCGCCCTCCTGAACCGTATCAAAACCAACCAGAAGTGCGCGCTGTGTGGCTGGCTTGCGCAATATACGAACCGTCACTTCAGTAACGATGCCCAGCAGCCCTTCTGACCCGGTCATAATCCCGAGAACGTCTAGATGGCCGGAATCGAGATGCTTGCCGCCGATACGCAAAATATCACCGTCCATAGTGACCATTTCAATGCCAAGCACATTGTTTGTTGTCAGCCCATATTTCAGACAATGCACACCACCAGAATTTTCCGCGATATTTCCCCCAATCGAACAGGCAATCTGGCTGGATGGGTCCGGTGCGTAATAAAAATCATTATCCTGAACTGCGTGGGTTATACCTAAATTTGTTACACCAGGCTGAGCCGTAACAGTCCGATTTGGCAAATCAATATCCAAAATTTTGTTGAATTTACCTAACCCCAACAAAACACCATCAGACAAGGGTATAGCGCCACCAGACAGTGATGTCCCAGCGCCACGAGGGACAATTTTCACCTCATGATCGCGGCACCATTTCATTACATCTGCAACCTGCTGTGTGGTTTCGGGCAAAACCACCACCAAAGGCTGATTGCGATAGGCAGACAAACCGTCTGTATCAAATGCCGCCATAGTGGTGTCATCATCGATGACACATCCCTCAGGAACAAGTCGTTTCAATGCAGAAACAATATCGTTACGTCGTGCCAGTGTGGCCTGATCGGGTTCAGGAAGAAGCATGGTAAACCTGTCAAAGTACAGTTCAAAGTCCAGTCTATACGAGACCCGCTTGTGAAGCAAATCATCTGCTCTGGCAAAAATGCCGGTTTATTTCGACATATGAAACAAAAAAACCACATGCCATACAACATGTGGTTCATCTGTGGGTTTCAGCTCTTCCTTTCAGTATGGCGGCTAAAAATCCTGCCTCAGCCCTGGCGTGCCTTAAAGCGAGGGTTTTTTTTGTTGATCACATATAAACGACCACGGCGACGGACAACTTGGCAGTTGCGATCGCGCGACTTCAGCGTTTTCAAAGAGCTTGCCACTTTCATTTTTTCAATCCTATCGTCAGCCTCGGCGCATTATGGCCAAACTTGAAGTGTGACGCACCATAGACAGTCATGTTAAAAAGATCAAGTGTGAATCATCCATGTAACAAAGATTCATAGGGTTTAAACGGGATCGGGATAATGCACGTTACATCCAGACAGGCCACAATATCCATTGGGTACTTTATGCAAATATTGCTGATGGTAATTTTCAGCATAGAAAAACTGGCGGGCAATTGTAATCTCAGTTGTAATTGGACCATACCCCGCTTGGCGAAGAGCCTGACCATAAGTTTTACAGGTCTGGCGCGCTAACTCCAGGCTGGCCTCATCAGCTGCATAAATGGCAGATCTGTATTGTGTGCCGATGTCATTCCCCTGACGGTTGCCTTGAGTGGGATCATGTGCTTGCCAAAACACGCTCAATATCTGTTCAAGCTTGACCACTGCTGGCTGATAGACCACTAAAACTGCTTCAGTATGACCCGTCTGCCCTGAACAAACCTCGTCATAAGTTGGGTTTTCGGTCATCCCCCCCATATAGCCAACAGCCGTTGTCCAGACACCGTCCAGTTGCCAGAACAACCTTTCTGCACCCCAGAAACAACCTAAGCCCAGATAAATCGCCTGCGCCCCTTCTGGAAAAGGCGGCACAATAGCGCGCCCATGAACCGCGTGAGGCTGTGCCTGCAAAACAGGTTCAGTCCGATCAGGCAACGCTTCAGCTTTGGTCGGCAAACGGGACTTAAAGGGGTTCGTGAAGAACATCTCGACCTCTCCTTACTGCAGATATGTAGCTACGCTTAAGATATGTAGCTACGCTTACAGATGGGTCATTCCGCCAGAACCGCAACACCCGGCAAGGTCTTTCCTTCAATATATTCCAAAAACGCACCGCCCGCGAGTGATACATAACTGAATTGTTCGGTGACGCCAGCATGGTTCAGCGCAGCTACAGTATCTCCACCGCCAGCGACAGATAACAGCTCCCCAGCCTGTGTTGCCGAAGCAACCGTCCGGGCTAATGCAACCGTTGCTCTATCAAAGGGAGCGATCTCAAACGCACCCATAGGCCCATTCCACAGAACCGTTCGTGCTCCAGCCAACGCCTCCTGATAATGGCTTATCGCTGTGGGGCCAATATCCAGCATCATTTCTGCATTCAAAATAGCATGATTTGGGATGTGTCTGTGCGCGGCACCTGCCTTGAATTCAACAGCAGCCAACCCATCTTCAGGCAGCATAAGCTTGCAGCCTTTTTTATCTGCGGCAGCGATGATGTCAGCAGCTGTGTCAATCAGGTCAGGCTCCATCAGCGACGCCCCCATATCCATCCCTTTGGCGGCCAGAAAGGTGTTGGCCATGCCGCCCCCTAAGAGCAATATGTCTACTTTATCGATGAGATGGGTGAGCACATCCAGCTTGGTTGACACTTTAGCTCCACCGACAACAGCTGCAACAGGACGCTGAGGATCTTCCAAAGCCGCACCTACAGCCTGGAGTTCTGTAACCATCACAGGTCCCGCAAAGGCGGGCAGAAGACGGGCAAGGGCATCTGTAGAAGCATGGGCACGGTGCGCACAGGAAAACGCATCATTTACATAGATATCACCCAAAGCAGCAAGCCGTGCAGCAAACCCCTGATCATTCGCTTCTTCTTCAGGCCAGAACCGCAGATTTTCAAGCATTACAATCTTGCCAGCCGCGGGCCGCTCAGCAGCAACAGGTTCTGCTAAAAGCGGGACGCTGTAGCCCAGTGCAGAGCTGAGATAATCACAGACAGGCTGCAAACTGAACTGAGGCAATCTCTGTCCCTTTGGTCGTCCCAAATGGCTGAGCAGCACAAGTCTTGCGCCTGCATCAGTCAATTTTTTCAAGCCCGGCAGAACACGATCGATACGCGTACTGTCTGCAACTTGACCCTCTGCCAGAGGACAGTTGAAATCAACACGGACAAGAAGCGTCTTTCCTGTCAGTTGTTCAAGATTATCCAATATTGATCGAGCCATTATGCCAGTCCTGAATTGTGGTTGTCTTGAAAATACTTTCCGCTTAAAACTTCTGTCTACTGAGTTGAGGCAAAAAAAGCAACGTCAGACAGATGCACAGATCAACCACAAAAAACAGGACAGCTTGGCAAGAATTCAAAGCCGGTGTGAGTGAGGAACTGCCTTTGCAAATTGGCATTATTCCCTTCGGCTTGGTGTTTGGCATTCTGGGCGTTGAAAGCGGGCTCAGCCCGATGCAGACTGTATGTTTGTCGCTTATCCTTTTTGGCGGCGCAAGTCAGATTGTATTTGCCCAACTGGTTGCAGCCGGAACCCCCTTTGGGATCATTTTGGCATCGGTGACGACAATCAATCTGAGACATACCCTTTATGGGCTGTCGATGGCCACCTATCTGCGCGACCTGCCGTTACCGTGGCGTCTTGGCCTGGCTTATTTGTTAACAGATGAAGCTTATGCTGTATCAATCAGGCGATTTTCTCAGCAACCTGCATCCTCTTATATGCATTTTCATCTGCTGGGCACAGGATTGACATTGCACCTGTTCTGGCAGGTCTCAACCATCAGCGGCGTTGTGATTGGCCAGACACTGCCTGACAGCTTGTCGCTTGGCTTTGTGATCCCGCTGACTTTTATTGCCATTCTGGCCCCTATTATCAGACGTCCAGCTGAGCTGGTTGCTGCCTGCTGCGCATCCATAACAGTGTTGATCAGCTATCATCTGCCGTGGAATCTGTGGCTCATTCTTGCTGCTTTTGCGGGCATCACTGGCGGGCTGTTGACGGAACGCCTGACGGCACAGAAAGGCACTATCTGATGGATAATTTAATTCTGTGGAGCCTGATCTTTGTTTGCGGGATGCTGACTTTTTCGACCCGGTTTCTGCCTCTGACCGACCTCTTGCCCAAACAGCTGCCGCCGCTGCTAGAAAAAGCCCTGCATTATGTTCCTGTGGCAGTACTTACACCGATTGTGATTTATGGCGTATTTTTGCCAGAGGGACGCTTGCTGTTAACTGATAATATGCGCATCTTTGCCGCCTTGCTTGCGCTGGTCGCTACGCTGATTACAGGCCGTGTCATCATTACAATTGTGGTCGGCATGGGCAGCCTGTGGGTAATTGAACTGCTGATGCTACCTGCCGGCTAAACGGTTTATGTAGGTATATAACCGCCCATCCATTACAGATAAGCCAAAAGCAACCAGACCGAACCCTGCCAGGGCAGACCAACTCACCCACTGGCCCAACAGCAGCGCGTCGAGCGACAAGGCAAAAATCGGCACAATGATGGTCACCAATAACAAATTTGAAGCCCCCGCCAGTTCAAGTACTTTGAAATATAGCGGATAGGCCATCGCAGTTCCGAGAACGCCAATCCCTAATATCAAAATCACTAACGTATCGAGATGTGCAGCCTGAGCCAAACTGAATGACGGCTGACCTGATAAGATAAACGCAAGAGGCACAGATAAGGCTGCTGAGCATAACAGCATTCCACATGCCCCCTGAACCGCCTGATAAGCTGATAGCCGGACCCGTCCCCACACCCCAGCCAAAGCGTAAAATAAGGTTGCCAGCACAATCGCCAGCTGTCCCCAGACCGAGCCGGTCTCCGCAGAAAGTGGATTTACGCCAATAGCAACCGCTACACCAATGACACCAATAATGACCCCTGTAACCCTGTTCAGACGTAATGGTTCTGCCTTCAAAAATAAAGCAGACGCCAGAACACCTATAAATGCTGTGTTGGCATTGAGAATAGACGCCATGCCGCCTGTAACCGATAATTGACCCCAGGCAATCAGGCAAAATGGGGCTAAATTATTCAAAACCCCCATGACAAGACAATTGCGCCAAAACGCAAATTGTTTGGGCAATACGACCGATGTGAACCTGAGCCAGGAAAATAGAAAAATCGCCCCTGATATCAGCCGCAAGCTGACCAACCACGCAGGTGAGAGATGCTCAAGACCGACCTCAATGAAATAGAAGCTAGCTCCCCAGAATGAGGATAAAAGCAACAGATATATCCACGCCCGCAAGGACATCACAAGCTTTTCCCCTTCCCCTGTTCAGTCAGCCTTCAGACAAGCCCATAGCTGTCCAGACTGGTGTAGAGCATCCGCGCACCCATTATCAGAAACATCCATAAGAGCAATTTGTGAAACAGATCAGGAGCCAGCAATGGCCGTAGCTTCTCGCCTATGGTGAAGCCGATAACCGCGGTAATCACGCCAGCTAAGCTGGGCCATAAGCTGGCAGTTCCGATCAAACCGGTGGCGGCATAACCAATTGCCAACGGAATACATCCAATCAGAATTAAAAACCCACTGGCGTCAACAAACTGGCGCGGGCTGACTTGCTTCATAACCAGATAAATGGTTATGGGCACACCCCATAATGAAGTTAACCCACCCAAAATCCCCGAAATGCTGCCAAGTGAAATTTGCCAGGCGCGATCATAGCGCGGATTCAGCCGCCAGTGCTTAACAAAAAGATTATTTGCCGCAAAACTGATCACAGATAGTGCAATCAAAAGACGAATGACGTCATTTCCTAAACGGGCGGCAAACACTGAAAAAACAAATAAGAATATCAGCATCACAAAAGCAAAAGGCCAGTAGGAACGCAACAAAGCTTTATGATCTTCAGCTTTATAAAACTGATATCCGTTGGTGATAAACATGGGCAGCAGGTTGATCGCAATTGCTTCCAGAGGAGAGATAAATATGGTCATCAGTGTCACAGACGTCGTTGGCAGGCCAAGTCCGAACACACCTTTCACGCTGCCTGCCAAAAGATAAATACAAGCAACATTCAGACTGAGCAGAAGCTGATCAGTCATCAGACCCCGTTTCTGGCTGCTATTGCATCAATTTTTTCTGCTAGCTTCAGGTCCAGTTCGGTCAGGCCGCCTGCATCATGTGTGGTCAGGGTAATCGTCACGCGATTATAGACATTTGACCATTCTGGATGATGGTTCAGCTTATCCGCATGAATAGCTATCTCTGTCATAAACCCCATGGCTGCAGCAAAGCTGGCGCATTTAAACTCTGCTGTCAGGGCTGCAGGTTCACTTACCTTCATCCATCTCGGATGCGCTGCCACAAAAACATCAGCTGTTGCATCATCAACAGTTCCCATTTTAAGGTCTCCTTTCAACAAGCTCACGTACAAAATAGTGATAAACAGAGTTTATGTACAGACAGGAGACACCCTTGTGAAAACGCTGTTATTTATATGTCATGCACCGTCTGAAAACACTACCAGACTGGCCGACAGATGTGAGACAGCCATGAAAGACTGTACAGAAAATCTGCAAACTATCCGCAAAGCCTGCACTGAGGTCAGGGCTGATGATGTTCTGGGCTGTGACGGCGTGTTGATATCCACCACTGAGAATATTGGTTATATGGCCGGGCTAACCAAAGATGTATTTGATAGATGCTATAATGACTGGTTGGGAAATACAGATGGCCTGCCTGCAGCAATCTATATTCGGGCAGGTCTTGACGGGACTGCAACAAGCAGGTCGTTAAGCCAGATTGCAAATGGCTTAAACTGGCGTCTGATCCGGCCACCGCTGATTTTGAAAGGGGTATATGGGGATCAGTTTGAAGCTGAGGTTACTGAATTCGGCGGGGCCTTTGCCGCTGGACTTGAGGCGGGACTGTTCTGATGCAGATGCGTCTTATCTCGATGGCCGGAGAAATTCTCCCACTTGCCGGTTTGTTCATTGGCAACGCGATGGCTGACATCTTTATCGGTGCACTGGCAGCCGTTGCGCTTGCAGCAGGCGTTATTCTCTATAACCGAATAGCTGAACGACGATGGGCAAATTTTGCAGTCTTTTCTGTTGTGGTCTCGGCTGTCTTTGCGACAGTGGCTTTGCTGACTGAGGATAGTTTGTTTATCAAAATTCAGCCCAGCTTGTTCAATGCAATGTTTTCTGTGTTGTTGATTGGCGGCTGGCTGCGGGGAAAGGCTGTGATGAAGCTGTTTTTTGGTGCACAGTTCTCTCTTGATGAAGCGACGTGGCGGCTGTTGTCCTTGCGCTGGGGGCTGTTTTTCTTGTGCCTTGTAATCGCCAATGAAATTGCCTGGCGGGTGCTGGATGATGATGGCTGGGTCACTTTCAAAGTTATGGTTGTTGCTCCGGCAACAGGGCTGTTTATGTTGGCTCAACTGCCCGCCACTCTTAGCGGCCGCATTGAACCAGATCAAAAATAAACGCGTAATGAAGCTATCTAGATTTAACCATTTCATTGGGGGCCTCGTTATGAAACAGGCATTATTCGCTGCTTTATTCATGTTGCTCAGCACTTCACATCAAGGAATGGCCGCTGGCGGCGGCTCAGACGATAACACAGCAAGCAGCAGCTATTCCGCAGCTCCAAAACATCCTGAACTGAAAGCGGCTCGGCATGCTATTACCCGCAAACAATTCGATGTTGCCATAGATGAGCTTCTTGATGTTTTGAAAAAGCAGCCAGACCATGCTGATGCCTGGAACCTGCTTGGTTATTCTGCACGTAAGTCTGGAGATTTCAAAACAGCCGAATCTGCCTATACCAAGGCGCTGGAAATTGACCCTAACCACACTCAGGCAATGGAATATATGGGCGAGATGTATTTGACGCTCAAGCAACCTGAAAAAGCAGAAATGTTGCTCAGCCGACTTAACAAATTATGCAGTTTTAATTGTATTGACCGTGATTCGTTAAAAATGGCGATCAAAAAATACAAGGCGGCCCAATTTTAGGCCGCCTCAGACTGGTTTCAATTCAGCGTGTCTCTTAACTCAGACAATTTATCGACACCCAGCTGCACCATGGTGTTTTCCAGCTCATCTTTAAGAATCGAGACAACATGAGCGCCGCCCTGCTGACCAAGAGCGGCAACCCCAAACATGAATGCGCGCCCCAGCAATACAAAATCAGCCCCGCAGGCAAGAGCCCGCGCAATGTCCAGACCAGAACGGACACCGGAATCCACCATTAATGTAAAGTCATCTCCTAATTTTGCCCGGATATCGGGCAAGCGCGATACAGATGGCGGCACCGCGTCAAGCTGACGTCCACCGTGATTAGAGATCACAAGACCATCGACGCCTGCGCCAACAGCACGTTCAATATCGGCATCATGCAACAACCCTTTCAGAACCATCGGTCCGTCCCAGGCTTTCCTGATTTCATCTAAATAATCCCAGGTCAGAGACCCGTTCAGCTGGCTGCCAATATATTCTGAAATATTCTGCAACTCTGAAGCTTTGCTGTAAGGTTCCAGATTCTTGAATCTGAACCGTCCGCCATGAGCCAACACCGCCAGTGACCAGGCCGGATGAGTTAAGCATTGCCAGAACACACGCGGCGTTACTGACATCGGATTACGTGATCCTATTGGCGCACCTGCCAGACGCATATCTTCACGTCTGCTGGGGCCAGGCACGTCTGCGGTCAACACTAATGTTGAAAAGCCTGCTTGTTTGGCCCGCGACAGCAGATCACGCATCACCCCATGGTCGTTCGGCGCATAAAGCTGAAACCAGCCCTTACCCTTGCTGAGAGGACCGATAGTTTCAATATCCTCTCCGGCAACTGTGCTCAGCGTATAAGGAAGTCCTGCTTGCGTTGCCGCCTGGCACAGTATTTTTTCCGCTCCTGGCCAAATCAGAGATTGCAGGCCGATAGGCGATACGCCAAAAGGTGCAGCAAATTTTTGCCCCAGAATCGAACAGTTGATATCCGGCGTTACCCGCCCTCGCAAAAAACGAGGCATCAAATGAATATCTGCGTAAGCTGCCTCATTTCGCGCCATCGCCTTACCCTGCCCCGTACCTGCAGCCAAATAAGCATGCACGAACGGAGGCAGACGCCGCCGCGCCGGCACAATCATATCGCTAACCCGCGGATATTTCTGGAGAGATGACATCAACATATCGCCTTATTTCAGGTATTGCTTAATTCGAAAACGTTTTCAAATACGCAATTACATTCGCACGGTCTGCATCTTTTTTCAGACCTGCAAACGCCATACGGGTTCCCTTAAGATATTTTTTCGGCGCTTTCAAATACCCATCCAGCGTCTCTTCATCCCAAACAATACCGCTGCTTTTCATCGCCTTTGAATATTTTTTGAACCCTTCAACTGAACCTGCTGTCCTGCCCAACAAATTAACCAAATGCGGGCCTGTTCTGTTCTGTTCTTTATTGACAACATGACAGGCTTTACATTTCTTAAACACTTTTTCGCCTGCAGCGGCATCGCCTGCGGCAAAAGTCTGAGAGCCTGACATCGCTAAAAAGGCAGCTGCGCACGCAATAAAAGCAAATTTTTTCATATCGTCCCCGTTGACATAAACTGATGTGGTTGACTGGTTTTTATTGAAGCTCAGCTTAGCTGAGCAAAGGTTTCTTTTCATCTTTTTTCTATGTTATTTTCACTACCGCGACAATTTAGCTCTGAATTTCCGCATAGTGTTAAATGGCTTGACCGAAATCCTTAATTGCCGGCAGGTTTGATGAACACAACTTCTCATCGCAAATGAGGTGACGTTATCGTCAGGCTAGTGACAGTCTGTTCCCGAAACAAAAGCATTGCTCACAGAACGACCGCCTTAATGGGGCTGTTCTTGATTTTGAGTGTGATCGCAGCAGGTGGTTTATGGCCGACCTCAACTCTGGCAGATGACGAAAATCTGCTGGGATCGGCCTGCCAGGCCGCACCACCTTCCATACACAGATCCTGGCCTGATACAGATTTCAGCCGCTGCACTGTGGTATTGGACGAAATTATTTCAGGTGGCCCGGGAAAAGATGGCATACCCTCTATTGATGCCCCCGAATTTCAGCCCATTACCCAATCAGTGTTAGCAGATAATGAACCCGTCATTACTGTAACTATCGATAATGAGACCAGGATTTATCCGTTACAAATTCTGACATGGCACGAAATTGTCAATGACGAGATTGCAAATACACCTATAGCCGTGACTTACTGCCCTCTATGTAATGCATCCATTGTCTTTGACAGACGTCTGGATGACAGGGTTTTGGATTTTGGCACCACGGGCAATCTGCGTTTTTCTGATCTTGTCATGTATGACAGGCAAACAGAAAGCTGGTTTCAGCAATATACCGGAACCGGTTTATTTGGCGCGCTTGCTGGACAACAGCTACAGGTGATACCAGCCCGGCTCGACTCTCTGAAATCTGCAAAACAGCAATTTCCGAATAGCCAAATTCTCATCCCGCCTCGCAGTGTTTTGCGCCCTTATGGAGCCAACCCTTATGTAGGCTATGACACCAGCCCGTTTCCCTTTTTATTTACCGGACAAGTCCCGCAAGGTGTTCAGCCATTAGAATATGTGGTCATCGCTGATGACAAAGCATGGTCATTATCTTTGGTTCAGGAACAGAAAACTCTTGTTGACGGCGATATTGAGATTAGCTGGCAGCCTGGACGCGCCAGCGCACTTGACAGTCGTCAGATTGCCGAAGGACGGGATTTGGGCAATGTGATTGTTCACCGCCTGACAGACACAAGCAAAACCCTTATTCCTTACAAAATCAGCTTTGCATTTGTCTGGTACGCGTTTAACCCAGATGCTGACATCATCAGACAAGCAGGCGGATAGGCTTATCCGCTATAAACGCCTCTAAAGCCTCCAGCATTCCGCCGTAAAATACACGCATCGTCTCAGCGGTGACGTAGCCTACATGCGGGGTCAAAATAGCATTTGGCAAGCCACGGAACGAATGATCTGCTGGCAGGGGTTCAGTATCAAACACATCTAACGCCGCCCCACCAATTCGTCCTTGTTCAAGAGCCGTATACAGAGCTAGCTGGTCAATAATTGGCGCGCGTGAGGTGTTGATAATACACGCATCAGATTTCATCAGATCCAATTCAGCAGCACCAACCAGCCCGGTGACGCGATCTGATAATTTTAAGTGGATAGAGATATAATCAGATGTTGAGAAGAATTCATCTTTAGAGGCAAAACGCACGCCTTGCTCTGCGCATGTCTCAGCAGTCAGATTCTGAGACCAGGCTTGAACCTCCATGCCAAAAGCTTTGCCAAATCCAGCAAGTTGACTGCCCAAACGCCCCAGACCCAAAATGCCCAACCGCGCCCCGCGCAAATCCCGCCCCGTGCTGACCTGCCATCCACCTGAAGCCATGGACTGGACAGACGGATAAAGTTGACGAGCCAGCATTCCCACCAACATCATTGCCAGCTCTGCTGTAGCATGACCAGGAGCTTCAGTACCGCACACGGTGATCTGATTTGCTTTGCAGTAGTCAAGGTCAATCGCAGCATTCCGCATGCCACATGTAATAACCGCTTTCAAATTGGGAAGCTGGCTTAATACACCCTCACGCAGGCCTGTCCGTTCACGCATTGCCAAAATCACATCATAGGGCTGCAAACGCTCAATCAAGCCAGGTCCCGAAATTGTATCTGTATAAGTGTCCAACTGATGGTCTGCGCGGAGCCGTGCAAAATCAGCAAAGCTGAATGCGTTATTCTGCCAATCGTCAAGTAATGCAATTTTCATGAGGAAACCTGTTTTAAACCAAAAAACGCGAAATGAGCAATGCCAGCAGACGGAACACTCACCTGCGACTTGCCTTTTCTACAGAAATGGACCATCTCTCTACAACAAACAAGGCCCTCCGGACAATGTCTGATTGCAATCACATTAATTGTGCGGGGCTGAGCAGTAACACAGAACAGGATGTGCAGGTGATTGAAGCAATAGTTTTTGATAAGGACGGTGTACTGCTTGATCTTGAGGCAACCTGGCTGAACAGCGCCATTGCCATGACACATTTTGTTGCTGAGCTCACCAATGGCAGGCACACGCCAGCTGCCTTTCAAACCATTATCGGCATCGACGAGGAAACAAGACAAATTGATGCTAACGGGTTATTTGCAGCTGGAAGTTCGGCTGATCAATTTCGCGAATTTGTTCGGTTTGACCCCGCTCTGGAACCATTTTTATTCCAGGATGCCGAGGTCAGACAGAAACTAAGATCAATCTTTTTGGAAACCCGTGATGCCACACTTGATGCCGTTGGCTCAGTATCAAACGGGGATGTTGTGACCCCTATCAAAGCTCTGCACGAAGACGGATACAAACTGGCCGTGCTTACAAATGACAGTGAGGGTTCTGCGCGACAAAGCTGTGAGGCGGTCGGCATTCTTTCCTTTTTTGACATGGTTGTCGGCTATGACAGCGGCTTCGGCAGCAAACCAGAACCAAACGGTTTTTTGGCGATTTGCGAGGCCCTCAGCCTCGCCCCAGAGCGCGTCGCGATGGTGGGAGACACTTACGCTGATTTGGGCGCGGCGAAAGCCGCAGGAGCTGGTTTGTTCATCGGCATCTCGAAGATTTACCCAGACTGTCCACAGGCACTGAAGTCAGTTGAATTTCTGCTTCCTGACCTGACCGGTCTTCCTGCAATTATGGCTGACGCAAAAAATTAACCAACAAAAGCTTTTTCAACAACAAAATGACCAGGGTTTGAATTTGCCCCTTCTGATAAACCGGCCGCAAGGCAGAGCTGCTTCATATCCATATTCATATTCATGGACCCGCAAATCATGACTCTGTCAGTCTCTGGATTAAAGGCGGCACGGCCTAAATCCTCAAACAAAGCCCCGCTTTCAATGAGGTTAGTTACGCGGCCCATCCGGTTAGAGGGCTCTCTTGTTGTTGTTGGATAATAATTCAGCTTCTTGGCCGCCTCTTCCCCAACTAAAGGGTCTTTTTGCGTGCGGTCAACGAGATTAGCACTGAACGCCAGTTCCGCAACCTCGCGGCAGGTATGGGTGAGGATAACTTCATCAAATTGGTCATACACATCTGGATCACGCAACAATGAAGCAAACGGGGCAACACCGGTTCCGGTTGAAATCAGATACAAACGACGACCAGGCAGAAGCGCATCCAAAACCAACGTACCAACGGGCTTGGTTTTCATGATGATGTGATCACCAGCTACGATATGTTGTAGTCGAGAGGTCAAAGGACCATCTTCCACCTTAATGGAATAAAAGGATAGGGTTTCGTCCCAAAATGGCGACGCAATAGAATAAGCACGTAGTAACGGCCGTCCCGCCTCATTCAACAGGCCAATCATTACAAATTCACCTGAACGAAAGCGAAAGCTGGCAGGCCGCTCAACAGAAAATGAAAACAGTCTGTCTGTCCAGTGTGTCACGTCCAAAACCTGCACGGCATCTGTGGTCTCAGATGTTACAAGCGGATAATCATGACCCGTTTGTGGAGGAATGACGTTCAACTTGTCGCCCCTGTCGGCTTTATAATTCTGATTTAACACGAGGCGAGCAGGCTCGCTGACTTCTAGATGTGTTTCTTTTGACAAAATGTCAATCTCCAATAAAATTAAGGTTTAGCCTTGACTAACTTCATAAGCGTCGTATTTTTAAGTGAAACAGTGCAAAATTAGCAGCAAATAACGGCTATCTTTGCACCAACTTTGTACCCTGACAGGGCAAATCGACCATACGATCGAGATAATTGCGGATGACAACACTCACACAACCAGCTCCTAGCCCGGCAACGCGGCGGCCGGTCAACAGACCGCTGGCGTTGATCATCGGCTGTGTGTGCGTTGCCGTGTTTGTCGACCCTGCCGCCTTCAATGTTGTTGTGGATGCTATTTCAGAAGCATATCTGCAGGTGTCCACCTTTGTTGCCGCAACATTGCTGGTCTTTTTCTCGCTTGAAAAGCTCTTCAAATTTGATTTGACCGAATCATTAGCTGGCGCCGGACGCTGGCAGGTCCCCCTTGCAGCAGCCCTTGGTGCTTTGCCTGGTTGCGGCGGGGCCATCATTGTTGTCACAAGATATGTGTCCGGGAAACTCAGCTTTGGGTCTGTGCTGGCCACACTAACAGCAACTATGGGGGATGCGGCTTTCTTGCTGCTCGCAAAAGAGCCAATCACTGGATTATTCATCATCGTTCTGGGCTTTAGTGTGGGTGTGGTTACTGGCCTGTTTACAGACTGGTTACATGGTCCAGATTTCATGCGCCCGAATGAAAGTGACAAACCTGTACTAACCGAGCCGTTATCGCCTGAACCTGAAGAAAACAGGGATTTGTCTAGCCGTTTCCTCGACAATCTGTGGATGATATTGATTTTGCCCGGCATAGGAATTGGTGTGGCCTTGGCGATGCAGTATGAACTGGACGCGCTGCTTGCCTTCGGCGGCATTGAAACACCAGCGACCTTCTGGGGATTTGCGGGAGGCATGCTCTGCCTTTTGATGTGGGGGTTGCCGCGGTTGATTCCTGGTCTTCCCACCAACAGCACCACGACCAACGGGACGATCAGACGAACAATTTCTGATACTAATTTTGTGACAAGCTGGGTGGTGTTTGCGTTTTTACTGTTTGAGTTGACCGTACATTTTCTCGACTTCGACCTCAGCAATCTGTTCTCATCCGTGGCGGCGCTCACCCCCCTTATCGCTGTATTAATCGGGTTTTTGCCCGGATGCGGGCCCCAGATAGTGGTGACCACCTTATATCTATCTGGTTTCGTGCCTTTATCAGCACAAATTGGCAATGCTATCAGCAATGACGGTGATGCGCTGTTTCCGGCCATAGCCTTAGCCCCAAAAGCGGCGATCGTAGCGACGTTGTACTCGGCGATCCCGGCCCTTATACTCGCCTATGGATGGTATTTTTTGGCTGAAGGCTGAGCTATCTGACAATCTGTCCTGATAGCTGATAGCACTCGTCTCAACTTGCTCGATCCACAAAGGTTCTGGGAACCGGACTGTAGTTTTCTGAGAAGCCAGATATTCATCGAAACCTGTCTGGAGCAAATGCCGGAACTGATGCGGCAGCAGCAAACCAACGGCTCTGAGGCGGTCACGCCCCGGTAAAGGCTTGCAGGCCGGTCTGGGCGCGCCCAAGGATCAGCGCATGAACATCATGCGTGCCTTCATAGGTATTTACGGTTTCCAGATTCATCAGGTGACGCATGACATGATAGTCTTCCGATATACCGTTTCCGCCATGCATGTCACGCGCCATACGCGCAACATTCAGGGCCTTGCCACAGCTGTTACGCTTGACCAGTGAGATCAGTTCTGGTGCGCAAGTGCCTTCATCCAAAAGCCTTGCCACCTGAAGCACTGACTGCAGACCAATACCGATTTCGGTTTGCATATCTGCAAGCTTAAGCTGTATCAACTGATTTGCAGCCAGCGGCCGCCCGAATTGCTTACGCTCTAATGTATAGCAGCGTGCGGCGTGCCAGCAAAATTCAGCAGCACCTAATGCTCCCCAACTGATCCCATAACGGGCTTTATTCAGACAACTAAATGGCCCTTTAAGCCCCTCTACATATGGCAGCAGCGCATCTTCACCAACCTCAACATCATCAAGCGTGATCGACCCCGTCATGGACGCACGCAAAGACAACTTCCCCTTAATCACGTCTGCACTCAGGCCCTTAGTTCCTTTTTCAACTAAAAACCCTTTTATCTTGCCATCATGCGCATCTGATTTTGCCCAGATAACAAACAAATCAGCCAGTGGTGCGTTTGATATCCACATTTTTGACCCTGACAAGATGTATCCAGAAGCCGTCTTCCGGGCAACCGTGCGCATAGAACCAGGGTCTGACCCTGCATCAGCCTCTGTCAGACCGAAACAGCCGATCAGCTCTCCTGTAGCCAGACGAGGCAGATAGTTTTGCTTTTGCTGTTCGGTGCCGAATGCCTCAATTGGATGCATCACCAGAGACGATTGCACGGACAGCATAGAGCGGTATCCTGAATCTATTTTTTCAATCTCCCGCGCAACTAGCCCATATGCGATGTGGCCTGCACCGGCCCCACCGTAAGCTGTATCTACAGTCACGCCCAATAGGCCCAATTCTCCCATTTCCCGAAAAATGGTTGTATCGGTTTTTTCCTCACGAAATGCCTCAACTATGCGCGGCGCCAACCGATCTTCTGCATAAGCTTTGGCTGTGTCACGAACCAATCGATCATCCTCAGATAGCTGGCTATCCAGCGCAAACGGGTCAGCCCAATCAAATACGGGTTTTGCTGTTTTCGCAGCCTGAGAGGGGATAACACTGTCCATGGTTTACGTCCTTTATCAGTCACGATGCCCACCACCGCACCGGATGCAGCATCAAATTTGGCCATCTGTTTAAATCTAGTCCTGCATTTGGACAAAGAAAAGGGGCTTTTTTACCAGAGAGAATGAAGGCTCCACTGCTTCTGGCCACCTTCGTGACTGTTTTCCCTCTCGTTTTTTGAGCTGTTCTGGTCTATTATCCGACCATTACGATGCAATGTTTGATCAGCTGCATGGCTGCAGGACGTTAAAAGCAAATGAGTAAAAACAAAGACAAGGCCGGCTGGACCAAACGTGCGGAAGCTGAATTACGCAACAAATCAGTTAATGACCTCGCTCGCGTAACACCTGAAAACATCACTGTAGAGCCGCTATATACCGTAGCAGATATGGACGGGTTAGGTCATCTGGACAGCCACCCGGGCCAAGCGCCCTTCACCCGCGGCATTCGGGCGACCATGTATACAAATCGCCCCTGGACCATCCGTCAATATGCGGGGTTTTCAACGGCAGAAGAAACCAACGCATTTTTCCGCAAAGCCCTGGCAGCAGGCCAGAAAGGTCTGTCAGTTGCGTTCGATTTGGCCACTCACCGCGGTTATGATTCTGACCATCAGAGAGTCAGAGGTGATGTTGGGAAAGCTGGCGTTGCCATCGATACTGTCGAAGATATGAAGCTGTTGTTTGATAAGATACCACTTGATCAGATGAGCGTATCAATGACCATGAACGGTGCTGTTTTGCCTGTTCTGGCTTCTTTTATTGTTGCTGGTGAAGAACAGGGTGTGCCGCAGGAAAAGCTGTCTGGCACTATTCAGAACGACATTTTAAAAGAATTTATGGTCCGCAACACCTACATCTACCCGCCTGCCCCGTCTATGCGGATAGTTGCCGATATCATCGCCCATACCGCGGAAGAAATGCCCAAATTCAACTCGATTTCTATTTCGGGTTATCATATGCAAGAAGCAGGGGCTAATCTGGTCCAGGAACTGGCCTTCACACTGGCGGACGGGCTGGAATATGTTCGCGCCGCAACTGACCGCGGCCTTGATGTGGACGAATTTGCCCCCCGCCTGTCTTTTTTCTTTTGTATTGGCATGAATTTCTTCATGGAAGCTGCCAAGCTTCGTGCCGCGCGGACCTTATGGGCACGCTGGATGCAAAAATTGTTCACCCCTGGCGATGAACGTTCATTGATGCTGCGTACACATTGCCAGACATCAGGGGCCAGCCTGTCTGAACAAGATCCGTATAATAACATTATTCGCACGACGATCGAGGCAATGGCCGCGACTTTAGGCGGAACCCAGTCATTGCATACTAATTCATTTGACGAAGCGATCAGCTTACCGACTGATTTTTCGGCACGGATTGCCCGAAATACGCAGCTGATTTTACAGCATGAAACTGGCATTACCGATACAGTTGATCCGTTGGCTGGCTCTTATTATGTAGAAAGCCTCACCGCAGAGCTGATCGAAAAAGCAGACGCCATGATTACGGAAATTCAGGATATGGGCGGCATGACCATCGCTGTTCAGGAAGGCCTGCCGAAACGTGAGATTGAAAAAATGGCTACTGCCCGCCAAGCCCGTGTTGATTCAGGTCAGGATGTGATAGTTGGCGTAAACAAATATAAGCTCCAGGATGAAGAGCCTGTCGATATCTTGGATATTGACAATGACGCTGTGCGCGAGAGCCAGGCAGAGCGGTTGAGACAAATCAGATCAAATCGTGATGAAACAGAAGTTACCGCAGCCCTTCAGGCTTTGAAGGATGCCGCGAGAGATGACAATCAGAATCTGCTGGCGGCAACAATAGTGGCAATGCGCGCCAGAGCCAGCGTTGGCGAAGTTTCCGACACGCTGGAAGAGGTGTTTGGACGTTTTTCCGGACAAAATGAAACAGTCCGAAATATTTACAAAGCAGCCTATGGCCAATCTGATGATATTGAGTCAGTTCAACAGTCCTTAGATGACTTTGTTAACACCGCCTCTGAGACACCTGTTCTGTATATGGCAAAGCTTGGACAGGATGGCCATGACAGAGGCGCGAAGGTGATCGCCTCTGCTTTTGGCGATTTTGGCATGGATGTACAGGTTGGGGATTTATTCCAAACGCCTGAGGAAGCCGCCGATACAGCCATCAAGATGGGCGCACATGTCATTGGCGTATCTTCACTTGCAGCTGGCCACAAAACCCTACTACCACAATTGATTGCCGCACTCAAAGACAGAGAAGCTGAGGATATTCTCGTCATCTGTGGCGGGATTATCCCGCAGCAAGATTACCAATTTTTGTATGATGCAGGTGTTGCTGCGATTTTTGGGCCAGGCACAGCGGTACCCGATGCTGCGTGCGAGACGTTAAACAAAGCCTCAGACCATCTGAAACGCATGCATAATTATCGCCAGGACAGGCTTGCTGGCCTCCGGGCTTGAGGCCAAGACTTCAGCGCCCTGCTCTCAGGGCTGAGAGCGTGGTGCGCGGCGTGATGGCCTCAACAGCAATATCAAGCTCAATTATACCGCCTGTTGCAGATTGCGAAACAGCGTCGAAGGCACTTGCGAATTCTTCTGTGCTTGATACCTTTATCCCGGCCATACCATAGGCTTTCGCAACGGCAGCAAAATCAGGGTTGATCAAAGTGGTTCCAGAAATCCGGTCAGGATAGTCGCGTTCCTGATGCATTCTGATGGTCCCGTAGGAGCCATTATTTAACAGCAGGATTATTGGTCGCGCGCCGCTCTGCACCGCTGTACCCAACTCAGCGAGGCCCATCTGTATATCGCCGTCTCCGGCAAAACATATCACCTGACGTTCGGGACAAGCCAAACTTGCTGCAATCGCAGCAGGCAGACCATACCCCATAGCCCCACTCTGCGGCGCCAGCAAAGTCTGTTTCGGCCCATAGGAAAACACCTTGTTTGGCCAGAGCGCAAAATTTCCCGCCCCATTCGTGATTATGACATCATCAGCCAGATTGTCCTGAAGCCAAGACATCACCGCGGCCATATCTACCGGACTGTTTTGTGCAGCAGGCTGAAGAGAGGCCTCATAGCTTGCTTTCAGGCCAGCTAGCCAGTCTTTGCGCTGAGCTGATTTCGTCGTGTCCAGCTGAAGATGCGTCAATGTAGAGGAAACCTGATTAGGTCCAGCATGCAGAGCAATCTCTGGCTGGTAAATCTTTCCTAATTCGCGGTCAGATGCATGTGTCTGAATGATGTGCTGTTTTGGATTAGGCACATCTAACAGGGTCCATGCCTTTGTTGTGGCTTCACCAAACCTTGCATTAACCGCCAAAATGACATCTGCCTCTGCAATAGCGTCAGACACATGCGGGGCCATGCCAACGCCAGCATCACCAATATAGCAGGGGCTGTGATTATCAACGATATCGTGATAGCGGAAAATCGCCGCCATAGGGAGATGTTCACGCTCACAAAATGCCTGTAAATCCTGTCGGCCTTGTGGGGCCCAACCGCCCCCGCCAGCCAGAACCAATGGTCTGTCTGCATCAGCCAGTAGCGCGGCTACATGATCCATCTGAGTTTGATCAACCCCTGCTTCAGCAACAGTGACCGGACGGCAAGGCTGAGCTGTGGTTTGTGCGGTCAGCATATCTTCTGGCAGAGCAATTACAACCGGGCCAGGGCGTCCTGACAGAGCGACACGCCAGGCTCTGGCGAGAATTTCAGGTATCCGGTCAACATTATCAATTTCGGTTGCCCATTTCGCCATCGAGCCGAAAAAGGCACGATAATCAACTTCCTGAAACGCTTCACGTTCCTTATGGTCAACACCTATCTGTCCTACAAATAAAATCATCGGACTTGAATCCTGCATTGCGGTATGCACGCCGATAGATGCGTTCGTTGCCCCAGGCCCCCTGGTTACAAAACAGATGCCAGGCGCACCAGTAAGCTTGCCCCAAGCCGCTGCGGCAAAACTGGCCGCCCCTTCCTGGCGACATAATACAAAGCGAATATCAGCATCATAAAGTGCATCCAGTACAGCAAGGTAAGATTCACCTGGCACACCAAAGCTGGTCTTTGCCCCTAGCGTATCCAAACAAGACACCAAAAGTTGCCCACCAGTTACATGACCTGTGCTCATCTTATCTCCCCCATCGTGCAAACGAACTTGTTATGCTTGTCTAAACTGAACAGATTAGCCCTAACCCAGAGCCGCTGGCAACTCTCTTGAATAAACCATTCAGGCTTCCCACATAATTTACGAGATGAATTAAGCATTCGAGCTTGCAAGGTATCTGATAGGAGGTAAGAGATGAATAGCGAGCAGTTTACAGCTTCTGTACGTCAGACCATCAGCAATGCCCAGAAGGTTGCTCTGCGTCGTCATCACCAAAAGATGACTGATTTGCATCTTTTATCCGCTTTACTGGACGATGAACAGCAGATGGCAAGCAAACTGCTGGCTCGTGCAGGAACAAACTTGCAAAGCCTGAAACAAGGCCTGACTGCTGAGCTTGACAAGCTTGCTGTTGTCACTGGAACGGGGGCAGATAATCTGCAGATTGATGCTCATTTAGGCCGCATATTGGCCCTTGCTGAAGATTGGTCAAAGACACAAGGAGACAGCTTTGTTGCCGTTGATGCCTTGTTGATGGCGGTATGTCAGTCAGAGGCAAAAGCCGCCAAACTGTTACGTGAGGCCGGGTTAGAAATCGAAACGCTTGATCGTGCCATAGCAGGCATTCGGAAAGGCCGCACGATAGATAGCGATATTGGCGATGAAATGATGGAAAGCCTGTCAAAATATGCAACAGACCTCACTGCTCTTGCCTTGCAAGGCAATCTTGATCCAGTCATTGGCCGAGATGAAGAAGTTCGTCGCACCATACAAATTCTGGCACGGCGGACCAAGAATAATCCGGTGCTTATTGGCGCCCCTGGTGTAGGCAAAACAGCAATCGCAGAAGGCCTTGCACAAAGGATCGTGAACAAAGATGTTCCAGAAGCGCTTGCTGATAAAACTCTGCTCTCGTTGGATATGGGCGCCTTAGTCGCTGGGGCGAAATACAGAGGTGAGTTTGAAGAACGGCTGAAGGCGGTTCTGGATGAAATAGACGCTGCAGAGGGCGAGGTCATCGTCTTCATTGACGAGATGCATCAGCTGGTCGGCGCAGGAAAAACAGATGGTGCGATGGATGCTTCAAACCTGCTGAAACCTGCTCTGGCCCGGGGAAAGCTACATTGTATTGGTGCGACAACACTGGATGAGTACCGTAAATATGTTGAAGCTGATGCCGCTCTTACACGACGGTTCCAGCCTGTATTTGTTGGCGAGCCATCCGTAGATGATACAATTTTTATCCTCAGGGGATTGAAAGAAAAATATGAACTTCATCACGGCATCCGCATAACAGATGATGCGCTTATTGCGGCAGCCCAATTGTCTAACCGATATATCAATGAACGCTTTTTGCCTGATAAGGCGATAGATGTAGTCGATGAAGCAGCCAGCCATATTCGTATAAGTTCAGACAGCAAGCCAGAACAGCTGGAAGCTGTCGACAGACAAATTATGCAGCTGAAAATCGAACAGGCTGCACTGCTGCGCGAGGATACAGCCAATACCAATCAAAAGCGACTGGAGAGCCTGACTGCCCAGCTTACGGACCTGCAAAGCGAGTCGGAAATGCTGACCAGGCAATGGGAAGCTGTAAAGCATAAAATGAGCGAAATATCAGCTCTTCAACAACGCATAGAAGACGCCCGCCACACGCTTGAAATATCGCAGCGCAAAGGAGATTTAGAGCGTGCGGCTGAGCTGACCTATGCCATATTACCCGGCTTGCAGAATGAGTTGGACAGTGCAAAAGAAGAGCTGTCTGGATCAGGTCTTGTTGATGAGCAGGTTGAACAGAAACATATTGCTCAGGTGATCAGCCAGTGGACCGGCATTCCCGTCGCCAAAATGATGCAGGAAGAACAGGACAAACTTCTGGATATGGAAACCAGCCTGGGCAAACGCGTGATTGGCCAAGGACAAGCCATTAACGTGATTTCAAATGCTGTTCGGCGGGCCAGAGCAGGCTTAAATGATCCTGACCAGCCATTAGGCAGCTTTTTAATGCTGGGACCAACAGGTGTCGGCAAAACAGAACTGGCTAAAAGTCTAGCTGAATTCCTGTTTGATGACGCAGACGCCGTGTTGCGTTTGGATATGTCTGAATATATGGAAAAACACGCTGTCTCCCGCTTGATTGGTGCTCCTCCTGGTTATGTAGGCTATGATGAGGGCGGCGCGTTAACCGAGGCGGTCCGGCGCAGGCCTTACCAACTCATTCTGTTTGATGAAATTGAAAAGGCTCATCCGGATATTTTCAACATTCTTCTGCAAGTCCTTGATGATGGTCATTTGACAGACGGTCATGGACGAAAGGTTGATTTCCGCAACACGCTTATTCTGCTGACGTCAAATTTAGGCTCTGCTCCTCTGCTGGCTCTGGAGGACGGCGAGACTGTTGAGCAAGCACGCGATGCGGTCATGGAAGAGGTTCAGGCAGCCTTTCGTCCGGAATTTCTGAACCGCCTGGATTCTGTGTTACTGTTCCAACGTCTGAGCAGAGAACACATGTCTTCGATTGTTGATATCCAGATGGCCGGATTGCAGACGAGGCTGACGGACAGGGACATCACGCTGAATCTAAGCACAGAGGCGCGATCTTGGCTGGCTGATAAAGGGTACGATCCGCAATATGGAGCCAGGCCTCTGAAACGTGTTATCCAAACACATGTTCAAGATAAGCTGGCAGAAGCTCTCTTGCAGGGGAAAATCAATTCTGGAGACAAAATTGAGGTTATCAAAACAGATGTGCCTGACGGTCTGCTCATACAAACAGCACAAGAGACGCTGAAACAAACAGGATCTTAACAAAAAACAGGCTGAAGATTGTTTTTCCTGCGCGGGTATTTTTTGTGATAGGCTTATCATAGCCATATAGTAACGCCAGCGAAAGACGCATATGGAGATAAACAAAAATCCCATCACCATATCCAGACCGTTTATCCTCAGCCTGTCTGCAGACAAGGCTGTCTGGTCTTTGCTGATTGCGCTGTTTGTCAACATAGTCTTTGTTGGTCTTACCCTATCCTCAGCTCGGGCTGAAGTCAGCATGACGTTTGATGGCTACAAGTTACGCTATGCCTCAGGCAGCTTTAAGATGTCAGATACTTATGGTCAGCAATTCATCGATATTCAGGATGTGATCATAAGCTCAGAACAAGGTGAGCTGTTTACAGCTGACCATATCAAGCTGAATGCCACCGGAACGATGCAGTCACTTGACTGGATCGAAAAGGCAGACATTATCAATGCGTCTCTTATCAGCACATCACCGTTAGATGATAATTATGAATTGCGAAGTGAACGCTTTGAAGCAGAAAATATTTATCTTCAACAACCCGATACGTTAGAAAAACTTGCAGACAGCTTACATCAAAATCGTGCCCGGCCAAGCTTTCTTAAACTGAACAATATGGTCTTAAAGATCCCTGATGAGGGATTTCAGCTCGAAGTTGCGGAGTTCATTGCAGATGGCAACCCAGATTTGGTGAATAGTCAATTACCAAAGGACCAACATATATCTGAGGTAAAGCTGAGGGCAGCTCGGTTGATGCCGTCTGGCTCTGGAGAGACATCATTTATGTTCAGACTAATGCTTGGCGGGCTGGGACTGGACGCTCTGCAGATTGACGCTCAAGCCTCTTCGCTGAGCCGTTTCACAGCAGGCCAATTTGACGGCGAATTTAGGTTAGAGCTAGATGCAGATAGCTTGATGGGGCTTGATTTGGATGTAGATAGTGAGATCGACGCTGAACGCTACCAGATGCTGATGCAGTTTGAAAACAGCCCGACGTCAGATATGCGGCCAGAGCAGCAAGCGGCTTTGGGCACCAGCTTGTTCAAGTCTGTTTCTCTTTCAGTGCGCGATTTAGGCGCCCTGTTTATCTATGACAGCCTCGCTTCTGGCTTCGGGCTGCCAGACAGGCGCCAGCTGGCCCTGATGACAGAATATCAGATTTATGACCAGATCAGCCCGTCTGCTGGGCTGTTGGCTACCCCGATCGCCGACTTTATCCGAGTTGGCGGCAGGCTGAGCTTATTTGCCCAGCCACACGCCCTCACTGCAGATGATTTTTCCAGCGATGAAGATGCCCTTATGCAGAGCCTCATCGATAAAGCCGACCTGCGTCTGACACACACCCCTTAAGCCGAAACGCCACGTTGCATCAATCGGGTCATTCTGTTTGCAAATTCGGTCAAATTCGCCGGGGTCCGGCCTTCCAATATCAGCGCCTGATCGAACAGCATAGTGGCCGCATCATGCACCAAATCAGGGTCCTGGTCAGCTTTGATCTTATCTTTCAATCCTGTAATCAGGCCATGTGACGGATTTAATTCCAGAATGCGTGGTGCGCCCGTAAAATCCTTATTATGGGCTTTCATCAGACGTTCCATCTGGATATCCATGCCTTCTTCATCAGCAACCAGACATACCGGGCTGTCAGTAAGCGTTTTCGACAGGCGCACATCCTTTACCGTATCACCAAGAATGGTCTTTACCTTCGCTAATAAAGGAGCGAGTTCTTTATCATCTGCGGGCTGATCGCTGGCCTTTTCAGAGGATGATTTTGGCGCAATTTCGTCAAGGTCAATAGCGCCACGAGACGCTGAAGCAAAGGCTTTTCCATCAAACTCATGAACTGCTTGCATCCAGAATTCATCCACTGGATCCGTCATCAACAGCACGTCAATATCGCGTGCCCTGAACCCCTCGAGGTGTGGGCTGGTTTGCGCCTGTTCAACGTTTTCAGCGGACAGCGTGTAGATTTTATCCTGCTTGTCTGGCATCGCTGAAACATAATCAACCAATGAAATGAACTGGCCTGTCTTCGCGGAGGTGAATAAGCTTAAGCCAAGTATTTTGTCCCGGTTATCCTGATCTTCATAAAGACCCTCTTTCAGTACAATCCCAAATTCAGACCAAAAAGCAGCATAAGCTTCCGCGTCTTTATCTTTTTTCTTCTGCAATTCGTTCAGGATGCGCTTCACCACAGCCTTGCCAATTTTGACCACAGCCGGATTATGCTGTAACAGCTCGCGGCTGACATTCAGATCCAGATCAGGTGTATCAATGACACCGCGCACAAACCGAAGCCATGGCGGCACAATGTCTTCACACTCCTCAGTAATGAACACCCGGTTAATGTAAAGCTGCATCCGTGATTTACGATCTGGATTAAACAGATCAAACGGTCGTGATGTCGGCAGGAACAGCAAGCTGGTATAATTCAACACCCCTTCTGTTCGGTTATGCAGGGTCATAAAGGGCTCATCATACCCAGCCCCAATCTGCCGGTAAAATTCGGTATAGTCTTCATCAGAAATGTCTGATTTCTGTCGTGTCCAAATTGCTGAGCCAGAATTCAGCTGGCGCGGCTCATCTACCTTCGGTGGATGCCAAAACACAGGATAGCTCAGATGATCTGAATATTTACGGACCAGATAAGACAGACGTGTCTCATCCAGATAATCTTTAGCATCCTTTTTCAGATACAAAATGATATCAGTGCCTGCTTGAGCGTGATCGGCAGTTTCAATCTGGTATCCGGACCGTCCGTCAGATGTCCATTTATGTGCGGCGCTTTCTCCTGCTTTCAAAGAGATCACATCAACTTTATCCGCAATCATGAACGCAGAATAAAAGCCAACACCAAAC
The DNA here is from genome assembly GCA_000238815.2 of SAR116 cluster alpha proteobacterium HIMB100. Lineage (NCBI taxonomy): Bacteria > Pseudomonadati > Pseudomonadota > Alphaproteobacteria > Puniceispirillales (SeqCode) > SAR116 cluster alpha proteobacterium HIMB100. The sequence goes on along the minus strand of AFXB01000004.1, from coordinate 87,177 downwards.
TGACCGATCAGGGAAAAAGCAGCATCCTTCTTGCTCTTGTCTGCGTTATCCTGATTGCTCTTTGCCTGTTCAACTTGCTCCAAAAAAGCTTTTGACCCAGAACGAGCGATGGTCCCCAGTGAAGAGGCCATATCATCCGCACTCAACCCAATGCCGTTATCCCTGATCGTCAGAGTTTTGGCTTTTGGGTCAGCAACAAGAGTGATGGCTGGCACCTCATCACTTTGCAAAGACTGGTCAGTCGCTGCCAGATAACGGCGCTTATCGATCGCATCAGACGCGTTTGAGATAAGTTCACGAAGAAAAATTTCCTTGTTGGAATACAAAGAATTAATGACGATATCCAGTATTTTTCCGGTGTCAGCCTCAAACGCATGAGTCTTGCTTGCCATCTGTAACCTCTTGAAACCTTGTTGTGTTTGACGTATTTCGCCTTATGTGGGCAGACAAAGAGCTGTTTTCAAGATGTCATAAAACGTTCTTCACTTTGGTTGACGAAACGGGAGTATTATGGGCTTACAAACTGCCTTTATTGTGCAGCCAGAACTGAAGCAAGCGTCGCAATCTGGTTCCACCCGCACACCGCAAACGAAGCTGGATGAAGCTGCCGGTCTGGCTGAAGCTATCCAATTAGATGTAGTGCACAAGGAAATCATTACCCTATCCAAACCACGGTCAGGAACCTATCTTGGCCCTGGTGTAGTCGACAGGCTGGCAGGGCTTGCAGAATATCACGACCACCCTTTATTCATCATTAATACCAGCTTGAGCCCGGTACAGCATCGCAATCTGGAAACAGCGCTAAAATGTAAAGTGATAGACAGAACAGCTCTTATATTAGAAATTTTTGGAGCCCGCGCCAGCACACATGCTGGACGCCTGCAGGTTGAATTAGCCGCCTTATCTTTCCAAAAAAGCCGTCTTGTGCGATCTTGGACACACCTTGAGCGACAGCGTGGTGGTGGCGGATTTTTGGGCGGTCCGGGAGAACGCCAGATTGAACTCGACCGCCGTATGCTGACAGATCAGGTCAAACAAATTAAAAAAGAGTTGTCTGATGTCGAGCGGACACGCGGCCTGCAACGCCGCAACAGAGACCGTTCTGAAACACCTACAATTGCCCTTGTTGGTTACACTAATGCCGGAAAATCAACGCTGTTCAACCGGCTGACAGGTGCAGATGTGCTCTCTAAAGATATGCTGTTCGCTACCCTTGATCCAACGATGCGCGGCATGCATTTGCCCTCAGGCCGTCAGATTGTTTTGGCCGACACTGTGGGCTTTATCAGCGCCTTGCCAACTGAACTGGTAGAGGCCTTCAAATCAACTTTGGAAGAAGTTGTTCAGGCAGATTTGATCCTTCATGTACATGATATGTCTTCTGAGCTATGTGCAGAAGAAGCGCTTGATGTGGCCACCGTGCTTGACGATATCGGCTTTGATGAGCAAGCCAGAGATGACAGGATTTTACATATTTTCAACAAAGCAGATGCCGCAGTAGAAGATGTTGAGCTGCCCTTCATTACAACCGGCGCAAGCGGACGCGCATTGACCTGTTCGGCATTGACTGGCACAGGTGTTGATGACGTCCTTGCTCAGATCGATCGATTTTTCGCCAAGTCAGACAGTTTGTGTGAATTTACCCTTAACCCGGATTATGGTGCTGCCAGCGCCTGGCTGCACCAACACGCCCGGATCATAAATTCGCATTATGATGATGCAGGTCAGCATATCGTCAAAGCAAGCATAAGTCAGGCCAATAAAGCCAGATTCAAAAAACAATGGCCAATGGCCTCAATTCACGAGACCGGGTTATGAGCACACCAACATCCGCACCAGCAAAAACAATCCTGATTACAGGCTGCTCTAGCGGCATTGGCCGAGATGCTGCTCTGACTATGAAAGCAAGAGGCTGGCATGTTTTGGCAACCTGCCGAAAAGAAGAAGATTGCCAAAAATTAAGTCAAATGGGCCTGACCAGTTTTGTTCTGGATTATGAAGATGAAGCATCAATTGACAACGGCTTTCAGACCGCAATGCAGCTGACCGGTGAGCGTATTGATGTGTTGTTTAATAATGGGGCTTATGCCATTCCAGGGGCTGTTGAAGACCTGCCAACAGCAGCTTTGAGACAAATTTTCGAAGCTAATTTTTTTGGCTGGCATCACCTGACGCGTCTGGCTGTGAGAGTCATGCGTGAACAAGGTCATGGACGCATCGTTCAGAACTCGTCCGTTCTGGGCTTTGCCGCCTTGCGCTTTCGCGGGGCGTATAATGCGACCAAATTTGCCCTTGAAGGCCTGTCTGATACGCTGCGCCTTGAATTAGAGGGGAGTGAGGTTAAGGTCATTTTGATTGAACCAGGGCCGATACGCACCCGGATTAGACAGAACAGCTATCCGCATTTCCAGCACTGGATTAAGTGGCAGTCGTCTGTTTTAAAACCAACCTACACAGACAAAGTCATTCCGCGATTGACCGCACCAGATGATGGGCCGACAGATCTGTTTGAACTGCAGCCGGATTCGGTCAGCGCAGCTCTTATTGACGCTTGCGAGTCTAAACACCCTAAGCTCAGATACAGAATCACGCGGGTAACGCAAATAGCCTGGGCCTTAAAACGTATTCTGCCAGGTAAAATTCTGGATCAAATTCTGGTCAGGCTATGAGAGGCGGCAACGCGCATCTAAGGTTTGTTCTATCCCGGCCTTTTCAATTACCTCCGCAATGAGGGAATTGGTCAATATCTCGCCAAAGGATGTCTGTTCGATAAAAATACCGAAATCTTTCTGACCATATTGCCAGGCGGGGATATAAGCAAAGACAAGCCCAGCGTCAGATTCTGCCAGCTGCGTCAGCTGATCCTTCGCCTCTTCAGCCAGAAGCTCTGTGAAGCACACAGCTACACCAACCTGAAATTCTTGCTGCCCCTGCCCCTTCACATCGACGCTTACAGCCCAGTGAATCAGAACATTCTGAATGTCGGGCTGTCCCTTCATAAAGCTGTCCAGCGACCCATCATAATCTGCCATAAGCTGATCTAATGTTACCAGAACCAGCGCATCATCTTTTATCACATCGCCCTCCTTCATTGAGCATCCTCGCGGCGGTAAAGCAACGCCATTACCGCAGCAACAAATGCAAGCACGGCACTGACCCTTAATACCACCCTTACCGCATCAGCAAAGACCAATCTGACGATATCCTGAGCGGAATCAATCTCTATCTGAGACCAGCTTTCCGGAACATCAACAGCAGCCATCATTGCCCGATTATCAATCAGAAATTCCTGATAATCAGCAGGCAGTGACGATTGTTCAAGCGCAATATTCAGAGATTGCGCGTAATCACCACCAATCCAATAACCAAACACTGCAATTCCTAAAAGTGGGCCAATCCTTGAAACAGCATTGCTGACGCCACTGGCCAGACCGTCCCGTCCCGGGCCGGCAGCCACCATAGCAACAGTTGTTAACGGGGCCGCAAAAAGACCCACAGCCAGCCCCATTATTACCATCCCCGGGAATACGGAGGTCAGATAATCTCCATTAGTAAAAGACAGCCAAAACAGGGCAATTGCCATTAAGGCTGATGATAAAAACAATATTCCCCGCGGTCCGTGGTGGCTGACATATCGTCCAGCCCGCGCAGAAATTATGGCTACAATTACGGATATCGGCAAAGAGGCCGCCCCAGCCTGAAGAGCTGAATAGCCAAAAGACTGAATCAACAAAAAGCTGAGAAAATACATCGCTGACTGAAATCCGGCAAATAAGACAAATGTCTGTACTGATACCAGAACAAACCGCCTGTCCTGCAACAAAAATGGTGGTAGCATGGGCGTTTTCAGCCGGTTTTGTAAGTTGAAAAATACGATGAACAAGCCGGCTCCGATGACCAGCACAATCACCTGAAACACAGTAAATGCACCATTTCGGCCCGCTTCAAGCAGAGCAAAAGTCATCAACCCAAGAGATGCTGTGATCACAACTGATCCCGGTATATCCAGTGGCTGCGGTTCAGGTGGTTCAAAGGGGGGCCGGGGCAAGACAAGCAACAGCCAGAGACAAACCAAACAAAGCGGAACATTCAGTAAAAACACATAATGCCAGGACAAAAAATCCACAGCTAAGCCGCCTATCAGCGGCCCCAAGGGAATGGCGAGCGCCAGAATGGCAGACCATTTGCCGATCGCTGCGCCACGCTCTTCTGGGGGAAATCCAGCATTGATCAGAGCAAGCCCTGCCGGAATCATGATTGCAGATGCCATGCCTTGAAGCGCGCGAAAGAAAATCAATATCTCTGCTGACTGGGCAAACGCACAACCAACTGACGTCACAGCGAAAGCATAAATCCCCCAACGCAGCGGACGGCGCCGCCCCAGGCTGTCGCCAAGGGCTCCTCCTGCCATCATCAGCGCGGCCAGAAACAACAGATAAATTTCCAAAACCCAATATATATCTGTAGCTGGCGCATTCAGGCTCGATTGAATAAACGGCAAGGCCACATTCAGGGCAGTTGCATCAATAATCCCCATCGCTGAAACCAATGCAGCAATCACGATAACCATCTGACGATGGCGCAAGGAAAAAGAGAGGGATGCTGAACCGCACGTCATAACATCCTGCCTGTCACAGTCACACTATTTTCCCCGACCTTATTTAATATGTTCTGCGATAGCTTTACCACAAGCCACCGTATTCGCTGCCCCGCCAAGATCTGCTGTACGGAATTCAGGAATAGCCAGCACATCAGATATTGCGGCCACAATATCATCGGCCGCTTCCTTATGCCCCAAATGTTCAAGCATCATTGCCCCAGCCCATATCTGACCAACGGGGTTGGCGATCCCTTGTCCGGCAATGTCTGGTGCAGATCCGTGTACAGGTTCAAATAATGACGGGAACACCCCTTCTGGATTTATGTTTCCAGATGGGGCAATGCCAATTGTGCCAGTACAAGCCGGTCCCAAATCAGATAAAATATCCCCAAACAGATTTGACCCGACCACAACATCAAACATATCTGGCCGCAAAACAAAATGGGCGGTCAGAATATCGATATGATATTTATCCACATTCACATTTGGAAACCGTTTGGCCATCTCCTCTACCCGTTCATCCCAATAAGGCATCGAGATAGAAATGCCATTTGATTTAGTGGCTGATGTCAGATGTTTGGCGTCTCTGGCGTTGGCCAGTTCAAACGCATAGGCCAACACCCGATCGACACCTGTTCTGGTCATCACAGTTTCCTGAACCACAAATTCTCTGTCTGTGCCCTCAAACATGCGCCCACCAATCGAGCTGTATTCGCCCTCGGTATTTTCCCGGACAATCCAAAAATCTATATCACCTGGTTTGCGCCCGGCAAGAGGTGACGGAACACCAGGCATCAATCGGACCGGCCGCAGATTTATATATTGATCAAATGCCCGTCTGAACTGAAGCAAGGAGCCCCACAGAGAGACATGATCGGGTAATTTTTCCGGCCAGCCAACAGCACCAAAGAAAATCGCATCGTGCTTTTGCAAATCAGACTGCCAGTCATCAGGCAACATTTTGCCATGCTGCTCGTAATAATCCACACTTGAATAGGGATACTCTGTGAATTCAAGGTTAAGGCCATGTTTTCTGCTCACAACTTCGAGCACGCGCAGACCTTCGGGAATAACTTCTTTGCCAATACCATCACCAGCGATAACAGCGATTGAATATTTATTTTTTCGCATCTGATTTTCCTGTCCTGGACCTTGTCTCTTTTTGTTTGGTACAATGATATCCCTTTGACGGCAATTTGTTTTCCCTCTATTTTCCTGAACAAAAGGGTACCGGCAGATGAACGTCCACTATCAAACAACAGCGGAAACAGGCTTATGATAGATGCACTCACCAACGGATTTAACGGGTTCAGATCCCGCTATTTTGAAGAAAGCAAACAGCTTTTCGAACATCTGACCACACATGGACAAGCCCCAAAAGTTATGATGATTTCATGCGCAGATTCACGCGTGGATCCGGCTATGATGTTCAACGCCTCGCCAGGCGATTTGTTTGTGATTAGAAATGTGGCAAATTTGGTTCCGCCTTATCGAGATGACACTGATGATCATAGCGTAAGTTCAGCCTTGGAATTCGGTGTTAAGGATTTGAAGGTTGAACATATTATTGTGATGGGGCATGCCTTATGTGGCGGTATGAAAGCCCTGTGCAGCTATTGCCAACAAACCGAAGAAGAGCAGGCTGCGGAAACCGAAGAAAACCGCCGTAGCTTTATACGGGGCTGGGTTGATGTGGCCAGGCCAGCAATAGATCAGGTTGATATGAACCAACCTGAGCCGGACAAGTTTCGTGACGCTGAACAGGCTTCTGTTGCGAACTCATTAAAAAATCTGCGCAGTTTTTCTTTTATCAAAGACAAAGAGGCCGCAGGCGAGCTGGCCTTACATGGCTGGTGGTTTGATATGAATAACGGCAGCTTATGGGCGTTTGACAGTAAAGAAGGAAAATTCATATCACTGGTTCCTGCCAGGACTGAACAAGGCTGACATGGCGTTAGCTGAATGGCTGTCCCTCATTTCGATTTGTCTGCTGGGGGCCTTGTCACCAGGACCAAGTCTGATGGTCATCTTGGCCTGTACATCGGAAAACGGTCGTTCAGCGGGTGTGCTGGCTTCGGTTGGTCACGGATTAGGGGTGTTCGGTTACGCTCTGGCCGCGGCGAGTGGGCTCAGCTATCTGCTTACTTATTATCAGACTGTATTTTTCGTGCTTCAGCTCATGGGAGCGGGCTTGCTTTTTTGGCTTGGGGCACGAATTCTCTGGTCAATCATAAAGCCAGCACAGCCCTGTTCTGAGAGAACACAATCTGCAGCTGTTCAAAGGGCTTTTCGAGATGGCTTTTTAATAGCTGTCTTCAACCCAAAAATCGCCGCCTTTTTCATCTCACTTTTCAGTCAGTTTCTTAGCAGCGATCAGTCATTTGCTGTGCATTTAACAATGGCCGGGCTGGCTGGGTTTATTGATATGGCGGTATATATATTCTACGCTGTTCTGGCCAGCACCGCAGTTGTTCACGGTCTCATGACACGCTATGCCCGTATTCGTGATGGATTGTTTGCCCTTATTTTGATTGGCTTGTCAGTGTCACTATTCGTATCACACCTGAATCTCATTTAAGGTATCATTTGTTCTCTGAGGAGCCACAGTTTATGGTCAATTGGGATGAAAAATACAGCCGTTCAAACGGGCTTCTATATGGTGACAGACCCTCTGGTATAATCAAGCTGGCGGTGCATAATTTTGCTGACCGGCTGGGACATATCTTGTCCCTTGGCGATGGTGAAGGGCGCCAGTCACGTGCCCTTGCAGAACAGGGCTTTAACGTCACCGCGATTGACCTGTCTGAAGTGGCAACAAACAGAGCCCGCCAACAAGACCAACACAGAGGGCTGTCTGTGAACAGGATAATCGGTAATGCGACACAACAGCCAGAGCTGGAAACAGCCATAGACAGTTGTTTTCTGTGCTTTCTGCATTTCTCAGTTGCAGAACGGCAGGCTTGTTTTCGCTGGCTTAAACAAGCTCTTCCTGTAGGCGGATTGCTCTTTTTAGAGGGGTTTGGCCCAAACCAGCCAGATTACAAAGCGAAATATCAGTCAGGAGGTCCAGATCAAACTGATCTTTTATATGAACCAGCTGTTTTGAAAAAAGAACTTGCCGAATTCACAATTCACCATGAAGTTTGCACAGAATTCAGTCTAGATGACGGACCGGGACATCAGGGACTGGCTCAGCTTACACAAATCATCTGTGAAAAAGTGCGTTAAGCGCTACATCAGCACCTCTTCTGCCTTGCACATAGCCCTACTTCATGCTTTTGTGCACTAGCTTGATTTCAGCTGTCTGTTTAGAGGATAAAAAATGCCTGGATTTCCCATATTTGCCTCACGCCGCGTACGGCAGACACCGTTTACAGAACGTGTCGAATCCGCGCCCTTGTCAGGATATACGGTCTATAACCATATGCTCCTGCCAGCAACATTTTCCTCTCTTGAAGATGATTATGCCCACTTGAAAAAATATGTTCAGATTTGGGATGTGGCCGCCGAACGGCAGGTTGAAATCAAAGGGCCTGACGCGCATAAATTAGCGACAATGATGAGTGCGCGAGATTTACGCAAAGCTGTGCCCGGAAAATGTTATTATGCACCGCTGACAGACGCTAATGGCGGCATGTTGAATGATCCTATAGCCTTATGTTTGGCTGCGGACAGGTTTTGGTTTTCAATAGCTGATTCAGATGTCTTATATTGGGCGCTTGGACTTGCTGAGGGGTTGGGGTTGAATGTTGAGATAAGCGAACCTGATGTCTCTCCTCTTGCAATTCAAGGGCCTCTTGCTGACCAGTTGATGACAGCCGTTTTTGGTGCTGAAGTCAGCCAGCTTAAATTTTTCAATTTCGGCTATTTTGACTGGCGGGGCCACAGCCTGTTGATTGCGCGATCAGGCTGGAGTAAACAGGGCGGATTTGAAATTTACCTGCATGACACAGCATTTGGGCTGCAATTATGGGATGATATCTGGCAAGCTGGCGAGCCGTTCTCCGTACGTGCTGGCTGTCCAAATCTGATTGAGCGCATTGAAGGCGGCCTGTTATCCTTCGGTAATGACATGACCCGTTCAGACACACCATTAGAATGCGGCCTTGATAAATATTGCTCACTTGACAGTGATGTTGAATTCATTGGCAAATCCGCATTACTTAAGCAAAGAGACAGCGGTGTGACCCGCTCTTTAGCTGGGTTGAAAATTGACGATGAACCCCTTCGCCCTGTTGCAAACACAACACCTTGCCGTTCAGGGGACACGCCTTGTGGCTATATTACCTCTGCTGTGTTTTCACCAGACTTTGACTCAAATCTGGCAATTGCTATGCTCTCTCATGAGATAAGCCGAGACGGACAAACAATCGAAGCTTATCTTGACGGGCAGTGGCGCCAGGCTGTGTGTACCACACTTCCGTTCTGAATTTGTCGGCTGAAAAGTATTTAATAGAGGGTAGGCAAGATATGGCACATCATCTGGATGACATTAACAAAGGGTTCATGGAACGACGCCCCGCCAATTATGTGCCCCTGACCCCGTTATCTTTCCTGCCCCGCGTGGCGAGTATTTATCCTGATAAAGACGCGGTAATATATGGTAACAGGCGCTATAGCTGGGCACAGGTTTATGAACGGTCAGTGCGGCTTGCCAGTGCGATCATCAAAGCAGGCGTTAAGCCTGGTGAAGTGGTGACGATTATGGCACCGAATATCCCTGAAATGTTTGAAGCGCATTTCGGTGTTGCTATGGCAGGTGCGGTACTGAATACACTAAACACCCGACTGGATACAGATACGATCGCTTATATTCTTGATCATGCAGATACCCGCCTTTTAATTACAGATGCTGCATTTGGGGGCGCTATGAAAGCAGCCCTTGCGGCGAGCGATAATAAACAGATGACCATCATTGATATTGTTGACGGGCAAGCTGAGGAATCGGCGAATGGCGTGCGTCTCGGGACATGTGATTATGAGACATTCTTACAAGAGGCAGATCCTGATTATGACTGGCAGATGCCGACTGATGAATGGCAGGCAATGTGCCTGAATTACACTTCCGGGACCAGCGGGCGGCCAAAGGGTGTGGTTTATCATCACCGCGGAGCGTATCTGATGGCAATGGGCACTATTCCGGTCTGGAACATGCCAATGCACCCTACCTATCTGTATGTTGTGCCTTTATTCCATTGTAATGGGTGGGGGCATGCCTGGATGATGGCAATTTTGGCGGGAACTACAGTTTGTTGCCGAAAAATCTCAGCAGAAGAAATTTATCCGCTGCTGGCCACTCATAAAGTCACGCATTTTGGCGGTGCTCCCATTGTGCTCAGTATGCTTGTAAATGCGCCTGAAGATGTCATTCAAACACCAGAGCATACAGTGAATATCATGACTGCAGGAGCCCCGCCGCCTGCAGCTATTTTAGAACGAATTGAACGCTTAGGCTTTAATGTAACCCAGGTTTATGGCCTGACTGAAACCTATGGTCATGTCACGCATTGTGCCTGGAATGACGATTGGGAAGACCTTGATTTTAGCGAAAAAGCCGCAATCAAGGCCCAACAGGGTGTGCGCTTCACCCATACAGAAGCATTAGAGGTGCTAGACCAACAGACAGGGGCACCTGTCCCTGCTGATGGCCAAAGCCTTGGTGAAGTAATGTTCAGGTCAAATTGTGTGATGAAGGGCTATCATAAAAATCCGGATGCCACTGAGGAGGCTCTTGCAGACGGCTATTTTAAATCTGGAGATTTGGCCGTACGTCATCCTAATGGGTATATTGAGATTAAAGACAGGCTGAAAGACATCATCATCTCAGGCGGTGAGAATATTTCTTCTGTAGAGGTTGAAAGCGTGCTCTATCGCTTTTCGGGTGTTGCCTATGCTGCAGTGGTGGCAAAACCTGATGAAAAATGGGGTGAGACACCTTGTGCCTTTTTAGAGATGAAGCCAGGCGAAAGCGCAACTGAAGCAGATGTTATCACCTTTTGCCGAGAGCATCTGGCGGGCTTTAAATGTCCGAAACAAGTAGTGTTTACTGAAATTCCTAAAACATCAACTGGTAAACTTCAGAAATTTATGTTGCGCGCTCAGTTAACCTGAACAGGTAAAAGCCTAATCATCGCGGAGTTTAAATGGCAAGAACTTATCAAATAGCGACCATTCCAGGAGATGGTATTGGCGTTGAGGTTACTGACGCCACCCTTGCCGTTCTTGATGCGGTGGCCACGCGTATTGGCAACTATACGCTCTCTTGCTCTACGCTGTTGGCTGGTGCAGCTTATTATAGAGATACAGGACTGGATATCGAAGCAGACGCCGAAGAACGTGCCGCAAAGGCAGATGCGATTTACCTGGGCGCGATTGGCCTGCCTGCCATCAGAGCCGCAGATGGAACAGAAATTTCACCGCATTTGCGTTTGCGCGAAAATTTCCAGCTCTATGCTGGTCTTCGCCCTGTCCGCGCCTATGATGGCGCGCCGCAAGCCCTGAAAGATGAACGAGCGGCAAAGCTAGACCTCGTCATCATCCGTGAATGTACAGAAGGATTATTTTATACTGCTGCCGTGCATAACCGCAGCCCAAAGACGAATGCAGATGAAGCCCGAGAAACATTGCGTCTGACCCGGCCAATTACAGAGCGGTTATGCGACTTTGCCTTCACTGTTGCTGAACGCCGCAAAGCACAAGGTAAAAAAGGTGAAGTCACTTGTGTTGACAAGGCAAATGTATTTCAGGCTTTTGCGTTTTTCCGCTCTATCTTTGATGAGCGGGCAGCCCGCTTTCCTGCTATTGCCACGCGCTATAATTATGTAGATGCGCAAGCCCTTGATCTGGTCAAAAAACCTTGGGACTTTGATGTTCTGGTTATGGAAAATATGTTCGGCGATATATTATCTGATCTGGCGGGTGGTTTGGTTGGCGGTATGGGCATGGCCGCATCGGCGGAAATCGGTGATAAACATTGCCTGTTTCAACCCGCCCATGGCAGTGCTCCAGATATAATGGGCCAAGATAAAGCGAACCCGCTGGCGGCCATTCTAAGTGGCGCTTTGATGCTGGATTGGCTGGGCTATCAAGCAGATGATGAAGCTATGATCTCAGCTGCCCGCTTAATTGAACGTGCGGTAGAGGACGGTTTTTCTGCAGGGGCTCTCCGGCCGATGGAATTTGGCGGTGATATGGGCCTAAATGACATGACAAAGGCGGTTATTAACCATGTTAAAACCGCGACCATCGACTGAACAAAAGGATGTAACCATGGAAGATGTTTTCATTCTCTCTGCGACGAGAACCCCCATTGGTGGCTTTGGAGGCAGCCTGAAAGACAAATCACCGATCGATCTGGGTATTGCTGTCACCGCTGAGGCCATCACCCGATCTGGACTTACAGCTGGTGATATAGACCATGGTGTTTATGGCAATGTCATTCATACAGAAGCCCGTGACATGTACATCTCACGCTGCATTACCATTGGTGCGGGCATGGCGGAATCAGCACCTGCGCTGACTGTAAATCGTTTATGCGGTAGCGGCCTTCAGGCAATTGTGAGCGCAACACAGCTTGTTCAGTTAGGGGATGCTGAAGCGGCTGTTGCTGGCGGGGCAGAGGTCATGAGCCGTGGTGGCTATCATGTTCCGGCGATGCGCTGGGGGGCGCGTCTTGGCCATACAGAGATGACCGATATGATGCTGGGGGCGTTACATGACCCGTTTGGCCTTGGCCATATGGGGATTACTGCAGAAAATGTCGCAAAAGATTATGAGATCAGCCGAGCGGATATGGATGACTTTGCCCTTGAAAGTCAAAATCGAGCTGCAAAGGCAATTGATCAAGGCTATTTTCAAGAACAAATCACACCAATCACCATCAAAAAAAGACGGCAAGAGCTTGTCTTTGATACAGATGAGCATGTCAGAGCTGAGACCACTGCAGATGCACTCGCAGGTCTGAAGCCAGCCTTTGCGAAAGACGGTTTGGTGACGGCAGGTAATTCTTCTGGCATTAATGATGGTGCAGCAGCGTTAATCTTGGCCAACGCATCACGTGCAGACAAAGCAGGCACAACACCTTTGGCCAAAATCGTCAGCTACGGCTTTGGAGGTGTGCCACCACGGATCATGGGCATGGGCCCTGTTCCGGCATCAAAAATGGCTTTGGAGCGCGCCGGCCTGAAGGTCAATGATATTCATGTGGTCGAGAGTAATGAAGCCTTTGCGGCACAGGCCTGTGCAGTTTCAAATGAACTGGGGTTGCCGTCTGAAATTGTCAATCCAAATGGTGGGGCAATCGCGCTAGGTCATCCGGTTGGCGCAACCGGAGCCATTATCATGACTAAATTGATTTACGAACTGCACCGCACTGGCGGACGATATGGTCTGGCAACCATGTGTATTGGCGGCGGTCAAGGCATTGCTGTGGTGATAGACACAAAGCTGTGAGCCAGCCTCAGCCTCTTGGGTAATCAGCCCACCCCAGAGGTCCGCCGCGGAACGCAGGAAAGCCGATACCCAGGATACAACCGATATCCGCATCATCAGCACTATCGACGATGCCATCAGCAACTGCTGAACGGCATTTCTCCACCATCGGCGCCAATAATGCGGCAGCCAGCTCATCCTGTTCATCCTGAGGATACTCTGCACGATCACGAACCGCCTTTTTGTTATCCCAATCATAAAAGCCAGATCCAGATTTACGGCCCAGCTTCCCCGCAGTTAACTTACCTTCTAGCATGGAAGAGGCTGTTTGTGACATGCCTAAAACCTGGCCTACGTCAAAACAAACATCCAAGCCAATCTGATCACATAACTCAATCGGCCCCATAGGCATACCAAACCCTGTCAAAGCCTGATCAATCTGATCAGCCTTCGCGCCAACTGCCATATGTTCAATCGCTTTAAACAAATAAGGTAATAGCGCGCGGTTTACCAAAAACCCTTTCACAGACTTTACTTTGACAGGCATCTTTTTCAATTGTCCTGCAAACTGCATCACGCGTGAAATCATGGCTTGATCAGACCGAGATCCGGCAATCACTTCTACCAGAGGCAGCACAGGAACAGGATTAAAGAAATGCAGGCCAATCAGCCGTTCTGGTGAACGCAGAGCAGAGGCAATATCCTCAATCATGATGGACGACGTATTGGTGGCAAGTATCGCCCCATCAGGGGCTGCTTCTTCAACAGCTTTAAAGACAGCCTGTTTAACATCCAGACGTTCGGCAACAGCTTCGATAATGATGTCTGCGGTTGAAACACCCTCTCCCACCGGGTCTGCTGTCAGGCGCGCAACAGCTGCTTTGATTTTATCAGCGGTCTTCAAACGCCGCTCAAATAATTTACCGGCACGGTCTACCGCTCTGCTGACAGCGTCAGCATCCAGATCAGTTAAGGTGACATGAAACCCAGACATTGCAGCTACAGCAGCTATGTCGCCGCCCATAGTCCCTGCGCCAATGACATGAACATGTTTGATTTGGGCATCTCCGCGAGCAGTCTTTCGCACCATATCATTCAGCATAAATACGCGCCGCAAATGGTGGCTGGCCTCTCCCAGCAGCATCACAGAAAACAGCCTGCGTTCAGTTTTCACCAAGCCTCGCCAATCTGCTTTGGATGTCCGGAAATGTTCGCAAATGTAGAAAGGTGCAGGTGTTTGATGAAATTTGAACTGCGGCAGCACATTTTGCTCTGCTTGCAATATGGCCTGCTCAACATCAGCGTCTGTTTGCTGGAAGTCTGGCACTGCTGGTTGGCTCAAACTATCTTTTAAAGCAGCCCGCAAACGCACGAATCCCTCGCCAGCATCTTCAATCAATGTATCCACCAGCCCCCAGCTGGCAGCTTCTGATGCCCCCAGCAACCGTCCAGACAGGACCATATCCAGAACATGCTCTGCCGGCATCCGGCGTAACGCCCGGCCTGTTCCCCCATATCCCGGCATCAGCCCTAAATGAATTTCAGGAAAGCCAAGCCGTGTATGTGCACCGCCTGTGACCACAATCCTGTCGAAAGCCAGCGCAATCTCTAATCCGCCTCCGGCTGCAACACCGTCAATACCACAAACTGTCGGGCATGGCAGAGCTTCAACAGCACTCAGGATAATATCTGCTTGTTCAATCAGCTCATAAACATCTGCTTCGGAGTTCAGCTCGTTAAATTCAGGAATATCAGCTCCGTAGACAAAGCCACGTTCCTTTCCAGACAAAAAACACAAACCAGCCAAGCTTGTATCCTGGCTGATCAGTTTCATAACTTCAGCCCATTCGGTCATTACCTCACGACGCAAAACATTTACAGAACTGTCCGCAACATCCAGCTCAAGCCAGCCAACATTGTGCTCGTCCACATGATAGGTCCAATGTTTGAAATCAGTCATTCTTCTCTACCTTCAGCCGCTTGTCTTTTTACGCAAATAATTGGCGAACACTAGCATGAGCTGCCTGCTTCGTCTATGAACAGAAGACGTGCCGAATTGTTTAAACGCCCTCTTGTGACAGGACAACAGATGCCGGACACCAAAGCCGAAACGCGTCCCCCGGAACAGAATCTGCCCCTTGGGGCACTATTTTTGTTCAGCGAAATTGTGATTTCGATGGGACTTGCAGGGTTGGTAAAACAGATTTCAGAGGATGTATCTTTCTTTGTGATTATGTTTTTTCGTTATCTCCTGTCGCTGCCTTTACTGTTTTTTCTTGGCTGGCATCAGCGCAAAAGACATATGCTTCAGATCAACCAGATCAAAACGCTGATTGCACGAATTATAGTGGGTATGGTGGGGCTGTCGACTTGGTTCACTGCGGTGATTTACCTGCCGATTTCATTAGCCACTGTGCTGGCTCAAACAATGACCATTTTTATCACTATCTTCGCCCCTGTGATGCTTGCAGAGGCGGTCGGCCCCCGCCGTATTGCCGCGGTCTTGTTCGGCTTTGTGGGTGTGCTTATCTTGGTCAATCCGATGGCTGAAAATCCGGTCTTCACTATTGCACCTATTGGCCTTTTCTATGGCCTGGCAGCCCCCTTTTTCGCCGCACTGATGTTTATTTATTTGCGCAAATTGGGAAAGACAGAGGCTCCGATTTCGACCACATTGTGGTATAACATAGCGGGGACCTGCGTCTTTTTCCTTCTGGCTCTGGCAGACGGTCTGCCCTTACCAGCTCTATCAACTGAACAACAATTTATCTGGTTTGTCCTGATTTTTACAGGTCTGGCGTCCAGCGCCCAGCAGTTTCTAATGGCCAAAAGCCATCAACTGGCTTCGGCTACTGCTCTTGCGCCTGTTCATTATTCAGCTGTGCCGACATCTATTTTAATTGGTATTTTCTTTTTCAATGAGACCATCACTCTCACCTTCATTACAGGCACTGCAGTGATTATAGGCTCAACCTGGTATATTTTTCAGCGTGAACAGATTCGAAAAGCAGAACAACAAAGCCGCTAAAGGGTCTGCAGAACACAAATTTTTGACGTCATATTATATTCAGTCATATGTGGCCCCATCTCTGCTTCAAGCAAAGCTGCCCGTCTTTGGCTGACCAGCATATCAATTTCCGCCTCATAGGCCGGGTTCTCTAGTGTGTGATTATTTAGTGAAAACACCAAAAGTCCCCCTGTCTGCAATTTGGAAATCAATTGGCTGATGGTCTCTGGCGGGGCGTGTTTATCAGCAATCACGCCCATTGCCGTAATCGCTTTATAGGCCCCTGTATCAAAAGGAAACGGGTTATCAAGAGAGGTTTTCTTCACAGTCCTGTAAACACCTTCATGCAGTCGCGCTTTTTCCAGCATCGCCTCTGATAAATCTGTACCGTCAATAGTGCAGAACCCCGCCTTTCTCAAAGCCAGACCTGAAAGGCCCGTACCGCACCCAACATCAAGAATAGGCACATCCCTTTCATCCATATGGCGGGACAAAGCTTCTGCACAACGCTGAGGTGTCACATAACCATGTTGACGTAATGTGGCATCATAGCTGTCTGCCCATCCCTGATATAGATGAAGCGTATCGTCAGTTGTTTTGAGTTTATAAGCCTGCTTCAGGAACTGATCATCACCCATTTTCTTTCCCCTTATTTCATGAACGGCTGCAAGAAACACAAGCGGCAAGGGCCGGGTCAAAACATAACCGTTGTGGCGCTATCGCCTCATCACAAATTACACAAATGCCAAAATCACCTGCTTCAATTCGGCTTAACGCAGCTTCTATCGCTTTTATCCGTATCTGGCGGCGTTGTTCTGTTGCCAGTTCCATATTTTGCTTCTGCAACGCATCGATGCGCGACAGGCGGCCAACAGATTGTTGATCTAATTCAACAGGTGCGCGCGCCTGTTTGGATTTGTCGCGTAAGTCCTGAAGGCTATCCATCTCTTCAAGCAATTGTTGTTTCGCCTGCTCAGCATCCATAGCGATGTTCCCCCAACCCTTACTTCACAATGTGGTCTTCTAAAAATCAAGCCCCAGTTGCTGCAAATGGCAAAGCTGTATATGCTGAAAGGTCCAGTGTTTTCAAAGCTTAAAAAGCCGGAGGCCTGCAGAATGATTGAACCCTTTATCAGCATTTTTGTGATTTATTTTGTGGTTATCGACCCTATCGGCATGGTGCCTTTATTTGTAGCGCTGACAGGTGGGTTAACAACACGGGCCAAGCTGCGCATGGGTATAGAAGGGCCGTTTATTGCCGGAATCATCCTTGTGTCCTTTGCTATATTTGGAGCGCAATTGCTCACCTATTTAGGCATATCTCTGATTGCCTTTAAAATCGGTGGGGGCTTACTTTTGTTTCAGGTCGCGATTGAAATGTTGTCGTCCAAACGCCTGCAACGAAAACAAAAGACGGTCTCTGATGCGCCACAAAGGGACGAAGCAGACCAACCAAATGAGATTCAACAGGATCATGAGATAACAGATATGTCGTCGGTTTACCCTTTGGCGATTCCTCTTTTGGCCGGGCCAGCTGCAATTGTGTCTGTGATGGTGGTAACCAGTGATACAGCCACAGATCCTGAAACCCGCCTGATTGGTCTGGCTGCTTTATGCACCACGCTTTTGCTGTCATCTGTGATGCTTTGTCTGACGGCAATTCTTGGGCGCTTCATCAATACTAAAGCAGCTGACGTAGTTACGCGCGTTATGGCCATTTTGTTAGCGGCATTATCTGTCCAGTATGTTTTGGACCGGCTGGCACAAACAGGAGTGTTGCATTTGCCATAACAGGCCGATTTACTGTGCTGGCTTTATCACCTGACCACGATAGCCGATCACCACTTCTTCACCAGCACGGGGATGACGCGGCACATTCAGAGATAAAATCAAAGATATCGCCGCCATCGCCGCGCCGGACAAAAAGACGGCCGCCGGGCTGACCAACCATAAAAGACCAAAGGCCGCTGGAATGACCACCGCAGCAATATGATTAATGGTAAAGGCAACGCTTGCAGTGCTGGCCATATCTGCCGGATCTCCGATTTTTTGGAAATAGGTCTTTATCGCAATGGCAAAGGCAAAGAACATGTGGTCAATGACATATAATACGGCTGCTGTCGTTCCATCTTCAACAAAGGCATAGGCAACGAACACGCCAATCAAACCCAGATATTCAAACACAAGGGCAGCACGCTCACCGACCCGTCCTATAATTTTGCCAACCAGAGGGGCCAGCCAGATATTGAAAGCAGCATTCAACAGGAACAGCGCCGTTATCTGGGTTAGTGAATAACCAAATTTCTCCACCATCAGGAAGCTGGCAAAAACAAGAAATATCTGGCGCCTGGCACCAGCAATAAATGTCAGCGCGTAATAGAGCCAATACCTTTTGCGCAGAACTATTTTCCGTGTTTGACGAACAGATTCGGTGAAATGCGGAAAGATAATAAAGGCGGCGAGGGCAATCACGCATGTGGCCAGACCTGCCAAAAGATAGGTTATCTGATAACTTTGAATGCTGGTAACAAGACCTGTTGAACTTGCCAGAGCTGTCCAGGACAAATCAGGTAAAGCCATCACATAAGCGGTAAAGATAGCGCCCAAAATCAGCAGTTGCGAAAACGCGCCAACACCATAAATCTGGCCCATTCTTTCAGGGGCCGTTTTTTTATCCAGCCATTGAAGGGTTAAAGACTGGTTACAGGCTTCGTAATAATGAAAACCGATAGACGAGATGACCGTCGTTATATACAGGCCCACTACAGTTGGAAAATAACCGGTTAAGGCAACACCAATACCCAAAATAAACAGAGACAATAACGCCAGCCGCTGCTCTGCAATGATCAGCAGCAAATAGACAACAAGGAAAGACAGAAAGCCCGGCACCTCTCTCAAAGACTGAAGGATACCTATTTCTCGGCCAGTAAAGGCTGCGACTTCAACTGTAAAATTATTGAGCAACACTACCCAGGCCCAAAAAGCCAGCGGCATGCCGCCTGCCATCACCATTAACAGAATTTCAGGACGCGAGCGCCAAGACTGAAGAAGAGGCATCTTTGCTTGTCTCATATATTTTGACCCACACAAGCCTGTTTCTGGCCCGCACATTCAGACTTATGTGATAGCATAAGCGCACCGGCGGTGATATGAAAAACAGCGATGTAATATAAAGCCCGTTATTCAAACTGGGGACACACAAAAAACATGTCTGCTTCTGCCTCTAAACCGCTGACCGGTATTATGTTAATGCTGGGATTTTGTGTCTTTGGCCCGACCATTGATGTGTTTGCGAAGTTGGCCGGGCAAGCAGATGTCCCCGTTTTTCAGATTTCAGCTGCTCGTTTTGCGATACAGGCACTCTGTTTGCTGCCTTTTGCATTATACCTGAAAGTTCTGCGTTGGCCGGATGGACGAGAAGCTGGTCTGCATCTGTTACGGGGGTTGTTGATTTTAATCGCGACCAGTTTCTTTTTTGCTGCGATCAATCATATGCCCATCGCAGATGCCATTTCTATTTTCTTTATTGAGCCTTTTATTCTGACCCTTCTGGGGGCTTTGTTTTTAGGAGAAACAGTAGGCTGGCGACGCATCCTTGCCTGTATCATCGGTTTTGGAGGCGCATTGCTGGTTATCCAACCACAATATGAAACCGTTGGGCTGGCTGCTGCCTTTCCAGTTGGAACAGCCATCTGTTTTGCCTTTTATCTGTTGCTCACACGTAAAATGACACAAGATGCACATCCGGTTACCATCCAGATATTCACCTCATGCGCTGCTTTCATACTGGTGATGCCTGTATTATTGGTTATGCAAGATGGACCAATCCCGGCTTTACATCTTGTTGATGTAAATAATTATCAAATAAGCCTGCTGATTGGTGTTGGTGTCTGTGCCACCGTTGCCCATATGTTTTTAACAACTGCCTTTCGCTATACAGCTGTCGCCATTCTTGCGCCGCTTCAATATCTGGAAATTGTGTCCGCTACGATTTTTGGCTTGCTTGTGTTTGGCGATTTTCCGAACAAGGTGACGTTTCTTGGTATCGCAATCATCATCAGCTCTGGTTTATATGTGCTGATGCGTGAGCGCCAATTGGAAAAAGCCCGCCAGACAGAACAACTAAACGCTCAATAGGCTGAACGCCACCCAAGCCCGCTAGCCGTATCGGCGACTGGCTTATATTCGGCACCCACATAGCCATCATATCCAGCTTCATAAATGGCGGGTAACAGAGAGGGATAATTGATCTCGCCACGGTCAGGCTCTGCCCTGTCTGGAACGCTGGCTATTTGCACATGCCCAATATAAGGCAAATAGGCTTTAAACCTGTTCAACAAATCGCCTTGCAAAATTTGAATATGATAAAAATCAAACATAATCTTTATCCGGTTGCTACCGATTGCATCAATGGTCCGCACGGCGGCCTCAATGGACTGCAGGTGATAAGAGGGCACATCATGATGGTTTAAAGGTTCAATTAAAATGATTTTATCTGCCTGTTCAGCCTGCTGTGCAGCATAAGCAAGGTTGGCCTGAAGGGTCTGCTCAGCAGCCTGACTTTGATCTGTAATTCCGGCCATCACATGAATATTCCGGCAGTCAATGGCAGTGGCATAGTATAACGCCTTATCTATATAACCGCGCGCTTCTTCCTGCCGCCCCGGCAGCGCAGCTACGCCGTTTTCGCCTTTAGACAAATCACCGCGCAATGTATTCAGCCCCAGCATGGGCAGACCCGTTTTGCTGAGTGCTTCGGCCACAATCTGCGGATTATGGTCATAAGGCCAATGACATTCCACCGCGTCAAAGCCCGCCTGAAACGCAGCGTCAATCGCGTCTGGCAGAGATCTGTCTGCCCATAAGAATCCCAAATTTGCTGACCATTTAATCATCACCGCTGGTTCCCTTCAGTCAATCAGAAGTGCAAATATGCACGTTCGCTTATGCCAGGTCAAAGCCTCATCAGAGAGTCAATTTTTGTTTTGAGATGAACTCAGCCCCTGGTCCTGGCGAATAACGGGGTGACAGCTTTGAATTTTATGATAGGCTTTTTGCTGATGGATGTATTTGTAAAACAGGAATGTCCAAAGCGGTAGGAAAGAGCGTTCTAATGCCCAAGAAAACAGAAAAACTACGCAGTGCCCGCTGGTTTGATCCAGATGATTTGAGAGCCTTTGGACATAGGTCACGGGCCATGCAGATGGGCTATTCACTCGAAGACTGGCACGGTAAACCTGTAATCGCGATCATCAACAGCTGGTCAGATATCAACCAATGTCATGCTCATTTTAAATCTCGGGTAGAAGATGTTCGACGCGGCATTTTGCAGGCCGGCGGTTTTCCCATTGAATTACCGACCCTGTCCTTATCAGAGCCATTTGTGAAACCAACCACCATGCTTTACCGCAACATGATGGCTATGGAGGTAGAAGAATTGCTGCGCTCTCACCCTGTAGATGGGGCGGTTCTGATGGGTGGATGCGATAAGACAACACCTGCGTTACTGATGGGGGCAATCAGCGCAGGTCTGCCATCGATTTATCTGCCAGCAGGGCCAATGCTGCGGGGTAACTGGCGCGGCAAAAAACTGGGGTCTGGTTCAGATGCCTGGAAATATTGGGACGAAAGGCGCGCTGGCAAACTGAGCGACAAACAATGGCAAGAGCTTGAGGCAGGCATTGCCCGTTCTTACGGTGTGTGTATGACCATGGGCACAGCAAGCACCATGACAGCGATTGCTGAGGCTTTAGGGGTTTGTTTTTCAGGCAGCTCGTCTATCCCGGCGGCCGATTCAAACCATAAACGCATGTCTGCTGCCTGCGGCAGACGGGCTGTTGAACTGGTTTTAAGCAATATCACACTTGACCAGCTGATCACCAAATCATCAGTTGAAAATGCGGTTAAAGCGGCAATGGCGTCTGGCTGTTCAACAAACGCAATCATTCATCTGATTGCTATCGCCAGACGCGCTGGTGTGGAACTTGACTTGGATGAATTTGACAGACTGGGACGCGATATTCCGGTTCTGGCCAATATCCGGCCAACGGGCGACACCTATCTGATGGAAGATTTTTATTATGCCGGGGGACTGCCTGGCATGCTCAAGCAAATAGAGGAAAAATTAGACCTGACTGTGATGACGATTGATGGCCGCAGCCTCGGCGAAAATCTGGCTGAGGCGGGCGTTTATGATGAGGATGTAATCCGGCCACTCAGCAATCCTGTTTATCATGAAGGCTCATTAGCCGTCCTGCGCGGGAATTTAGCCCCCGATGGCGCGGTAATGAAACCTGCAGCGGCAGAAGCACGCCTGCATAAGCACACAGGGCCAGCAATTGTATTTGACAGCTATCCGGAAATGAAAGCGGCGATAGAAGATGAAAATCTGGATGTAAGCGCTGACCACATTATGGTCTTCCGTAATGCAGGGCCTGTTGGGGGGCCAGGTATGCCAGAATGGGGTATGCTGCCGATGCCAGTTAAACTGGTGAAACAAGGTGTGCGTGATATGCTGAGAATTTCAGACGCCCGGATGAGCGGCACCAGCTATGGAGCCTGCATTCTGCATGCTGCCCCAGAAGCAGCCATTGGCGGACCACTCGCTCTTGTGAAAAATGGTGATATGATAGAAGTTGATGTTGCCGCACGTAAATTAAATTTGCTGGTTGATGAGGCTGAGTTGGATGCAAGACGACGCGCTTGGCAACCACCTGAAGAGACCGTCAGCAGAGGT
Source organism: SAR116 cluster alpha proteobacterium HIMB100 (assembly GCA_000238815.2). Taxonomy (NCBI): domain Bacteria; kingdom Pseudomonadati; phylum Pseudomonadota; class Alphaproteobacteria; order Puniceispirillales (SeqCode); species SAR116 cluster alpha proteobacterium HIMB100. The sequence continues at coordinate 64,404 of AFXB01000004.1, read as the reverse complement.
TATCAATGGATGTCTGCACGTCATATTCAACAAGCTGACAAAGGCTGTGATTTTGATTTCCTCGAAACCAGTTTTGGCAAATCTGCTGGTGAGCCCGATATTTTTTAACTCCTCTGTTCTGCAGCTGCGCAAGAGGCCCTAATGACAGAACAAAAGACGGCTTTGATCACGGCGGGCGGCTCTGGCATTGGCCTGCAGATGGCGCATCATTTTGTGGCAAACGGATATGAGGTTGCTATAACAGATATTGATACGGCTGCGCTGAACAGAACAGAACAGGCTTTGCCCTCAGTAATTTGCATGCACGCGGATGCCGCGAATGAGGACCATATGCGTGCTGTTGAACTTGAACTGGATAACCGCTGGGCAAACCTTGATGTAGTGATGGCGAATGCTGGCATTGCTGGTCCCACATCTTATATTGACGACATAAAGCTGGATGACTGGAAACATTGTATTGCGATTAATCTGGATGGCGCTTTTCTCATTTGCCGGTATGCTGCGCGCCGGATGAAGCGGCAAAATTCAGGTGTGATTACACTTACATCTTCGACAGCCGGGCTGTTTGGTTATCCGTGCCGGTCACCTTATGCAGCTGCAAAATGGGGGATCATCGGCCTGATGAAGACATTGGCAATGGAGCTAGGCCCTTCAGGGGTTCGGGTCAATGCTATCTGTCCAGGTGCTGTGGACGGCGACAGAATGGACAGGGTCATTGCAAATGAAGCGCGTGCCCGTGGCCTGAGCGAGGAAAGCTTGCGCGCAGGTTATGCAGAATGTGTATCATTACGCCAATTTGTGAATGCAGAAGATATTGCAGATATGGCAGTATTTCTGGCTTCAGATAAAGCCAAATCAATCTCTGGCATGGCAATGGCTGTAGACGGCCATACCGAACAGGTCACGTTATAAAAAAAGGAAAGGACTATCTGATGAAAAAAATTGTTCTTACTGGTGCTGCCGGCCGTCTAGGCAGTTATCTGCGAGAGCCATTAACAAAAATGTGTAATGAGCTGGTCTCCACAGACATGAAAGAGGCGCCTGAAAAATTATTTCCAGCTGAGCGTTATGTTCAGGCAGACCTCGCAGATTATCAAGCCATGGCAGACATTATTGATGGGGCGGATATGGTGGTCCATTTCGGCGGCCACCCAGATGAATATCCGTTTGACGATATCCTGCATTCAAACATCATAGGATGTTATAATATCTGGCAGGCAGCACACAAAGCAGGGGTGCGGCGCATTGTCTATGCCAGTTCAATACACGCTGTTGGTATGCATCCCAAAACACTGGCAATAGACAGTGACACCCCACACAGACCAGACAGCTATTACGGGCTGGCCAAATGCTTTGCTGAAGATATGGCTAAATTGTATTGGGATAAGAAAGGTTTGGAAACCGTCTGCTTACGTATTTTATCCTGTGCGACAGTGACCAATGCACGCGCTCTTGGCAGCTGGTTGTCCTATGATGATTTAATTCACCTTGTGGAACGCGCTGTAAATACGCCGATCACGGGTTTTGCTGTCATTTACGGCGTATCGAATAATGACCGCAGTCCGGTGGATAATTCAAAGGCAAGCTTCCTGGGCTACAGGCCAAAAGATAATGCCGAACAATTTGCTGGGCAGATTCTGGCAGAAGCCCCGACACCTGATCCGCTTGACCCGGATCAGATGTGTCATGGCGGCCCGTTTGCCACAACCGATTTAGGCGAAAGCGGCGTGGCTAAACTGGGCCTCGTAGAAAAGGTGCGCTAAAACCAGTTTAACGAATAGCAGAAATGTTCTGCGACAGGGCTTGCCCAAATAACCGAATATCAGAGGCAATAGTGGCAAAGCTGAACCCTCTGTCATAAGCAGAGGTCAAATAGGCCGGAGCCCCGCAATGGATACCGGCCCGTTTGCCATGCTTCTTTGCCGCCGCCAAGATCGTGCCAATCGCTTCATCAACATCAGGTTCCTGGCGATCAAGCCCTGGTTTATGTCCCATAGACACAGCCAGATCAGACGGCCCGACATACACCCCTGTCAGCCCTTCTGTCGCGCAGATAGCCTCAACATTTGACAGGGCTTCTACAGTTTCGATCATCGCCAGCGACACCAGGGTTTCATCTGCTTCAAAATGGTAATTTGACCCATGGATGAGTGCCGCGCGTGTAGGGCCAGACGACCGATATCCGGCAGGAGCGTACCGCATTGCACCAACAAAAGCTTCAGCATCTTCTGCTGTATTCACCATAGGGCAAATAATCCCCAGCGCCCCGCCATCAAGCAATTTCATAATAATTCCAGGTTCATTCCAGGGTACGCGTGCCATCGGGGTAACCCCTGAAGCTGTCATCGCCTGAAACATCGTTAGCGCCGTCTGATAGTCAACCAACCCATGCTGCAAATCGATCGTCAAACTGTCGAAATCATAGCCTGCCATGATTTCTGCAGTCACAGTTGAAGGGATTGAACACCATCCGTTCAGCCCGTTTTGTCCGGCTGCCCATTTATCCTGCAATTTTGTTAACTTCATCTTTTCTCCCCGCAAGCTTTGCATGCTGACTATTTTCTTTTCTAATGTTATCAGGCCTATTGTTGAGACGTCCACAAGTATAAAGAAAATAACCTACCTTTCCGGCCTGAAACAAATTCGCTTACCTCAGCCTGGTGCGGAATACTTCTTCACAGGCAAGTTTACCTCTTCTGTTAAAGTGTTAATTACCTCAAAATAATTGGCTTCATGGAGAAGCTGAAGCAGGAGGCCGTCATAGACAAGATACGGTATTTGGGGCTGACCATTTTAGGGCTGATGCTGTATATGAGCACTTCAGTCATCGGCGCAGAAATTTGGACGCTAATCCCCCCGGCAGAAGATATGCCCCCCGCCGAAATGACTGGTTTTGCCCCGGTGAATAAGATTAACATGTATTATGCTGTTTATGGTGACAATAAAAAGACACCGTTGCTTTTGATCCATGGGGGTCTTGGACATTCTGATTTATGGGGTAGTCAGGTTGCCTCTCTGTCAGAAGAATTTGGTGTAATTGTGGCCGATACCAGAGGTCATGGCCGGTCAACCCATGATGGTCAGCCCTTAAGTTATGAGCTATTGGCAGATGATTATCTCGCCCTCCTTGACCATCTTCAGATTGAAAAAGTCCATCTTGTTGGTTGGTCAGATGGGGCAAATATCGGCTATCAGATTGCGCTTAACGCTCCAGAACGGCTCGCCAGCCATTTTGCTTTTGCCGGCAATGTGACAGTAGATGCGATCCACCTGTCTGTACAAAATGATGAGGTGTTTGCCGCTTATGTCAGAATGATGGCATCAGACTATGCCATCTTGTCCAACGGCAAAATACCGTTTGAGACCTTATTGGCTGACCTGACACTATTTTGGTCAACAGAAAAATCAGGGGGCCTTCAGGCTCTACAAGATGTTGAGGTGCCCACCTTTGTTGTGCACGCGGCTCAGGATGAAGCAATAAAATTTGATCATGCGCTGGAGATAAGGCTGGCGATACAACCTTCCGGCCTGATTGTAATTAGCGGGGCCAGCCATTTTGCCCCTCTTCAAGTTCCAGACCGATTCACAGAGCTCATCCGCCTGACACTGGCCAGTCGCGGAGGCAGTGACTGATTTATTTGTCGTACCATCGTTTTTTCAGCTGCCGGTAAATAAAGATACAACCGATACCAACAGCTAAATATATTAGTGGTTTGAGGTCCATGATAAACATTCCTGCAGGTTTATTTCTGGCGATCCAACAGTGCGTCATCCGCGGCAATCTGGCAATGATCAAGACGCATAAATCTGTAGTCAGCGAATCTGTCATAGACCCATCCTGCGATTTGTCTGACCCCGGGCAGGCTAACCATGACCCCGAATATGCGCCAATAGGATAATTGCCGCCATATCAAAACAAACGCATCAACCCCCACATGCAAAGCGCCATGCTCATCAATACCATGCAGTCGCCTGAGCGCATCTGCCTGACTGATCTTCAAAGGCTTGAGCGCCGAAGGGTCATGGGCAATATCTGCCCAATAAAACAAACCCTCTGGCGCAATTCGCTTGTAATAGGTAATTTCGCGCGAACATAAACCGCATTTACCGTCAAAATAGATTGTGATCATATCTGCTGCCCTCGACCACGTCTCCCCCCTAGAACAGGCAGACGTTTTAACCAGAGATGTGTTCATTCTCTGACTTGTCAATATCCATCCCCCATGGGCATCATGTTGAACACTAAAATTCTTCCACTGTTAAAAATGAGACCGGAACCATGATCGACAGAACCGCGCCCCAAGTGCAATTTATATACAAAATTTGTTCTGATGAGTTGTGGCAACAGGCCTGTGCCGAAGGCCAGTTCACAGGGGCACCGATTGATCTGGCAGATGGCTTCATCCATTTCTCAACAGACGGTCAGATGAGGGAGACAGCCGCAAAACATTTTGCTGGGCAAGCTGGCCTGAAACTGCTCCAGATTGACGCATCTGCACTACAGCTGAAATGGGAAATATCACGCGGCGGCCAGCTGTTTCCGCATCTGTATGACATTCTACCTTTATCTGCAGTTCTTCAGGTCTGGGATCTTTCTCTTGGTAAGGACGGTATGCATCAGTTCCCTGATATCAGTTAATAAGCGCCAAGATCAGGCATACTGACCCGCAACCCATCCCGAAGACCAGGCCCATTGGAAATTATACCCGCCCAAATGACCTGTTACATCGATCACCTCGCCGATAAAATAAAGCCCGGAAACAGATTTCGCTTCCATGGTTTTGGATGATAAAGCTGCAGTATGAACCCCGCCCAAAGTCACTTCCGCTGTACGGTAGCCCTCAGTACCTGCGGGCACCACGCGCCAATTATGAACAGCGTCATGAAGCCTGTTAATCTCAGCCGAACTTAAATCAGCGATCCGGCCGTCTATCTCTTCCCTAGTCAAAATTGCTGCCGCCAGACGACGCGGCAAATGATGGCTCAAGAGGGTCAGAATATCTGTCCGGCCCTGTTGTTGTTTTGCGGTTATCATCTCTTCAGTCAGATTGACTTCAGGGGCAAGATTGATCTGCAACGGCTGGCCTTCCTGCCAATAAGAACTGATTTGCAGAACAGACGGACCTGACAGGCCGCGATGAGTAAACAATAACCCTTCTCTGAAGCTGGTCTGCCCACACATCACCACTGCATCCACCGACAGACCAGACAGAGCCTTGCAAAACCCAAGCAATTTATCTGTAAACGTGAGCGGGACAAGACCAGCACGCACGTCTGTTACCGGTAAATCAAATTGACGGGCCACTTGATAGCCGAAATCAGTTGCCCCAATCTTTGGAATAGACAGTCCGCCTGTCGCCACAACAAGGCTGCTCGCCTGAAGCGCCATTCTGTCTGTTTCAATGACAAAGATGTCATTATCTTTCATCACTGCAGAAATATTTATGCCCTGATGCAGGTGGACACCTGCTTCTAAAACATTCATCTTCAGCAAATCAATGATCTGCTGCGCTGTCTGATCACAAAAAAGCTGGCCAAGCTTTTTTTCATGAAAGGCAATCCCTGCCTGCTCTACCATATCGATAAAGTCATATTGAGTGTAGCGGCTGAGCGCAGATTTGCAGAAATGCTCATTATCAGACAGAAAGGACGACGGGTCTGCAAACAAATTGGTGAAGTTACACCGCCCGCCCCCAGAGATACGGATTTTTTCAGCTAACTTATGGCTGTGGTCAAGCAAACATACTTGTCTGCCCCGGCGACCCGCTTCGGCTGCACACATCAGGCCAGCAGCACCTGCCCCTATAACCACTACATCAAAAGACCCTGTCATAACCCGTCACTATCTGCCCTGCCTGATTGACCCGTGATGTAGCATAGACTAGGCTTGCGCGGCAATTTCGTTTCATCAATGACCGGTAAAAAATATAAGTACGACACCAATGGAAAACCCCACACCAGAACAGATGAACGCCATGATAGAGGCGATTTTTGAAAAAACAGACAGCCTGTTAACGGCGCATGATCTGGACCCACCTGGTGATTTCACTGGATTTTCAGAATTGATACGGCTGGTATTTGATGATGATGATGCTGGACGTGCCATATTTGCCAGCTTTGATGAAAAGCTTTTAAAAACTCTCTGGGAAATTTATCAAAAGCGCCCCTCTGAATGACCGTAGAATTTGTTATATTGTTGTTAACAGGCGCTGCTGCAGGCGGTTTTATAAATGGTCTGGCTGGGTTTGGGACTGCCCTGTTTACACTTGGGTTTTGGTTGCAAATCCTGCCTACTGTTGAAGCTGTTGCGCTCATCTTGGTAATGTCTGTCGCAACTGGCCTGCAAGGGTTATGGCTAGTCAGACAAGAAATTCTTAACAAACCGGGGCGGGTTGCTCGTTTTTTAATCCCGGCTGTATTCGGTGTGCCTTTGGGCGTCCATATCCTCAGCTTTATCGATGCAGATATTCTGAAATTGATTGTTGCAGGATTTATGATCAGCTATGGCGGCTTCTTTGCCTTTCGTTCAGCGCTGCCCACCTTGACTGCGACACCCAAAATACTCGATGGTCTGATCGGGTTTCTGGGCGGCATTTTAGGCGGAATCGCTGGCCTGTCTGGGGCCCTGCCCACTTTTTGGTGCTCATTGCGCCCCTGGCCAAAACAAGAAACACGGGCGGTATTACAGCCGTTCAATGTTGTGATATTATTTTTGGCTGTATTGTTTTTAGCTGCCCGCGGTGTCTATACCACACAGGTTTTAACCTGGTTTTTGATGGCGCTTCCGGTTGGGTTAGCGTCTGCATATTTTGGATTAGAAATATTTAAGCGCCTGGAGACAGATAGTTTCAGACGCTTATTGATCATTTTGATGTTAGTGTCGGGCTGTGTGCTGCTGGCTCGAACCGTGCTTTAAATCAGCTCGTCTTTCCGGTCATCTGTTTCGCCATAGCGTTTAAGTGTAGCTGGACGCGTGCCTTCATACAAACCCTCTAAGCTGGACGCAATTTTTGCGTTCTCACGTTCAAACAAAGAATTGCCCTGAAGGTCACTTTCAACAATGAACGGACCCATTTTTTCAACATCAATAACCCACATTGCCTGCGCCAGCCCCAGCTCAGTGTGCCAATGCACATCTGAAACGCCTTTAACGCCGCGCCCCAAAAGCGCCCCCGTACCATAGCCAACCGTAGTCAGATAAATGGCACCATTTGGCACAAAATGCTGTTTGTAATCCTCCGCGCTCATCCCGCCTTTGCCGATGATGAGTTTAGCGCCAGTCTGAGCCATCCAGTCACCAATCCATTTCGAAAAGCGAAATGAGGCTGTGGCAGTCACAGAGCCCAGATTAAAGCTGCCGTCAGAGTTCATAGACGCCGCAGGTGAACAATGAAAATTAGCTGCACTACTTTGAGGCAAATCGACAGGCAAATTTGCCTTATCCTCTAGGGCACGTTTATAAACCCCCTCACGCGCAGTATAGATTGTGCCGTCAAGATAAACCACATCACCAAGCCGCAACTCAGCAAGCGCATCTTTAGTCGGGTTCGTGCTCAGCCTGATTTGACGTGGCTTTGCCATGCTGTGTCCTCCCAATCGATTGTCTCACGCCGTTGATAAGGCGTGAACCAGTCAGGGTCTGTACGAAACTCTACACGGCCATCTGCATATATCCGGGCCACCGCGCGACGTGAAGAAAGGCAAAATGCATGAACAGACATCTGCATTCCCCCGGTGTGGCAATAGCCCACTTCTATATGACAATCAATAACCATGGATTTACCGACAAATCCCATCGCCCCCATACCGATAGAATTGCCAAGCTCTTTGAATTCGCGCTCAAGTTCAGCGATTTTCGGATCTGGGTTCTCATCCCCGACAACCCGCAAGCAAGCCGCCCGTTTTCCCAAGACCATACAGGCATCTTTTGTGCCGCCCAGCCCGATACCGATGATCGCAGGCTGGCAGGCCAGTCCACGCTTGCCAAAAGCTATTAAACTATCCAGATAGAACCGTTTGATCCCCTCAATACCATCTGACGGGAACAGCATTCGATAATCAGTACCAAACAAGCCACCTTTATGAACGGTGATAAGGTCAATCCACTCCCCGCCAGGCTCAAATCCATATTCAATCTCAGGAGCCCCAATACCAACATTATTATCATGGTCTGTCCGCCACAGAGGATGGACACGGTTCGGCCGCAAAGGCACGGATTGTGTTGCATTAGCTGTTGCTCTGCGCAATGCAGCCTCAAGCGCGATAGGCCCGCCCTCAATCTGGGTTTCATTTCCCATTTTCACATACCAGCGCGGCGTGCCTGTATCGCCGCACATTGCACTTCGGTCTTGTTTGGCAGCCTCGTAATTCTGCAGCATTGCCTCTAGTACAAATGAGGATAGGTCCCCCTCCTCATCCTGGGCCGCCTGTTTCAGACCATTCAGATAATCTTCCGGAATTTCGATCGCTGCCTGTTCCATCAGTATTTCAGCTGTATTTTGAATCGTCTCAATTGCGATCACATCTCGCTCCTGTTTCTCAGAAAGACCCTGGTTCCGGCATAACTAGCCAACGAGTGATTCCGGTTCATCAGCAGGCAGTATAGTTTCTCCAGGCTTCACGATTGTAAAGGCCACTGCCTCGCGTGTCACTTTCAGATCTCCGCCAGTCTGGCGGACATTTGTGAAGTAGGAGTCATCCAGCGCACCTGTTTCAGGAAAATCTTCCCGGAAATGAGCGCCTCTTGAATTTTCTCTCATCAAGGCCGCTTCACCAATCACTTTAGACATGTCCACCAGATTGCGCAAATTCAGCCAATCATGCCATGTCAGATTAAACGCGCGTGTGCTGTCATCAACACCGCTATTATCCAATTCGCGGCTGATATCTTCCAGGGCGCTAAGACCATGATTGATCCCGGCTGCAGTTCGCATAACGCCCACATCATCCCACATGACCTGACGCAGCTCCCTGCGCAATTCAGCAAGTGGCGCAACTGGTTTTGCAAATGGCTGACACGCTCGCATTATCTCGGCTTCTAAAACCCCTTCATCAGGATCACGAAGTGTTGTCATTGCTTGCGCATCAAGTGCCATCACGTCGCCAGCAACACCGCCATAGACCGTTGAATTGGCAACACCATTTCCGCCAAGACGATTTGACCCATGCGCACCCCCTGCGTCCTCACCGGCAACATACAGGCCAGGCATCTCTGTGCGTGTGTCAACATCAACCACAACCCCACCCATCAAGTAATGAGCTGTGGGCACAACTTCCACTTTTCCTGCAGCAAGGTCGAAACCGCTATCTGCACAGCGTTTCACCATCCCGGGAAATTTTGATCGAACAAAATCGGGGCCAAGATGGCTCATAGAGATATACACACCGCCATTGGGCGAGCTGTTATTTTTGCGCATCTCTGCATAGATAGCACGGCTAACCACATCACGGGTTGCTCTCTCGCCCTTGGCATCGTAATCGAACATGAACCGGTGATCTTGGCTATTTAACAATTGGCCACCTGCTCCGCGCAGCCCTTCTTCCAGAACCGTTCCCGTCATCCGCGTATGATCCCCGGCCAGAAGTCCTGTTGGGTGAAACTGAACCATCTCCATATCACGAAGCGGCAGCCCAGCACGTAAAGCCATAGCCTGCCCATCCATTGTTTTATCTCCGGATGGTGTCTGATAACGATACATGGTGGGGCCGCCGCCCATCGCCATCAGGACTGTTTTGGCCCGAACAAACCGAAATTTACCAGTGCGCATATCGATAAACAAAACGCCCGACAAGCCCTCACCGCCACGCGCTGGGATTAAGGCTAACGCCCGATGTTCCTGAAGCTTTTCAACCGGGCGGCTTAACACCTGTTCCATCAGCCTGTTGATAATCTCAATGCCGGTTAGATCACCTTTATGGACAGTCCGGTCAGCGGTCTGTCCGGCAAAGGCTTTTTGATGCAAACTGCCATCAGAATTGCGGTCAAAAAAACACCCGACTTCATTTTCAAGCTCAGTAATTCGTTCCACCGCCAATTCACATAACCGCCAGGCCATATCTTGGTTCGGCAACCATTTTCCGCCAATAATGGTATCCATGAAATGGCGTTCAACTGTATCCCCATTTCCCAGCGCAACATTATAGCCGCCCTGCACCATGCGGGTACACCCACATTTACCAATCAGGCCTTTGACTGCCAGCGTAAGCTTCTGTTCAGGGGCTGTTTTCTGGGCATGAAGGGCGGCAAACAATCCTGCTCCGCCTGACCCGATCACCAGAATATCGGTATCATGTCGTTCGATAGACTCAAGAGACAAATTAGCCATAATTCACCGCCGATAAGAAAAACAAAGTTGCCACACTAAAAGACAAAGCCAACGCCGCTGCTGCCCATGTTTTTTGTGCCGGAGACCAAGGCAGCGCCTCTAAAGCCATCAGCCGCAGCCCGCCAAACAAATGCGCTCCCAGCAAAAATACCAACCCGTATTCTGCCAGCTTGACATACCAAAAATCTGTCCATTTCAAAAACCCATCCAACGCTTCCGGGTCGCGCAAGGCCTGCGATAACACCCAAAAATGCAATGGCAAAAAAACCGCCAACAACACGCCAGACAAACGGTGGATGAGAAACGCAGACCATAATAAATGTCTGCGATGTGCGGGTAGTGAAGAAAGGGTCATGATGTTACCGCATAGACAGAAAACAGGCCAAGCCCTAACAGGACGAAGCAGAATAGCCAGCTGAACACTTCCAAAGCAGCCCCGCGCAGATGCGCCCATTCAAACAGAATGGTACGCACACCAATCGCGGCATGCACTGATACAGCCACAACAAACAACCCGTAAAACAGAGCCCAAAAAACACTGCCTTGGGTGCGGCCCAATATCTCAGAAGCAGATAAGCCACCTTGGACAGCATAAATCATCACCGCAATATGCCCTAACACAAGCGGCGCCATTATAAGCGCGGTAAACCGTTGCAACAGATACAGATGAGCGGTTATCATTTACCCCCCCTCAACAGCTTTTTTAACGCATGTCCGGCTGCCTTGCGCTTCAACCCGGCTATCGATGCTGACGGGTTGAGCTCATTAGGGCAATACCGGGCACATCCCTGCTGTGCATGGCAATTATGACAACCTGCATGGCTGTTCACTGCATCAAAAATCTGACCCTCATGGCTGGTCTTTACATCATTCACCAACGACCAGGCTCTGTTCAGCGCTGCAGGTCCAAAATAGTCCGGGTTCGCCCCAACAACGTCACAGGCCGCATAACATACACCGCAATTGATACATTCAATCGCTTCATTTGCCTCCTGGCGGTCAGCACCAGCTTCATCGATTTTCTGAATTGGTTCATGCCGAGTTGCGGTCGGGTGATGCACACCGCCTGCACGAACCCACTTATCAAAGAACGGATCCATATCCACTACGAGGTCTTTTATCACAGGCAGATTTCGCAGCGGCGCGATCGTCAGTGACTTAGAGGCCCCAGTTACCTTCTTCACATGTGTGCGGCAGGTCCAGCGCGGCTCACCATTCACCATCATACCGCATGAGCCACACATACCCACTCGACAAGCGAAACGATAAGACAGTGTCGGGTCTAAATACTCCTGGATGTAGGTGACAACGTCCAAAACAGTCTGACTATCTTGTTCAGGGACTTCAAAGGTTTGGTCCTGACTTCCATTTCCCGTGTCGCGCCTGACAGTAACCGATAATGTTTTATGTTGATGCGACATCGTTGACTTTCTTGTGTGTTTTTATCGATTGAAGGTAGGGTTAAGACCCTACAAAAACCAAAGAAATGAAGTATAGGACGAATTTTGACAGGCAAAAAGAAAAATTAAAAATTTGCAATTTAGAAATAATTTGCTTCAATCTGAGTCTCAAAAAGCAACGGAGGAAATAATGCAATTAAGAAATTTGGTATCAGCTACTGCGGTCGCGTCATTTATGGCGCTGTCGGTATCAGCTGCCAACGCATTTGAATGTAAAGTCAAAGAAGCCAGCATGGATAAGCCAGGCGGGTTTCCTGATCGCGCTCTGACAATGATCGTGCCATACGGTCCTGCTGGAGGGTCAGGTCAGGTCGCAGCAGCTATGGCTGAGGCAGTAACTGAGCTGACCGGTGCGTCTATCAACAGAGATCACAAATCAGGCGGGTCTGGCACCGTTGGGATGACGGCCTACATGGCAGCACCAACAGATGGCTATACTGTTCTTGAACATATTGATGATGCCTCATCAGCTCATGCATTGGATTCAAGCCGCCCACACCCAGCTGAAGACCTGATCCCACTGGTCACATCACAAGTGACATTTTCCCAGATTTACATCCGCACAAATGAAACCAGATACACTGACTGGCCGTCATTTGTTGCCTGGGTGAAAGCCCAAAATGGGAAGGCAACCATCGCCAATGTGTCAAAAGAAGGTTCAATGGAACGGGTAACGATGAAATTCATTACCGACGCCACTGATATGACGATTCAACAGATTTCTTTTGATAAGGGTGCACCACGTTATGGGGCATTGTTGGGCGGTCAGGTTGACGCTTTGTTCGAGCAGCCAGGTGACGTTCGCAAGTTTCTGGACTCAGGCGACTTCAAGCCAATTTTGACGATTTTCAACGAACGTCCGGGCGTTTTTGCTGATGTGCCTACCCACAGAGAAATGGGCATGGACTTCGAACCGCTGCTGCGTTTCCGTGGCTTTTACGTCCATAAAGACGCTCCGGCTGACCGCGTTGAATGGCTGCAGTGGGCGTTTCAGCGTGGCTATTGTCAGGACAGCTACCAGAAGTTTAACGAGTCAAAGTTTATGACAGTTATCGACAGCTATCGTGACACACAAGGGTCTATCGAGCTGATCAACACAACCATTCCGCAATACCGCGAAGTGTATAAGCAGATGGGCCTGAACGTTAAGTAAAGACAACCAGTTTAGCATCAGGGCCGGCCATGGTTTTCACGGTCGGCCCTGGTCTCTTCACTTACACTAAACATCCCTTCATTTTTGGTACAATATCTTATGGGTAAGCTCACGAAATCACACCTGACAGAAGGCGCCGTCTGGCTGTCTATTGCGGTTATATTTTTTGGATTTTCTTTTGAATTTAATCAACCGATTGAAATTTACATCTTTGGGGCAACAGGCTGGCCACGCGTTGTTATCGGTCTTATGCTGCTGGTAACGGTCGGTAATTTTTATTATCAGTATAAACATGGTTCTGCGATACAAACAGGACGTGTTGGGATTGCAGATGAGGACGAGACAGGTAGTTATGATAACATTTCAGCTATCGTAAAAGTTCTGGCCGTTCTGGGTACCCCGTTTTTATTTGCTCTTTCTTTGAAACCTGTGGGGTTTTACTTTGCCACACCATTTTTCATTGCCCTTATTATCGTCATTTTTGGAGAGCGTCGCTGGAAATGGATCTTGGGCATAACTGCACTTTTATATGCTTTGCTGCTGGGCCTGTTTATGGTGGTATTGAATGCCCCTCTTCCACAAGGCAATGTTTCGCCATTTTATGATTACAGCGCATTTATTTTGCGTCTTAACAATGACCTTCAGCAATTATGGTAGGCTGATATGATTGAAAATTTTCTCACAGGCAGCTCAGCGCTCTTTGGTGACCCGTTCACTCTGGCCATATTCTTCTTTGGCGTTGTTGGTGGTATGTTATTCGGGGCTATTCCCGGTGTCAGCATGCTCACACTGGCGGCAATCTTACTGCCCTTCACCTCAGATTTATCGCCCGCACAAGGGGTAATGCTGTTTGCGGTAATTTATTGTACAGGCACCTATGGCGGCGCCATAACCGCTATTTTATTCAACATTCCAGGTGCACCTGAAAATGCGCCAACTGCTTTTGACGGCTATCCGATGACTCAGCAGGGCAAATCTGGCAAGGCGGTCGGTGCTGCGGTTCTGTGTTCGGCGATTGGTGGTGTTGCATCTGCTTTGGTGATGATGGCAGCCACCCAGCCGCTGGCCACTTGGGCAATCCGGAATATCGGCCCTCCTGAGATTTTTGCATTGGTGTTCTTTGGTCTTGCTGTTGCATCATCTGTAGGTGGTCGCACCATTTGGAAGGGCTGGTTATCTGTTCTGCTCGGCCTTTTGATTGCCACCATTGGCCAGGATCCGGTCGGAGGGATCAATAGGTATAATTTTGGCTTTGCCGATTTGGCCGCAGGCATAGCCTTTGTGCCTGCAATTTTGGGCTTCTTTGCCGTTTCAGAAATTTTTGTGCAGGCAGAAAAACGGGCTACAGGCACTTTCCATACGCCAAGGGTAGGGATGTCTTTCCCCACTATTTTTGAGCTTTGGGCGCAGAAGATTGCTGTTCTCCGTTCAATCCTTGTTGGCTTTTTCTGCGGCATCCTGCCGGGGATTGGGGCAACATTAGCTGCCTTCATGGGTTATGGTGAAGCGGTTAGATGGTCAAAAGATAAGGAAAGTTTCGGCAAAGGGAACATCGAAGGTGTGATCTCTTCCGAAACGGCCAATAACGCTGCAACAGGTGCAGCAATGATCCCGCTTCTTGCTCTAGGGCTTCCTGGCGGCGCGCTGACCGCAATGATGGTCGCGGTTTTCCAGATGCATGACCTAGAACCTGGCCCTCTGGTTTTCTATAATTCACCTGACCTTATCTGGGTTGTATTTGCAGCCATGTTCTATGCCAATCTGTCAATCCTGTTTGTCGGCATACTGGAAACAAAGACAATACTTTATTTGCTGAAAATCCCATTCCAGTTTCTGGCGCCACTCATCCTTCTGCTGGCCAGTATTGGGGCTTATATCGGACGCGGCTTAGTCCTGGATGTTGTGGTGATGTTCATCGCTGGCATCATTGGCTTTTTGCTGCGCAGGTCAGGATACTCTATTCCAGGGATTGTCTTGGGCATCATTTTAGGTAAGATCGGCGAGCAGAATTTTGCTCAAGGCATGCAGATGGTTCATTATGATCTGGTGGCTTATTTGTCTCGTCCGATTTGCTCATTGTTGATTTTGGCTGGTATTCTGACACTGGGAGTTGGCGTTTATCAGGCTTTCCGGTCACCAGAACAAAAAGCATGAACCCGACCTTATGAACTCAAGGGACTCTGAAAACTCATGACCGGTGCAGATGATACAACTTGCATAGATGAATTGGTGGCTGCCGCTCGGGCTGCACAACATTATTATGAAGAGAATGGCTCGCAGGACTTGTTTGACAAAGCATGTCAAGCGGTTGCATGGGTGCTGATGGAACCAACACGCAACGACCAGCTCGCCACCATGGCTGTTGCTGAGACCGGCTTAGGTAATGTGGCTGATAAAATCAGGAAAAACCACAATAAAACTCTTGGCCTTATGCGGGATCTGAAAGATGTAAAAAGCTTCGGCCATATTGGGGATGACCACGCAAAAGGCTTGTCCACTTATCTGCGGCCAAAGGGCGTTATTGCCGCCATTGTCCCGTCTACTAATCCACTTGCCACGCCGGTGAATAACATCATCAATGCGCTGAAAACAGGTAATGCGATCATCATTGCACCCAGCCCAAAAGGGGTGAAACCGGCGACTGTGCTTTTGGGCTATATTCATGACGCATTAGCCAAGCTTGGGCTGCCTGCTGAGCTGGTTCAAATGGTACCTGCCCCACCTTCGAAACCAAAAACACAGCGGTTGATGCAGCTTGCTGATCTGGTGGTGGTTACAGGATCGCAAAGCAACGTGCGGGCAGGCTATATGTCAGGCACCCCGGCGATTGGTGTAGGTGCAGGTAATGTTGTGACCATCATTGACGAAACAGCCGATCTAAGGGCAGCTGCAGCAAAGATTGCTGCGTCTAAATCATTTGATAATGCCACCTCCTGTTCCTCTGAAAATGCGGTAGTGGTGGTAGATGCCGTTTATGATGAAATGCTGGCCGCCCTTGCTGAGGAAGGCGGATTTCTTCTGACTGACGCGCAAAGCCAGACCGTACAGGATATTCACTGGCAGAATGGGAAAATGACGACAACCTTGCTGGCACAGGATATCGACAAAGTGCTTGCGGCAACAGGCCTTGACAAAGTTGCTCCGGCAAACACGCGCTTCTTGCTTTTACCGCAAACAGATATTGGCCCGCAGAACCCGCTTACAGGCGAAAAGATGGCGCGTTTCCTGGCACTTCACCGCGCACAGGATTTTGATGAAGCTGTGGAAAAAGCAATAACCATCCAAAATTATCAGGGCGCAGGACATTCTTTGGGTCTGCATTCCTCAGATGACAGCCGTGCGCATCACCTGGCCAGACATGCGCGCACCTGCCGGGTCATTGTAAATCAGGCACATTGCTTTGCCACTGGCGGCTTTTTCAATAATGGCATGCCTTTTTCTTTGTCCATGGGCTGCGGCAGTTGGGGCGGCAATTCCATTGATGAAAATCTCAACTGGACGCATTTTGTCAATCACGTCAATGTGGTGCGGGTCATCCCAGAAGACAAACCCGAGCTGGAAGACATATTTGCCGATTATTGGGATGAGTTCGGCAAATGATCCAGACCATACCAGCGCAACTTGCGAAGAATGCTGCATCAAATGGCGAAGCTGTTTGGCTTACCTCTCCTGAAACCGGTGTTACGCTTACCTGGGCTGACGCCCAACACAGGGTAAACAGTCTTGTTAACCAGCTGAACCGGCTGGGCCTTGCTCCTGGTGACCCGGTCGCTATTGCTGCACATAACTGCATCGCCAGTACCTTATTGTTCGCCGCCGTAACCTTTGCCGGTTTTGTTGCAACACCGTTGAACCTCGTCTCAGGTATTAAGGCGATGTCTTACGTTCTTGGACATTGCCAGGCAAAAATCCTATTTTGTGCGCCGGACAATCAAGCACTGATTGATGAGGTTCTGGGCAGCATGGATGCTGAAATTCAGGTTATTTCTCTGCATCCTGAAAATGGACCAGAATGGCCTGAAAGCTTAAGCAACTCAGCACAAATGGATAACGGACTACCCACCGCGGACAGCCCAGGATTACTGATGTACACATCCGGGACGACTGGCAACCCGAAAGGTGTGGTGCTCTCACATGCTAACTTATTGGCTGCAGGTGAGAATGTGGTTACGGCTCATCAGATTACTTCTGCTGATACTGGCCTGTGTGTTTTGCCTATCTATCATATTAATGGAATGTGTGTGACCGTGATGGGGACGTTGGTCTCTGCCAGCGGGCTGGTGATGCCCTATAAATTTTCTGTTTCTTCTTTCTGGTCGCAGGTGAGGCAGAATAATGTAAGTTGGTTCAGTGCAGTGCCCACCCTATTCGCCTATCTGCTGAATGATGACAACACACCCGATATAGATGCAGGCCGGCTGCGGTTTGCCCGATCAGCGTCAGCACCTCTGCCACCAGAAACACACAGACGCTTTGAATCACGTTTTGGCATCCCTATTATTGAAACGATGGGCCTGACTGAAACCGGAGCGCAAATCCTGTCGAACCCGCTTCCGCCTGGCGAACGGAAAATTGGCTCGCCTGGACAGGCTGTCGGTAATGAGGTGATGATTGCTGACGAAGAGCTGACCTCTGTTGAAGCGCTGGTCACAGGCGAAATTTTAGTCCGTGGAGCTAATGTGATGCAGGGTTATCTTCATCAACCAGAAGAAACCGCCAAAACAATAACGGCTGAAGGGTGGCTGCGGACCGGCGATTTAGGGCATATGGATGAGGAAGGTTATGTCTTTGTTACTGGCCGCATAAAGGAATTAATCATCAAAGGCGGTGAAAATATTGCCCCTCGCGAAATCGACGAAGCCTTGCTTGAGCATGAATCTATCTTAGAGGCCGCTGCTTTTGCCGTTCCATGTGAGAATTACGGGCAGCGGGTTGAAGCCTGCATTCGGTTTAAACCCGGCAAGCAGGCAGCAGAAACCGGTCTTATACAGCATTGTACAGACCGGCTGGGGAAATTCAAAACACCAGATAAAATTCATGTTCTTGATGACCTTCCAAAAGGACCGTCGGGAAAGGTGCAGCGGTTAAAGCTTCATGATCTGGTCTATGATAATCAGTAAAGCTTCAAGACATTGAGCTGACAGGCGATGACGTGACGGAATTTTTTCAGCTGTTTTTGTTACCAGGCCTTCCGGTTCATTACATACCGGTTATCCTTGTGGCTTTCTTCTTCTCAGGCGTCATTAAAGGGTTCTTAGGTATCGGTCTTCCTGCTGCAGCGATGGCCATGCTCACCATTTTCATTGACCCTAAAACTGCCATTTCATTAATGGTTCTGCCGATTATTTTCGCAAATATTATGCAATATTTCCGATCAGAATCCCCTCGCAAAACAGCCTATACATATCGTTATTTTGCGCTGGCTATAATGATCAGCATATTCATCACGTCTTTGTTTATCGCCTCCTATCCCACCTCTCTTTTGACTGTTGCGATAGGTGTGGCGATGGTCGTATTTTCCATTAATCTTCTGTTTGGCGTTACGCTTCCTATATCTGGCCATATGGGCTGGCAGGTTGGTGTCGGAATATTCTCAGGTATTTTGGGCGGGCTAAGCTCTATTTGGTCTCCGCCGGTGGCGATGTATCTGCTCGCCCGCAATGTTTCGAAGGAAGAATTTATTGGAGCATCAGGGTTTTTATTTCTCGCTGGCTGCTTTCCGTTAGCAGCTGGTCTTATCTTGTCAGGGGTTTTAACCTTTGAAGCTGCGATGCAATCAGTCCTAGGCTTAACTGCCGTGATCATCGGCTTTCGGGTTGGAGAGATGATGCGAGGCTTTATCTCTCAGGACCTGTTCCGAAAAATCGTCCTGAGTGTGTTTTTAATTTTGGGATTGCGGCTGATTGCTAGTGGTTTGCTTTAAGCATCGGGCAATTGCAGGAAAATTGCATATAAACCTGCCTGAGCGGCTGTTGTTGCATCCATAACCTGATAGTCGATATTTAACAGCTGAAAGGCCTGTTGATAGACATCGCCAAGCTGACCAGATGTCATCAGCGTAACAGGAAGCCCGGCTGCTGGCTTGCCCGCTATGTCTACATGTTTACATTCATTCCCCACAAGAACGGCAGACAAAAGCGTGAGCACATCACCACGCGCAAACCGCTCTGTCAGAACGCCAGCACGGATAGAAAATAATTGATGCAAAAGCCCAGACGGACTCGCCGCCAACGCCAGACCGTCAGCAAAAATTGGGCTGGTCAACCGTACGTCAGAATCACTGTCTATAAGAGGGGCGAGGATTGATTGCCCTTTCATCAAGTGAAACAACTCGCCTGTCATGAATGTTGTCAGCCGTTCAACCCGGCCTTTCTCGACACTGATCCATTTTGAATGCGTACCAGGCAAACAGAATATAGCCTTGTCTTCTTGGCCACGTCCCAGTCTTCCTGCCAGTAAGGTTTCTTCTCCGCGCATAACATCATTATAATCATCGGCGGACCGCCCTTTTATGCCTGGGATGATATACATCTCCAGCTCTGGATCAGCGACTTTTACAGCCCCAGCAGCAAGCTCGCCAACACCAACCGTACCCGTGAGATATCCTGCCTCATGCCAACCCTGAGCACTGCCAATCATGCCGCACATTATAATTGGCAAAACCGGATATTGACGTAACCAATTCCCTACAGCCTCCAACAGGATTTGTCTGAAGGGCGTCATTCTAATCTGGGATATCCCCCACGGCCCCTGCACATCTTCCAGCACTGTTCCTGATGGGGCAAACAACCAAGCTCTGAAAGAGCTTGTACCCCAATCAACACCAATGAAGGCTGGCTTTTCTTTACGTTCAGACATGTTTTGCTCCTGACAAAACGAGAGGAGATAAGGATTACGAGTTTTTAATTTACACGATATCGGTCAATGCAGTCCTGTTGAATGCTGATGCCCAGCCCAGGGCTTTTATTTATCTTCACAACACCTTGATCCAAGGATAAGGGGGTTGCAACAAGATGCTGCCTGAACGGATGATCAGACCGGTCATATTCTAAAATTGGCTGGCGCGCAAACAAGCTGTGATGGGCAGCCGGAAGGCTGGCCAGAACCTGAACAGAAGCGGCCTGTGCAACAGAAGACCCCCAAACATGCGGGTTAACCTCGACACCAAAGCTGTGCGCCAGAACAGCGATATGGCGCATAGCCGTCAGACCGCCACATGATCCCACATCAGGCTGGGCAATATCAACAGCCCGATTCTCAAAAAGCGCTTTAAAGCCGTGTAAGGCATGTTCATTTTCACCGCCCGCTATAGGTGTTTTCAGCTTTGATCTGCATTCAGCATATCCGGCTAAATCTTCTGGAATGACCGGCTCTTCATACCAACGCAAATTATGCTCGTCGAGCGCATAGCCCAAACGCAATGCCTCAGGGCGGCCATAAGCATGATTGCTGTCCACCATGAAGTCTATCTTCTTACCCTGAACCTGTTTCATGATTGCGGCCATCACGGCAATATCATCTTCTACCCCGAAACCCAATTTTACCTTCATATGGGTAAAGCCTGCCTCAAAATGAGATATTGCTTCTTCAGCCAGACGTTCTGCTTCGCCCTGGCCTTTTATCCGGTAAAATCCGGTCGCATAAGGGGTTATCTCATCTCTGATTGCACCGCCCATAAGCTGATAGATAGGCTGGTCATAGGCCTTCCCTGCAATATCCCATAAGGCAATATCCAGTGCGCTTATCGCGGCCATCACAGACCCTTTGCGGCCAAAATCACGAGACCGGTTATACATCTCAAACCATAGTTTTTCAGTGTCTAAGGGATTACGTCCAATCAGCATAGGGGCAAAGGCTGTCTCAATTGCAGCAGCGCATATTTCCGGGGGCTCCAGCCCCTGTGCAAACCCCTCGCCCCATCCAACCAAGCCATCGTCGGTGGTGATTTTCACAAGCGTACAACATCGTTTGCCGACCCAGCCTTGCGAAAAAGCAAATGGGGTCGCCAAATCTGATTTTAAAATTATCGTCTCAACGGATTGAATTTGCATGAAAATTTACTTTCTTTTCGTTTTCACCTGGCTGAAGCTGACACATTTGACAGTTCCTCCTCAGTGTATGGTTTATCCAGGTCTCGCCAAACTGCCCTCTTCGTTCTAAAACGCAAGACCATTCTGCATTCATACAAACGCCGCTCTGCGGTTAAGAGCTTGTTATGTATTGCCTTGGGTGTCAATTCCCCGCCCCGCCGCTCCAGCCAAATCAGGTGTGTAGCGCAGTATGCTGGATTTTCTAGCTGTCAGAGAGTATGTCATTAATAACACCCCATTATTTCAAGTCGCACAGGGCCATCATTAATTATGCAATTCGCAAACATTAACAACATCACGTTACATTATCAGCAGATCTCTGCACCAGAAGATCGACCGGTTTTGGTCTTCTCTAACTCACTGGCTACTGATTTTCGGATTTGGCGAGATGTAATTGTAAGACTGGTGGGGCATGCAGAAATCATTACTTATGATAATCGTGGCCATGGGCTCTCAGATATTGGTGATGCCCCTTACTGCCTAGATGATCTTGTCGGCGATTTAGCGGGCTTGCTGGATTATTTAGGCAAAAAAAATGTCTTCATCTGCGGCCTATCTGTTGGCGGCATGATTGCCCAGAGGCTGGCTGTGCTTCGGCCTGACCTGACCAAAGGGCTCATTCTGTGTGATACAGCTGTGAAAATTGGAACGACAGAGATGTGGAATGATCGCATGCAAACAGCCCGCACAGAAGGCTTGTCGGGTTTAGTGGAGGGCAATATGCAACGCTGGTTCACTTCTGATTTCCATCATTATCGTGCTGACGAGCTTGCAGGGTATTGCAATATGTTTTTACGAACGCCGCTTGAGGGATATTTAGGCACGGCGACAGCCCTCCGTGATGCTGATTTAACAGATGCAGCTCAGAATTTAGATGTACCGACCTTATGTGTTGTTGGGGACGGGGATGGGTCTACGCCGCCTGAACTTGTACTGAATACCGCTAATTTGATCCCCAATGCTGACTTTAAGCTGATTAAAGGGGCAGGTCATATACCCTGTGTTGAACAGCCAGAAATGCTGGCCGACGCAATCACCGGATTTTTAACTGAATATGCCTCTACTGCTTAAAAGCGTTTTTGATTGCCTTGCCCTTAATTTTGCCTGAAGGACGTAATATGATTGCAAGGCTCCTAGCTTCTGCCTTTACATCAGCTCCGCTCCTGCTCAGCCTCGCCACATTAGGCTGGGCGGGAAACACGGTAGCTGGTCGTCTGGCGGTTGGTGAAGTCTCGCCCATGGTCGTGGTCTTTATGCGCTGGACAATCGTGTTTGGCATTCTGCTGCTGACACAACGCAAACAACTGCCCTCAACGCTGCCTAAGTTAAAAGGAAAATGGCCGTGGGTATTTATGATGGGCGCATTCGGACTGTCGTTTTTCAATACGTTATTTTATATTGCTGCGCAATCAACCACCGCGATTAACTTAGGCCTTATCCAATGTGCGATGCCTATGTTCATTCTGATGGGCGTAACCCTGATTTTCCGGACCAAGCTGTCCAGTGGCCAGATTATCGGCACATGTCTGACCATCTTTGGTGTTCTCATCATTATCGGAAGGGGCGATCTGTCCGTACTGTTAGGGCTTCAGGTCAACACAGGTGACTGGATTATGCTGGTTGCCTGTGTATTTTATGCGGGGTACACAATTGGTTTGCGCAACCGGCCTGACATTGACAATATGACCATGATGGCTGTTTTTGCAGGAGCGGCCTGGATGTTATCTATTCCGATAGTTCTCTTTGAAATTTGGCAAGGTACAGCGCAATGGCCTGCCACGCAACTTGCCTGGCTCGTTGTTCTGTTTGTCTCATTGGTCCCTTCATTCATGTCACAAGTCTTTTATATGCGCGGGGTTGATCTGATGGGGCCTGATCGAGCAGGTGTTTATTCCAATTTGGTGCCGATTTATAGTGCTGTATTAGGTGTTCTGATTTTGAATGAGGCGTTCGGCCTGTATCATATGCTGTCGATCAGCATTGTTATTACAGGGCTGACGATAATTTCGCGGACAAAGCAAAAGAAGCCAGACGTATCTGACTAGGCAGCAATCACTTTCATCGCAGCCAAAAACTGGGCAACCTCATGTTCACTGTTATAGTGACACATAGACACCCGGACACAGCCTTCTAGACCAAGCGGATCGAGGATGTTACCTGAATAATGATCTGCTTTCCGCAGATGCGTGCGGATCCCCTGCTCGTTCAGCTTTTTCACCACATCTGCAGAGCTCATATCCCTGACGACGAGCGACACAAGACCTTCCCGAGCCGGATTATCAACGCCGCCAATAATCTCCACCCGCTCCATTTCAGCCAACCCCGGCAGATTTCCTGTTCCGTGAATCATTGAATCTGTTAGCGTCTTTTCATGAGCATGGATAGCTTTGCCCGCCGCCACAAACTTTTCGCGCCGGTCAGATGCGTCACTTACCTTACTCCCCAGCCACTCCAGATAACTGACCACGTCAGATATGGTCGCATAAGCTCCTGTATCACGCGTGCCCAACTCCCAATTCTGTTCCGGCCCACCAACCAGTGAATCATGTGGCAAATCAGTCAGTCGATCCGAAATCCAGGCAAGGCCATAGCCGTGCCGGGAAAACATTTTATATGGCGATATGACATAGCCGTCCACGTCATATGAAGCGATATCAATCTGACCATGGGCAGCATGTTGAATGCCATCAACAATGATAAAACAATCTGGGGAGACAGCGCGAATTGCCTTTGATATCGCAGCAACATCCATACCCATACCTGTGACAGGAGAAGTATGAAGGATAGTAGCAACCTTTGTATCAGCTGTGACCTGTGCGGTATAATCTTCGGCCTTGACCAGACCTAAATCATTATCATGCGTGATCAGTATATGGGTTTTGCGGCTGACCTTTGACCAGCGCGCACACGCACTTCTGGTTGCCGGATGCTCAACTGTTGAGCCCAGAACCACACCTTCGTCTTCTGTGCCAAGACAAGCATTCATCACCAGCCTGAAAATGAGTTCGGTGCCACTCTCTCCAACAAAAAACTGACCAGACGGTGCATTCATAAAAATACGCAAATCATCTTTGGCTTTCTGGATTACGCGCACTAACTCATGCGAACCTGGGTTATCTCGTCCCTGATTATCCGGAATGGCAGCATAATCACGTGAGGTATCAACCACACTATTTAAGGTCAATGCGCCGCCAGCATTTTCGAAAAATACCCGCTGACCTTGCACAGGACAGCTATCCACTTGTGCAAATTGTGAACGGATATCGGCTAACAGCTCTTGTGAGATTGTGGTCATACTACTCTCTTATCGCGACTGAAAAAATTTTCTGACCAAAGGTTATCTTGTGACGGCGAAATGCAAAAGGGGGAATATCATATTATGGTCAGATTAACGCATTCTATATATGTCAATTTCATTCATTCACCGCGGGGATAGCGCTGGTTTTCTTCAAGAATATTCAAATCCATATGGTTGCGCATATACCGCTCTGAGGCCTGTTGCAGGGGTTGATAGTCCCACGGGAAATAAGCCCCATTCCGTAAGGCATCGTAAACCAAAAGGCGCTGTGCCTGCGAATGACGAACAGAACTGTCAAATTCTTCTAAATCCCATTTCTGCTCAATTTTCTGGCGGAATAAATCTGCTTGTTCTGCATAGGCAGGATCATTTGCCAAATTCACCAACTCATGCGGATCACACTCCAGATCAAACATCTGGTCTGGGTCAAGTTGGCAGCGGATAAATTTAAACCGGCCTTCTACCATCGCCACCAAAGGTGCGTAGGACCCTTCTGCTGCATATTCCATCAGAACGGGATGATCTCGCTTATTTCCCGCCACCAAAGGCAACAGGCTTTGTCCATCTACCCAGGGCGCGATCCCAGATAAATCAAGGCCAGCCAAATCAGCCAATGTTGGTAAGATATCTAAATTTGATACCGGTTCACGAACAGTCATCGGCGAGAAACGAGGCGCTGCAATCATCAAAGGGGTACGCGCAGCCCCCTCTAAGAAGCTCATTTTAAACCAAAGCCCCCTCTCACCCAGCATATCTCCGTGATCAGAACAAAAAATAATAATCGTATTTTCTGCCATCCTGGCTTTTGTCAGTACGCTCAAAATCTGACCGATTTTTTCATCAAGGTAAGAAATGTTAGCAAAATAGGCCTGGCGAGACCGCCGGATGTCTGTTTCTGTTATCTGGAAATTTTTGTAATCATTTGCAATGAACAGACGCTTTGAATGGGGATCATGCTGGTCAAAATCCCAGCTGGAAAGTTCAGGGGCAAGCGCATCACAATCTTCATATAAATCCCAGAATTCACGTCTCGCCACATAGGGGTCATGAGGGTGCGTAAAGCTTACTGTTAAGCACCATGGACGATCATCAAGGCCACGCGATAGCTGATAAAGTTTCTGGCAGGCAAAATGGGCCACCTCATCATCATATTCCATCTGGTTCGTAATTTCCGCAACGCCTGCACCGGTTACGGAACCCAGGTTATGATACCACCAATTGATCCGCTCTCCTGGCTTTGTGTAATCTGGTGTCCATCCAAAATCAGCCGGATAGATATCTGTGGTTAACCTCTCTTCAAATCCATGCAACTGATCAGGACCAACAAAATGCATCTTTCCAGACAAACAACATTGCCAGCCATGACGGCGAAGATGATGCGCATAGGTGGGAATCGCTGATGAAAATTCCGCGGCATTATCATAAACGCCGGTTCGTGAAGGCAGCTGGCCAGACATAAAGGATGCACGCCCCGGGCCGCAAAGAGGGCTGGCGGTATAATTCTGAGCAAAACAGACAGACCTGTCTGCCAATGCATTCAGATGAGGCGTGTGCAAAAACGGCGCAGGCCTGCCCTCTGGGAACAAGGTTCCGTTCAGCTGATCTGTCATAATGATCAAAATATTTGGCTTTTCCATAACTGCCTCGCAACTTGCTGATCTGCAGGACCGGTTTAGACTGAACTGATTTTTTCGGTTATGTCCAGCGCGAAGTGGACACCTGACAGCCCTCCTTTCACTGAGAGCGCATCCCAAAGATTACCTCAGGGCGCATCAAACAGAACGCATCTGCTGATATGTATCTGCTGACAATTTTATGATGCCGGTCACGCCCAGGCTGTCAGCCCATAATTTTACCCGTTCCTCTGAAATAAACTGCAGCAAACGCGTCGTCATCACTGCACAAATCTCTTCTGGCATAAGAGCCGAAGTAACAAAGGGCAATCCAGGGAAAGGTTCTGTGTATCCAAGCACCTTAATTTTATGTTCTAAGTCCGGATTTTCGCGTAAGGCCATATGAAAGCTGATACAATCTATGCTCGCCAGCATGGCATCTGAACGGGCAATTCGCGCAAGCGAGGCAGCATGGCTGCCCGTAATCTGATAATGCGGAAAGATATTTTTGCCATTACCAAAAATCGTACGCGAGAACGTAATCGAACCTGAAAAAGAACCGAGCTCATTGATCGCGACCAGATGTTGTTCAGCACGGAAATCATCAAGTGAAGACAGGCCGTCTTTCGCTGGTGTGACCAAGACAGAACGATAGTAGCCAGAGGGCACCGTTTGGTGAGAAAGCGAAAAGGTTGCCAGATAGCGATAATCATCTGAACGGCTATTGGCAAAATCAATACCGCAAATTTGTCCAAGATATAATTTCTGGCGGGCCTGTTCAGGCAGATGAGATCGGAAGTCAATTCCAGCACAAACAACAGCCTGAAGTTCTGAAAATAAACTCTGCGTCTGCTTTGCAAGATACATATCTAACTTGAACAGATTTTGCATGATAAATCAGCTCCGGTTTATTGCTGTGGCCAGCTGCAATTATTCAGTTCAGATAGGGCTGAATCGCCTGTGCCATTCCGGCTCCGAACCGGATATGTGTTTCTTCACTCCAATGAATGGGATCGCGTTCTGAAGATTGACCAAATTCATTTCCGTCAAACATTGTGACACTGGCCGCGCTGCAGGCTCGTTGCAACGCCAAAGGCAGCGCTTCTGACTTTTTGTTCGCCCCCGCCCACTCAGCTACCCTTTCCCAGCCTGGGTCACTCGCCTTCTGGCCAATAATCAAAGGACAAATTACGCTTACCTCTGGGGCCTCAGCAGAAGACCAGCCGCCTCGGCCAACAGGGACTGATCGGGCCATTTTTGCCAGACCAATAACAGCAGCTGCAATATCCTCTGCTGTTCTGTTGAAACGCGCCTTCAAATCATTTGTACCCAGCATGACCAGAATATGGTCAAGTGGCTGATGCGACCGAAGCAGTGCTTCTAAGGGCATTTGACCATCGAAGTAGGCCCCCATTTCAGGGTCAGGCAGATTTGTTGTGCGCCCGGGCAGACATTCCTCTATGACAGAAACAGAATGTCGTGCAGACAAAAGGGTAAGCATTTCAACTGGCCAACGCCTAGCAAACCGCCGCCCCAAACCGTCATCCAGATATCCCCAGCTGTTTGAATCACCGTAGATCAGAATTCGTGTTTCTTTTGACATCACCTTCCTCATTCACATGGCCAAAGCCTGAACGCCAACCTATCATTACCACACAGCCCGCGCCATCTGCTGATACAAAATATTCAAAATACTTGTCCAAGACTGACATTCTAGGACGGTTCTGGTAAAAACACGCTAAGAGGTAAAAACTGCAGGAGGCCATCTGATGTCAGTACAAATTAAAACAGTTGTCTCTGCCGCAGAACGTCTGGGGGAAGGCGCTGTCTGGGATTGTGACGATCAGAAATTGTGGTGGGTAGATATAACCGGCGGTTTAATCCATTGTTTTGATCCCGCGAGTGGCAATAATGAGAGCTTCAGCTTTGGGGAGCCTGTAGGATGCATCGCCAGACGTGATGGCGGTGGCCTTGTGGTCGCGGCCAAATCTGGTTTTTGGTTTTTTGATCCCCATACTGGGCTGAAGACACATATTATAGATCCTGAAGAAAACATCGCTGAAAACAGATTTAATGACGGTACTGTGGACCCGGCTGGACGGTTTTGGGCCGGCACAATGAAAGATGGTGGCGAGCCTGTGCAACAGGGACGGTTTTATCTCTTAGATACAGACCTCAGCCTCAGTTCCATGAACAAAACTGTCTATACAACGAACGGCATGACCTTTTCTGCTGATGGTCAGATTATGTATTTTTCAGACAGCAACAAGCTGACACGTAATATTTGGTCGTGCAGTTATGATATTGCCACCGGTAAAACAGGACCGGCAGAATTATTTTTCGACACACGTCAGGTATCCGGCCGGCCAGATGGCGGCACAATTGACGCAGAGGGGTGTTATTGGATGGCTGGTGTCGGCGGCTGGCAGATTTATCGTATTTCCCCTGACGGAGAGCTTTTATTCACGCTTGATGTACCTGTTGAAAAGCCAACCAAACCAATGTTTGGCGGGCAAAATCTTGATATTTTATATCTCACATCAATTGGCTTTGGGCTGACTGAGGGCACTGAAATCAATCAGCCAGATGCTGGCGCATTATTTGCGATTACCGGCCTTGGCATCACCGGACTTCCCCAACCTCGCTTCAAAGGATAAACTCATGAAACGACTTCTGATAACTGGCGCCGCAGGCGGCATCGGTGCGGTTCTGCGCACAAAACTGGCCCCAATGGCAGAAACATTGCGGATATCAGACATTGCTGATTTAGGCGAAGCAGCTGCACATGAAGAAATTGTCTATTGTGACTTAAGCAATGAAGATGAAGTTCTGTCCCTTGTTGAGGGCTGTGATGGCATTGTTCATTTCGGCGGAATTTCAGTTGAAAAATCATGGTCACTGGTCCGGCCGGCAAATATCGACGGTGTTTATAATTTGTATGAAGCAGCACGGAAAACAGGTTGTCGCCGGATTTTGTTTGCCAGTTCAAACCATGCTGTCGGTTTTTATAAGCAAACAGATTATCTTGATGATAAGGCCCTGCCCCGTCCAGATGGGATTTATGGTGTCTCAAAGGTTTTTGGAGAAGCAATGGCGAGCCTGTATCACGATAAATTTGGCATCGAAACCGCCATTGTCAGAATTGGTTCCTGTTTTCCTGAACCGATAAACCACAGAATGATGGCGACATGGATGTCTTATGATGACTTCACCTCTTTGATCGATCGCATTTTTAAAATCCCTCGTCTGGGCTGCCCGATCATCTATGGTATTTCTAAAAATGACTGTACGTGGTGGGATAATAAAGGCACAGCCTATCTCGGCTGGCACCCCAAGGATAATGGTCAAAGCTTCGAGGCAGCACTTGATGAGGCTATGCCGCGCCCTTCACCAGATGCTCCGGATGCTGTGTTTCAAGGGGGCTATTTTACCGCTGACCCAATTTTCAAGCCAGATGATGACTAGGGTTTCAGCCTTATCGTCTGAAAATGAGAAAACGGATTAGACGCCACAGCCCCTGAAAAAGAATAGATCTGACAAGCGGTTGACGCAGCAGATTGTTCATCCAGGTTCTAATAGCCGGAATACGGCGTAACAGAATCAACAGCACGAACATTATCAATATCGCCAAAATGAGTGCTTTCAGCATTGAACAGACCTCTGTCCTGTCTATGAAATTATCACTTATTGCAAAGCGTTAGATGGGCTTTATATTAGGGCAAGTAATTATATTTGGCGACTGAGCCCGATCATATCTGTGTTCAGCCGAAAAGGACGTTATGAAACCACAAGCTTCCATCTTCACGCCTATCCTCATTTCGGCAAGCCTTATTCTGTTCCTCAGCTTTACAATACGTTCAAGCTTTGGGGTTTTTCAGATACCAATTGCTGCTGATTTGGGCTGGCTAAGAAGTGAATTTTCGCTGGCAATAGCAATCCAAAATCTTGCATGGGGTCTGGCCACACCCGTTTTTGGCGCACTAGCAGAACGCTTTGGGGATAAAAAAGCCATTTTTCTGGGAACAGTTCTATATGCTGCTGGTTTGTGTTTAAGTGCCTATTCTATCAGCCCTGTGCAGCATCAATGGCTGGAAATGTTTGTCGGCTTTGGCATTGCTGGTACAGGTTTCGGGGTTGTTTTGGGCGTGGTCGGGCGTTCTGCTGCTCCTGAACAACGCTCTCTTGCCCTCGGCTTGACAACTGCCGCAGGCAGTATGGGACAAGTCATCGGCCCACCTCTTGCCCAATATCTTTTAAATTGGATGCATTGGTCGTCAGTATTCTTAGTCTTTGCTGGTTTAATCCTGCTCTGTCTGTTCTGTTTACCTTTTATGCGCTCGCAATATGTTGCCAGCAAAGCAGAACTTGAAGAATCGCTTGGCAGTATTGTGTCCCGCGCGGTTCGTGACCCCAGCTACATCATGATTTTCATCGGCTTTTTTTCTTGCGGCTTCCAATTGGCTTTTGTCACTGCTCATTTTCCAGCTTTTGTGACTGAGATGTGCGCATCCATCTCACCTGACGAGCTGCTGGCAAAGATGGGTATCACCTCTACTGCCGCTCTTGGGGCGGTTGCGATAGGTGTCATCGGCGTCTTTAATATCATTGGCACAATCACCGCTGGCGCACTGGGGAATGTTTACCGGAAAAAATATCTCCTCGCTGGCATTTATGCTGGCCGGACTTTGATCTCGGCTTGGTTTATTTTGGTCCCAATGACCCCTATAACCGTTCTGGTGTTTTCTGTTGTGATGGGCTCTTTGTGGCTGGCGACAGTTCCGCTGACATCCGGCCTTGTTGCCTATTTATATGGCTTGCGCTTCATGGGAACGCTTTATGGCCTTGTATTTTTCTCCCATCAGCTTGGCTCGTTCCTGGGGGTATGGCTGGGTGGCATTCTGCATGACCAGTTTGGGTCATACACTGTGGTATGGTGGGTTGGTGTTGGCACAGGCCTGTTGTCGACTGTTGTTCATCTTCCCATTAAAGAAACGCCGCGAACCACTTCAGCTGCAG
Source organism: SAR116 cluster alpha proteobacterium HIMB100 (assembly GCA_000238815.2). Taxonomy (NCBI): domain Bacteria; kingdom Pseudomonadati; phylum Pseudomonadota; class Alphaproteobacteria; order Puniceispirillales (SeqCode); species SAR116 cluster alpha proteobacterium HIMB100. The sequence goes on along the minus strand of AFXB01000004.1, from coordinate 33,449 downwards.
CAGCTGCCTGATATGGCACATGAAAGAGCTGGACAGATTCTGACCTGTAAAGACATGTTGATACCACGTCTCAGGCTCGTATTGGCGGGCCTGATAATGCTCTGCTTTCTTGTTCAGGTTGCTTTTGAGAACACAAGCGAGGCATCCATTCCTAAATCGGAACAGGTTTGCGACTGGCTCACTACAGATGCACAAAAAACAGCTCTTCCCAGCGGTTATCAAATCGAAGACCAGAAGAACAAACAACAAATTCGCGTGAGCTTTCGCCCGCAACAGCAAAATTGGTCTATTGCGACAATTGATATTCGGGATTTGCAGGACAGACCTAAACTCTTGATCCGCCTTCGTGCCCCCTGTCAGATTCTGCAGGCCAGAAGAGCCCGCTATAATGCCGATGGTGAGCTGATATCACTTCAAAGCCTAGCCCATGATCTTAACACCATTACTGCCGAAGAACCAGTAAACCCGCCAGTAATACTGCCCACAAAACCCGCACAAACCCGAGCCCCTATTTTGGCCCTGTCAGATACAGGCGTAAATTATCTGCTGCCTGAACTGCAGTCCCATATTGCCAGGACAAGAAATGGTGACATATCAGGTTATGATTTCTGGGATGATGATAACCGGCCCTTTGACATGGACCTCAGGCGTAACCCTTACTTCCCCTTGCGCCATGGCACGACGGTATTCAGCGTGCTGGCCGCAGAGGCGCCAGAAGAACCCATTATTGTCTATCGCTTTCCTGCTCTGAATATGTGTCGCTATCAAGAGCTCATCGAACAGGCAGCACAGGCGGGTATCCGGATCATCAACTTATCGATGGGATCAGGGTCTTATGAAGACTGGACCTGCTTTGAACAAGCGGCGCGCGGAAATTCGACAATTCTGCTCATCACCTCTGCTGGAAATGACGGAAAAGACATTGACCAAGATCCGGTTTATCCAGCAGCCCTTGACCTTGAGAATTTGTTTGTTGTCAGCTCATCAGATTCATTCGGCCGGCCGGGACCCGCAGCAAACCTGGGCAGACGGAATGTAGATTTACTGGTTCCAGCAGAACAGCTAGATGTGATCGATCATCGGGGCGTGCGATCCCAGACCGGCGGAACAAGCTATGCTGCACCACGTGTTGCAGCCCTTGCCGCAAGATATCTGCGCGCCAATCCAGAGGCTGACACACAGCAAATAATCACCTTTCTAAAGGGGCGGGCAACTGCGACCGCAGACCCTGTCACAGCTTATGGCTGGATACCAGACCCAACAGATGATTTTGGGTTTTAATTGCCAAAGGCTTCTTTGATGAACGATTCTGCAAGCGGGAGTGCGGCAGGATTATGCTGACGCATTAACTCAAGAACCTCATCAGCGAAGGCTTGGTCTTTCAGTAAACCAGCTGTCTGTATACCCAGCCTGAGCGCCTGCGCATTCGATGGGTCAAGCTTAAGATAACGCTTCAGAATGGGCCGCCCCTTTTTGGGCTGCCTGTCCAGATGATAGGTGACAGCCAGCGACATTAATGTGTTTGGACTGTTCGGATCAGCGGCCTGGCCAAGCAATAAAAATTGTTCCGATTCAGAAAACATCCACCATTTTCCGAAGAGCTGGCCAGCCTGATCGTAAAGCTGTTTGTTGTTCGCCTTTCTGCAATTATCCGTTATCTTACGGATTAAAGGAAGCGGCGGATTTCGCGGAATTTCTGCAGCGAAATACAATGTGTCTGCACAAATACGAACTGCCCTGCCTTGATCAAAAAAGGCAGTTTCATGTTCAGGGCCCGAGCGAGAAAGAACCGCATTTATATGCTCAGCCGGGATCACCTCGCTCAGCTTTCCATCTCCTGACGCCAGAATGCCGACCAAACGACCATCTGCATCAACTACTGCACCGCCACTATTGCCAGGCAATGCCCTGGCATCTGTATGAATACGAGCCTGAGGAAATGCCGTACTATCCGGATAATGCGCAAATTCAGCAGGTTTATAGACACGAGACGCGTTTCGCCCCTGGTCAAACCCAACCACATAAAGCTGTGATGATGACTTTGGGGCCACATCAACTTTCGTGGGGAGCATTGCGTCACTATCCTGCAATCTGAGCATAACAAGGTCTGCAGCAAAATCATGTGGTATCGGCACCGCTGGCCTGAGAGCAGCTTTATGATTTCGGGTCAGTACTTGCTGATGGTCTTCAGCAACATGACGATTTGTAACAATAAAATCAGCACTGATCTGAACACCTGAGGCAATCATATTTGGGGTTTTAACGCCGACTATTTTTGGCATCCAGGCACAGACAGGCGCGGGGGCTGAACAGTCAGCATAAGCGGTTCCAATCCCGTGAATGACCAGCCAAACAAAGAGCAGGGCCTTTATCCATACAGAAGATAGGTTTGTCGGGACCACGCCTTTATTCCCCCAGACTTTGGCAAAATATAATGGGCATTAAGGATGAGTTTTACTCTTAGAAAATGTCAACAGATATTTCGATAGTAAGCGAGACAACTTTATTTGCACATGCTCCTGCAACAGAATAATGCCCCCCGAAACAAGGCCAGCTTTCATAGGCCTTGCTGCCTGCGCCACAGCTCAGAGTCTTTGTTTCAGTACCGCCCCTGCTTTCAGTCCTGCACACATAATAAGACCAAAGACAACCATATCAGCCGGATTGAGAAGCAGGCTGGACACCACCGGTCCAGGGCATAATCCAGCCATGCCCCAACCCATACCAAACAGCGCACTGCCTATAAGAAGAGGACGGTCAACCTGAATGGTTTCTGGCAGCTTGAACGAGGATGAAAATAAAGGCTTACCCCCTTTGACAAACAGAAAATATCCCGTTGCGTTAACCGCTATGCCACCTACCATCACAAATGCAAGAGACGGGTCCCATAAGCCAAAGACATCCAGAAACCCTGCAACTTTGGAAGGGTTGAGCATACCTGCCAGAGCCAAGCCAACACCAAAAACAAGACCAGAGACAAGCGCAACCAGTAAAGAACGTGCCATTACATCACTCCGGTTAAATCATTACGTGCCGCAGCACAAATACAGTGATTATCGCTGTAACCATAAATGTGCACACTGCTGCCAGAGACCGCAAGGACAGACGAGACAACCCACAAATGCCATGTCCTGAGGTGCAACCAGACCCAATTGCCGTTCCCAAACCAACCAGAAACGCCGCCCCATAGAGCAAAATACCACTTGCCACCGGCTGCACATCAATTTCAAACAAACCTGTCTGAACCAATAACAAAGGTGCGGCAACAGCCCCTACAAGAAACGCCAGCCGCCAGCCTTTCGTATCTGACGATCCCAAAAGACCACCCAGAATGCCGCTTACCCCCATAACGCGCCCGTTTGCCATCATCAGCAATAAGGCTGCCGCACCAATCAGCATTCCCCCTGCAAGAGACAAAACAGGCGTAAATTCAGTCCAGTTAATCTGCATGGTTTATCCTCTCAAACCTGACACAGGAACTTTCAAATACACTTCGCCATTATCTTCGCCAGGCGGCAAATGGCCAGCACGCATATTCACCTGAATAGATGGCATAATCAATTTGGGCATCGACAAGCTTGCATCTCTGGTCTCGCGCATTTCAACAAACGCATCTTCACTTATGCCGCCGCCAATATGTATATTTTTTTGTTTCTGTTCTGCTACCGTGCTCTGCCACGCGACCTCTCGTCCACCAGGCATATAATCATGGCAAACAAACAGGCGCGTATCTTCAGGCAAAGCCAAAATTTTCTGGATAGACTGATATAAAGTCCGCGCATCACCGCCAGGGAAATCAGCCCGGGCTGTCCCCCCATCAGGCATGAACAAAGTATCCCCAACAAAAACGGCATCACCAATCACATGTGCCATACAGGCTGGTGTGTGACCCGGAGTGTGAATAGCATACCCAGTTAATTGACCCAGAGCATAACTGTCACCATCCTCAAGAAGCCTGTCAAACTGACTGCCGTCTCGCTCAAACTCGGTCCCTGCATTAAACACTTTGCCAAAAATTTTCTGAACAGCCGTAATCTGTTCTGAGATCATTATCTTGCCCCCCAGCCTGTCCTGCAGGTATGGCGCAGCAGAGAGGTGATCAGCGTGAACATGGGTTTCAATATGCCAGGAGACGTTCAGGTTTTGCGCCTGAACATAACCGATGATGTCGTCCGCCAATTCATAACCAATGGTGCCGGATGCATAATCAAAATCAAGCACTGAGTCGATAACAGCAGCTTCTTTGCTGGATCGGTCATGCGCAACATAGCTTATGGTCCCGCTGTCTTGGTCAAAAAATCCCTTTACTTCAGGGCTTGAAGATAATGTCATATCCTGCCTTCCTGAATATCATTCACGTTCAGTTATCAGTAAACAGTTATTAATCCGGCCTCATTCTGTCAAGGCTCATACAAAGCTCAATCTGTTGCCGCCAATACGGGCTATATCAAGACAGCTCATATTTCCCGCCCTGCCTTTAGCTCTCGCCATTTCAAAACCAGATTAGCTCCAATATTTGCCACCGGCGCTGGCGGCAACTTCTGAGGAAGCGGGTATGATTGTAAATCTGTCACAATTTCTGAATTTGACCGCGTCGCCAATTCAACTGCCCCAATTCCTGACAGGGTGCCCTTTGCTGTCCCTAATCCATTTTGGCAGCAGGCTGAATATAAAGACGGCGCAACTTCACCAAAAGCTGGTGATGAATTTCGCGACAGGCACAAGCGCCCCGACCACCGGTAAGCCATTTTCACGTCCGTCAGCATCGGGAAACGACGTATAAAAGCTTTGTCCTGGTCGCGTCCAAAAGCCTTAATCTGTTCATTTGATGTCGTCATTGAGGGGTTGTAGGTCCATCGGTTTCGAATCACTAACCTGTTACCGCCATACCCGTCATGACGACGGATGGTTGAGCCCATCGGATCAGACGGGGTGATACCCCAATTCGCCTCGCCACCCAAACGGCGGCTCTGCTCTGCGCTCAGTGGCTCTGTCATTGAGGCATAGGTAAATATGTGCATTAGGCGGCCTTTGAAGAACCCAAAACTTTCCGCATGCCCATTTACCGCCAGGATGATGTTTTTCGCAGCTATTCGGGCAGAAGGTGTGCGCACACACCAGCTATCCTGCTGTTGTTCAAAAGAAATGGCTGGACTCTGTTCAAAAATTTGTACGCCGGTTTTTTCTTTAGTTGCTATACCCTCTGCCAGTGACCGGATATAAAGAGCAGGCTGTAACATCACCGCCCCCGGCAAAAACAGTCCAGATCTGTAATAATCCGATCCGGTCATCTTGCTCATATCGGCAGCAGACATTACCGTAAAGCTCTCGTCCAGCGCGTCCAGATGGCGTGCGTAATCAGCATTATGTGCCTCACCACGGGCATTCACCGCCCCATTAATACGGCCAATGGACCGAACAGCCTCGGCAGGCATTTCATACTGCTCAAAACAAGTTTGCACAAAAGCCTGTGCATGACGGTTCAGCGTGATTTGTTTCCGATCAAATTCTTGCGAGGCTGCGTAACTGTCAGCACCCAATTCATGCGGCAGATCAATCATAAACCCAGAATTGCGACCTGCAGGGCCAGCCGCAATTTTCGTGGCCTCCAACAGAACAATTTTGTCACCACCACGCAATTCCAGCAGACGTTTCGCCGCAGCCAGGCCAGCAAAGCCGCCGCCAATGACCAGCCAATCTGCACAAATATTTCCCTCAGCTTGAGGATAGGCCCGTCCGGGGCCCAAAATGTCATTCCAGGCGGCAGGGCCGGGATCAACAGGAAGCCGGGCAACCTTCTGGCACAAGAACATTATATCTGATCCGGAGCAGTATCCGCCAGATCAAGCCAAATGGTTTTCGTTTCAGTGAACTGGTCATGAGCCGCCAGCCCATTATCACGCCCGCCAAAACCAGATTGTTTGTAGCCGCCAAATGGGGTTGTGATATCCCCTTCTCCATAACTGTTAACAGTTACGGTACCAGCTTTCATTGCGCGGGCCGCTCGCACAGCTTTTTTCATATTGGCAGAAAATATAGCTGCTGTTAGCCCATAAGGCGTATCATTGGCGAGTTGGACAGCCTCATCAAGAGATTTCACTGTTTGTACCGCCAATACAGGGCCAAAAATCTCTTCATCAACCAGCAGCGATCCTGTTTGCGGAATATCCAAAATCACCGGACTGATGTGGCCATCAAGGGCCCCGGCCAGAACCTCAAGTTTCTGGGATTTAGCTTCATCCAGATAGCCTTGTATTTTTGCGCCATGTGCCGAATCCACAGGTACGCCTAGCCGATTTGACGGGTTCAAAGGATCCCCTTGTCGCCAATCCTTAATATAGGCCCTGAGCTTGTCAACCAGCTCATCCTTGATCGCTTCGTGAACAATCAACCGTGATATTGCCGAACAATTCTGTCCCAAATTCCAAAAGGCACCCGTGACGACATGCGCGGCAACAGAATCCAGATCCTCAGCATCATCCAACACAATTGCCGGATTTTTACCCCCACATTCCAGCGTAACTTTTTTCAGATTTGACTGCGCAGCATAACTTAAAAACAGCTTTCCGGTTTGCGTTGATCCGGTAAAGCTGACCATATCCACATCACTATGGCAGCCCAAAAGCTTGCCCGTGGTTGGGCCATCACCAACCAGGACCTGAAAAACACTTCTGGGTAATCCAGCTTCAACCGCAAGGCGGGCGAGATAGAGGGCCGATAGAGGTGTTTGTTCGGCTGGTTTAACCAGCACGCTATTGCCCGCAGCAAGGGCTGGCCCTAATTTCCAGGCCAGCATCAATAAAGGAAAATTCCACGGTAACACACAACCAACAACACCCACAGCTTCACGCACAATCACTGCCAACGCATCATCACCTGATGGGGCCACATCGTCATAAATCTTATCAATAGATTCAGCATGCCATAACAGGGTGTTGATGCTTTCTGGAATATCGATCTGGGCACAGTCTGAAATCGGCTTCCCTGAATCCAGCGATTCGATCACTGCCAATTCATGACGATTACGCTGCATCAGTTTGGCTAATTTTATCAGAATCTGCTTGCGCGCCAGCGGATGTGCTTTTGACCAATCACCATTGTCAAACACTTCACGAGCCTTTGACACAGCCAAATTTACATCAGCCTCGCTCGCCATGTTAATTGTACATAGCAGCTCACCGGAAGCTGGGTTATGAACCGGTAATGCAGGTCCGGAGCAGGTGTGAAAACTGCCCTCAATATGACACGCATCAGGAAGCGCAATCTGTTTTGCAAGTGCGGTGTAATCATCAAAACTGAGCATATCTGACATGTTCAGGCTCCTTTCACAGGAGAGTTATTCTCCTGCTTGTTATCCAGAATATGAGAAATCGTAGCGTTCATCCGGTCGATCACTTGATCAAGTGTTCGCTTCTCATCTTTGTTCAACGGCTTTAGCGGCGCTCTTGGAACACCTGCAGGCAGCCCCATACGCTCAGCCCCATATTTCACAGACTGAATGAATTTTCCGCCCCGCTCCAGAACCTGCAATAAGGGCAACATAGCGCTCATGATGCGCCGGCCCGTGGCAAAATCACCATCCACCACACACGATCGCCATAAAGCCAGATGTGCAGACGGCGCAAAATTAGAGGCGGCACAGACCCACGAGCGTGCACCCCAAGCAAAAAATTCGAGAGCCTGATCATCCATACCGCAGGACAAGCTGATATGCGGATAACGACGGGCCAGCAGATGCAGCCTGTTAATATCTCCTGAACTTTCTTTAATGGCCTTGAAGTTTGAAGACTGCCCCACCCGATCCAGAAATTCTTCATCCATTTCCGCCGCCATCCGGCCAGGATAGTTATATAACATCACCGGTAAATCAGCTGCCCGTTCAATCGCCAGGGCGTTCAGTGCATTTTCTCTGCCTGTAGGTGCGGCATAGGGCGGTGTCGTGATCAAAAGCGCATCTACTCCGGCTGACTTTGCTACCCCGGCCAGATGGATCGATTCTTCCGGCCGGATACTGCCTGTGCCGCCAATAACCGCTACACGGCCAGCAATAATTTCGGTGCCCAATATCAGCATGCGTTCCCGCTCAGCCATGGACTGCGCGTAATATTCTCCGGTCGTTCCAGCGATTACTATACCATGCACGCCAGAGCGAATGAGATGTTCAATCACTGCTTCAAAGCCGGCCTCATCGATGCTGAAATCTGCATTATGAGGCGTTATGACTGGTGTATAAATGCCGTAAAAGTCCATCTTTGTTCCTGCCGTCCCAATCCGTTATTCCTATCCTGATCCTTACCCTGTCATAAGGCTGTCTAGCGCCAGCGGGTCCGGATGGATATACGTTTCAATATCTGCTCTAGACAACTCCCAATGCTGCAGTGTCAGCTGAACCGACAGCTCCTCATCAGCTGCAGCAAATGCCGCAATCATCTCATCATGATGACGACAAGCCTCATCAATTTTATCAGGAGTGCGGACAGAAGTATGTCTATCTATCTGCCAAAAGGTTTGACCGATGCGGGCATGATCAATCAAAAGCCGCTGAAAGCTTGGCTGCAGATAAGGATTATCGGCCATCTCACCAATTTGAAAATGAAATTGGTCATTATAATAGACCATTTGTTCTACTGAAGCCGATGCAACTGCCTCTTTGAACGCTGTTTGAATTTCAGACAGCCGGTCAAGCTGCTCTGGCTGTGCATTCTGTGCTGCCAGACGTGAAATGGCCGCATAAATCATTGGTGCTGTTAAAAAGAACTGACGCATAGATCCAAGATCCATAGGCGCGACAATCACGCCTCGATTTTCACGCACCCGCACAAAACCCTCACCATCAAGACGGCGCAAAATCTCACGCATCGGTGTTCTCGATATCTCAAATTCAGCACAAAGCGCGGCCTCATCCAGCATCGCTCCGGGCGCGAGCTCAAGCGTGATAATTTGCCTGCGCAAATGGGTTAATATGGATTCTTTTGAGGCTGGCATAACACCCCCATGCCGGTCAGAAAAAGTGTGAGTACCGTTCTTAACATAAAAGTTATTTACATTGTATACAATATGTATTTTAAACAAGTGAACAATCAGAACCTTATTTCAGATATCTGGCCAAAGGATCACACAGATGAGCGAAGCTTCTATCAATGCGCGGCGCGGTGGGCGCAGTGAAAGACGAGCAGCCCGAACCAAACCAGATCATAATATGTTACCTCATCTGGCGGGTAAACTGCCCTTAACTGAACCAATGAGCCAAGATCAGATTGAGCAGATTGACGCTGCATCTCTTGATATTCTTGAAGATGTGGGTGTTGTATTCAGGGATGACATCGCGCTTGAAGATTGGAAGCGCATTGGTGCTGACGTCAGAGGCGAGAGAGTGCATCTGGACCGTGTTCTGGTCAAAGAACTTATCCGCACGATTCCCTCAGACATAACCTTGCATGCGCGCAACCCGGAAAAGACAGTCAGTTTAGGGGGGCGAAACTCTATTTTCGTACCAATGACAGGCGCGCCATATTTACGCGACCTAGATGACGTGCGACGTGCGCCAACACTCGATGACCTGGCTACATTTCACAAATTATCTCATATGCTACCGGCCCTGCATTCTTCAGCTCATCACATTGTGGAGCCTATGGACCATCCAGTCTCTCATCGGCATCTGCGTATAACATATTCATCTATCCTTCATTCTGACAAAACTTTTATGGGCATGACCACCTCTGGAAAAAATGCCGAAGATGTTTTAGATATGTGCGCAATATTATTTGGTGATGACTATCTGGAGGCGCATCCAGTTGTGGTCGGCAACTGTAATGGGAACAGCCCTCTTGTTTGGGATGAAACCATGCTATCAGCCATGCGGGCTTTTAACCGCAGTAATCAGCCTGTGTTGTGCTCACCTTTTGTGTTGGGCGGAGCAAATACCCCTGCCTCTACTGTGCCGACTGTTGCCCAGCTGAATGCAGAGGCCTTATCTGCACTGGCCTATACACAAGTTGTCCGGCGGGGCTGTCCGGCCATTTATGGTCATTATCTGTCAACAGTGTCGATGCAGTCAGGCGCACCAATGGCTGGCACACCTGAGATCAGCCTGATGAATTTTATGATCGGCCAGATGGCTAGACACTATAATATCCCTTGGCGGACCTCCAACACGCTGGGCGGGGCAAAAACACTGGATGCGCAAGCAGGGTATGAATCGGCAACAACATTGATGGCCGTGCTGCTTTCTGGGGCAAATTATATATGGCATTCTGCAGGCTGGAATGAAGCGGGTATGCATTGCTCTATTGCCAAATTCATTGTCGATGCAGAACAATGTGCGATGGGCTATCGTATGGCTGAAGGGCTGAAATGGGATGATTTTGATGAAGCTCTGGCGGCTGTTCGTGATATTGGCCCAGGCGGTCATTATCTGGGCCATCCACATACGCAAGACCGTTTCAAAGAGGCCTTTTTCATGCCTAAGCTGTTTGACAATAACGCGTTTGAACAATGGGTTGTTGACGGCGAACAGGACACCACAGCCCGCGCGCTCACAACGGCCAAATCCATGTTACGAGACTATCAGCAGCCAGAACTTGACCCAGGCATAAATGAAGCGTTGCTCGAATATATTGCGCGGCGTGAACGTGAAATTCCAGCTATGGACGCGCTAAATCAGGACAGCTAAACTGAAAGCCGACAGCCTTACTGGTAAATTTAACTTAAGTGAGCACAAAATGGCTTCTGTTCGTCCCCACACCCTACCCCAAATAATGGTCGCGCCTAACGGGGCACGCCGGACAACATCAGACCATCAGGCCATTCCTGTTACCCTGGAACAGATTGTGGCGACTGCACAGGCCTGTAATGCCGTTGGCGCAGGGGCAATGCATTTCCATATTCGGGACGCTGACCAACAGCATGTTCTTGATGCGGGCCTGTATAAAGAAGCGCTGGCTGAATTGGAAAGAGCGGTTCCAGATATGCACCTCCAGATCACCACTGAATGTGTCGGTCGTTACAGCCCTGAAGATATGCGCACACTTGCTTATAATGTTATGCCATCAGGCATATCTATTGGAATCATAGAGATGATCCCCGACGGCCAACCGACAACAGAAGATATCCGCCTTTACAAAACACTGTATGAGGCTGGCACACGTATCCAGCATATCTGCTATTTCCCAGAGCATCTGGATATTGTGCGCCAAATCATTGATAAAGCAGGCCTGCCCGAAGATGATATATGGTGCCTGTTTACTATCGGCCATTATTCAGGGCGGGTAAGCCGACCAGAAATGATCGACCTGTTTTTAGACAAGCTGGATCAGTTAAGCTTGTCCCCTGATTGGGCCATTTGCGCATTTGCCAAACAAGAACAAATCTGTCTAGAAAAAGCAGTATCAAGAGGCGGAAAGGTCCGCGTGGGCTTTGAAAATTCTCTATTTATGCCCGATGGATCAATCGCCCAAAACAATGCTGCCAGAGTGGCAGCAGCTCGCGCTTTGTTTACACCCCCCTTCAATAATTGAAGAGCCTCTTGAACGGACACTAAACTCATGCTCGGTAAGTTTATAATTTTATGTGCAGTTTTAGTCGCAATTTGGGCTGGGGTCAGCCGGTTGGGCAGAGCTTTAGGGATCGGCCCGTTCAGCCGTCTTAACAAAAACAAACCCAAACCATTATTTACCTTTGCTGGATTTGCTGTAACACGGTTTGAAGCCATCATGTCTGGCTTATTTGCGCTTTACCTGCTTTGGGGGCTGACACAGATTTTTTAACCCCCGGCCATTTATAAGCCGTACCCTTAGGAGAAGAGAAAAAATGACACAATTTAACTGGCTTGAATGGGCGGTGATCATTTTGGGAATCAGTATCTTCATCTTAGGCAGTTTTCTGATGCAAGTTTTGAATGAGACCCAACGGCAAAGGCAATCTGTTGACACACATTCACATCAGATAAAGCGGTTGACCGGACTTGTCAGAGATTTGGAAGTCAAAAACAGAGAGCTTCGCGAACAGGTTTCTGAGACCACTGATGACGACGATAAGGAGACATCTGAACAAGGAAGTGAGAGCCCCCTTACCACCGTTGATGAGCTTCTCGATGAGACGGCCAAATCCTAGTCAGAATGTTCAAAACAAAAGGTCTTTTCTTCACCTGAACATAGCTTTATCTGGACAAAGTTGAAGGAACAAATAACGTTCCTCCAGCAAGCTTGCGGGCGGTCCGCAGAAGGCCAGCTGATTTATGAATGAACTGGCTGCCCTCAATTTCAAAATCAACCAAAACATCCATCTCGCCCAACGGGTGATGCAAGGTTACTTTTGCAGGACGCTCATCTGGCAAAGGCATCATCCCTTCAGCAATTGTGCCAGGAGTCAGCACGCAAGATGCCATCGCCTGACTGCCGGTGACCGCCATAGTGGGATGGGTTTCCCAGGGCATGAAATAGCGCGCCAGAATATGGCCAGGTTCTGGCAGAGGGGCTAAAAGTCCGAATTTTGGGGTGACAGACTGGCTGCACTCACCCATACCCATTTTCTGAGCTGCAGCAAGACGAATCTGTTCCATACGCGCAAAAAATTCACGATTAGCATCCAGCTCCTCACGGCTCTCTCGGCCAGTTAACCCAAAATCAGCAGCGCGGGCGATCACCATAGGCATCGCCACATCGATGCATGTCACATCAATACCTTCGACATTGTCCTGTGGTTGTCCGGTTGGCAAAAATGCACCGGTTGATGATCCCGCAACATCCATGAAATTTAATTCAACCGGAGCTGCGCTCCCCGGCACGCCATCTATCTGCGTGGTTCCTTCATAGGTCACTTCAGATGCTGGCGTCTGCACCCGGGCCAGTATGCGTGCACCCGTATTTACAGCTCTGATTTTCACTTCAGTGACCCCATCTTGTGCTGGCATCAGCCCCATCTCAAGCGCAACTGGACCAACACCAGACAGAATATTACCGCAGGTCGGCTTGAAATCAACGAGCTGAGTTTCAACACTGACCTGAGCAAAAAAGTAATCAATATCCGCCCATTCATCATCTGATGATGACAGCATAGCGACCTTTGTGGTGACAGCGTTGCCCCCACCGATCCCATCAATATTCAACGGATGGCCTGAGCCCATAGCAGCGATCAGCAGCTGTGCTAACTGGTCACGATCTTCAGGTAAATCGGCCCGGTTAAAATAAGGCCCCCGTGATGTGCCGCCACGCATAAAAATAAACGGGAGTGCTGTTTGTGCCATCAATTTTCTCCGTAAAGCCATTTGATAATGTCGTCTGTATCTTCACCATGACGTGGCGCTGGAGAAGATGGGATGAACGCCTCTCCATCAATCCGAAAGGGCAAGCCCGGTGTTTTCAGTCCGGTTACCGGATCGCTGTGAATGTAATTTCGCTGCGCAATTTGTTCTGAGTCCAGGCATTCTTTCATAGTCCGAACCCTTGCCGCAGGTACACCATGTTGTTGTAATACAACCTCCACTTCAGCCACATCATATTTGATCAATTCAGCTTCCAATTCAGAGACAAATTGATCAATGTGAGCCTGTCTTTGTTGGCGGTCGGCATATCGCGGGTCACGCAACCAATCCTCACGACCCAGCGCCTTGGCGAGATTACGAAAATGTTGCTCCTCATTCACACCCAAAGAGATTATGCCGCGCTGACATGGAAAATTCCCCGCCCCTGGTGAACGGCTGTTGGCAAGATTTCCGCGCCGCTTTGGCTCATTTCCAGTCTTCAGATAATCTGTTACGGTTGAGCTCATCAGGGTCAATGCCGTTTCCAGCATAGATACATCTATGAAACTGCCTTGCCCTGTCCGGCCGCGCTGAAACAAAGCAGACGATACAGCAAATGCCGCTGACAATGCAGTGCTGTAATCCAATATGGGAGCTCCGGTCCTGGTGGGACCGGTTTCCGCAGTTCCGGTCATGTCCATCAAACCACTTGCAGCCTGAATATTCACATCATAGGCAGGCACATTACCTTGCGCATCGCCTCGCCCATACCCTGTCAATGAACAGTAAATGAGATGAGGATGCAATGCGGTGACAGTCTGTTCATCCAAATTCAGACGCTTCATTGTTTCGGGCAAATGGTTTTCAACAAAAACGTCTGCCTTTGACAATAAACGCTCCATAATCTCACGTCCCCTGGCTGTAGTCAGGTCAAGTGCAAGAGCCTGTTTTCCCGCACCTTGTGTCAGATAAGCCGTGCTCATCCCTTCTGTTGCTGCTTGTTTGTCAGTTCCGCCTCTGTAGCGGATACCATCCCCCTTTTGGTCAGATTCAATTTTAATGATCCGCGCACCCAACAAGCCGAGATAATAAGAACATGCTGGTCCAGCAAGAACATGGGTAAAATCGACAACCAGGATATCATCAAATGGGCTGAGTCTAGACATTACATCGGTCTTCTGTTCTGTTTTTTTTACAAATACCTTTGGAAAGATTCGGTTCAATATTCTCATATTTTGGAAATAACCTTATTTTTATCGATTTCAAAACATAAAATTGTTGCTCAAACCTGATTAACATGCTCAATTACGGCACCAGTTTACGGAGGAAACTATGAAACTTATGAAAACACTCTCTGCTGGCATCGCTGCTGCAACAATGTTTGTTGGTGGTGCTGCTCTTGCAGATTATCCAGAAAAGCCTGTGAAAATCGTTGTTGGATTTTCTGCTGGCGGCGGAACAGACACAACAGCTCGGGGCTTTGCCTCATACATGCATGAAGCACCAAGCATGGGCGGCATGCCTGCTTACATCGTGAACCTGCCTGGTGCTTCTGGTCAGAAGGCCGCAAAGGCAGTTCTGAAAGAAAAAGCAGATGGTCATACATTATATATGATCAACATCGGCACATTCATCGCTGGTGAATTGGCAAAAGGCGATGATCGTCCATACCATGTTCCTGAAGCATTTGAAAACCTAGGTTGTGCATCACAGCTGGTAACATCGCTCCAGGTACACACATCTAATCCTGCCACTAATATGCAAGAGTTTATCGATAACGCGAAAGCATCTGGCAAGACCATCACATGGGGTACATCTGGTGCAGTAACAATGCACGCAACTATCGGCCATGTATTCTTCGATGCCTATGGCATTCCGCATAAGAAAGTGCCATTCAAAGGTGGCTCAAAGGCACGTGCCGCCCTTGTTTCACAGTCTGTCGATGCTGTTTTAGGTGGCGTGAATACTGTGGTTGGTTTTGAAGATGATATTCGTCCACTGGCGTCTGCTGGTGCTGACCGTGACCCAACTGCAAAGGATCTGATGACATTTGGCGAACAGGGCCTTGATGGACTGGATTTCACGGGCCTGATGTGTCTGTTTGGTCCAAAGGGCGTATCTGACGAAGTGAAAGCTGATGTTGGTGCAGCTATCGAGCACATTTCTGGCATTAAGGGCTTCAAGAAATATATGGGCAAAAACAGCCTGGCCGCGTTCTACACTGATGCGGCAACCGCAACAGCGGCTCAGGACACCATGTATAAAACCATGGGTCCAGTTGTTGCTAACATTCTGGCAAACCAGTAACACAATCGAAAATCAAGAGGGGCAAGCGACTGCTTGCCCCTTTTTTTTCACTTTGAATTTTTCTTTATGGTGAGGATGATGAGCAACGAAACCTACAAAATTAAAGTTGAATATGGGGTCAGCTCAGTCGTCCTGTTAATCGGCATATTTTTTATCTTCCAGGCATTTACAATTGAAACCTCTAGCGAAGCTGTGGGGCCGCGGACGATGCCGCTTTCTCTTGCAAGTTTTCTTGTTATTGGTGGATTATGGCTTGCCCTCAGGGCCTATCTGGGCAAAGCAGGTGATTTGAAAGAAGGCTATGGCTTTCTTGAGAGCGATATCAAACGCATTTTCTTGGTATTCGCCTCAGGGGCGCTATTCGTATTTATGTTCTGGGCGTTTGGCTATGTCGCGGCCATCATTTCCACATATATTGCGATGCTGCTTACCTTTGGAGTGCGCAACAAAATGTGGATGATTTTGGGCGCAATTATAGTTGCCCTTGCCTTTCAGTGGGTCTTTATGGGCGTGATGATGCTGAATGACCCAAGAGGGGCTTTGCTCGACCTGCGCCCATTCACAAACTGGATTATAGGAGCCTAGTGGTTCATGGATATTTTTGGCGATATTATAGGCGGCTTCTCTACGCTCTTCAGTGACCCGTTTGCCATTTGGTTTGTGTTTCTTGCGGCATTTGTTGGTATTGTGTTTGGCGCTCTGCCCGGACTGACCGCAGCAGCAGCTATTGCTATGATGCTGCCAATCCTGATCGCCTATAATGAAGAAATTGGCGGACTTGCCGGGCTTGCTTTTTTGTATGTGATTGGGAAATCCGGCCGTTATGGCGGCTCTATTGCAGCCATCCTGTTTAACACACCGGGGACCGCCGCCTCTGCGGCAACGATGCAGGACGGTTACCCCATGACCTTGTCCGGACGGGCTGGCAAAGCCCTGAAGACAGCGACTGTTGCTTCTGCATATGGTGATTATTTCGGCGAAATCGTTCTGATCTTTGGTGCTGTTTCCATTGCGGCCTTTACCCGCCAGTTCGGTCCGCCTGAAAATTTCGCTATCTACCTGATGGCCTTTGTTGTGATTGGCTCAGTGGTGAATGACAGTGTTATCAAGGGGATTATTTCGACAATCTTCGGTGCGTTTATTGCCCTTATTGGTGAAGATGTGATCACCGGTCAGTTCAAAATGACGATGGGCATTGACGAGCTGGAATCAGGTATGGCCCTAGTTCCGCTTTTGATTGGCGTATTTGTTATTTCCGAAGTGATTATCCAGGCAGAAAAAGCAGCCAAGATTAAAATGGTTAACCTCGCCGCGGATAAAATAGATGATCCGAAAGCACATTATTTTACCTGGCCAGAATTTAAACGTTGTTTCCCTTTGATGTTCCGGTCTTCAATTTATGGCTCTTTGATTGGAATGATGCCAGGCTTAGGCTCATCAGTTGCCTGTTTTGTTGCTTATGGCGAAGAAAAAAGGCGGTCAAAAAACAAGGAAAAATGGGGAACCGGCATTGTCGAAGGGATAGCTGCACCTGAATCAGCGAATAATGCTGTATCTGGACCTTCTATGATCCCCCTATTAACGCTCGGCATACCAGGCTCGACCATTGCTGCTGTTTTGATCGGTATGTTTTTGGTTAACGGCTTACAGCCTGGACCGACAATTTTCGCTGACGAACCACCTCTGTTCATGGGTGGACAGCTGATCAGTCCTCGTGAATTTATTTTTGGTATTTTTGCTGCAGGATTGGTTGGCATCGCAGCATATGCAACAATTGGCTATTTTGCAGCCCCCTTAATTGGCCGCATGATTGCCATTTTACC
The DNA here is from genome assembly GCA_000238815.2 of SAR116 cluster alpha proteobacterium HIMB100. NCBI lineage: Bacteria > Pseudomonadati > Pseudomonadota > Alphaproteobacteria > Puniceispirillales (SeqCode) > SAR116 cluster alpha proteobacterium HIMB100. The sequence continues at coordinate 16,079 of AFXB01000004.1, read as the reverse complement.
CACGCAATATCTCTATCCCTTTATCTTTATGACAGCTCTGGCGGCCAGCTATTCATCCAGGGCCTCGATTTGGGATGTTGGCTTTGCATTATTGTTCGGGTTAATCGGCTATGCAATGCGAAGGACAAATTTCTCGGCTGCGGCGTTTATTATCGCTTTTGTGCTAACATCAAGCATGGAAGAAGCGTTCCGTCAGTCGATGATTATTTCAGACAATGGGCTGTTGGTCTTCGCCAGCTTTGAATATCAAGGTAAATTTTCATATGCACCTATATTCTTGTTGATCGGCGCGAGTGTGGTTATCCTCCGGTCCTGGTCCTCATTCAGGCAACGTCAGAAAACATAGAAAGCGACTATCATTTAACCAATGTCACCTTTACTGGGTCTGATTTTTTTATTTGGGTTTATTGGTGGTTGCATTTTCTTCTGGTTCGGTGCGCCCATGCCGTTCATGCTGGGCGGCATCTTTGGCTCCGCAGCCTTTGTAATTATCTATGAACGGACAGGGAAAAAACTGCCAAAGGTCTCGCGTTGGGTTCGCTTGATTTTCATTGCCATTATAGGAACCATGATCGGGTCGCGGTTTTCACCCGAATTATTAGCTCTTTTGCCTCAATTCTGGATTTCTGGTCTGGCGATCATCCCCTTTATTCTGATCTCTCACGCCGGAAGCTATCTGGTTATGCGCAAAGCAGGCGGCTACCGGCAAATCGATGCTTATTTTGCAACTCTGCCAGGCGGCATCGTTGATTCAGCCGCTTTGGCTGAAAAAGCAGGGGCAGATTTAAGGATTGTCACCGCACAACATTTCATACGTATTATCCTTGTTGTTACCGCAGTGCCGTTTCTGTTTCTGGCCTTGGGCGGCGAGCCGGTTGGCTCACTTGCCGGAGAAACTATTTCAGCGTCAGATTACGACAGCCGTGATGTGCTGCTCATCCTGAGCATTGCTTTAACAGGATTATATTTGGGCCGGTTAATCAGGCTGCCTGTATTTCATATGGTTGGCCCTCTTATTTTGGCGTTGAGCCTGTCTGTTTCCGGCGTAATTTCAATCGATATTCCTGACTGGTTGGCTCATCTTGCCCAATATATGGTCGGCACAGCATTAGGTGCGCAATTTTCGGGCATGTCCAAGAAACTGCTGATCAAAGGTCTTGGTGTTGGGGTCATTGTTGGGTTGTATATGCTCGTGGTAGGCACTGTCTTCGCTGTGGTACTGACCGGTTATGTACCTGCTGAGTTCAGCGCCCTATTTGTCAGCTTTGCAGCAGGTGGTCTGGCAGAGATGAGCCTTATCGCTCTGTCTTTGAATTTTAACCCGGTGGTGGTTGCCCTTCATCACCTGACCCGTATATTTTTGACCGTTGTGTTCGGCAGTGTAATGGCAAAATATGTGTTTAAATGGGACAGTCGTGATGAAAATATATGAAGCTTTAGCCAAGGCTTTTCATCAGCAAAATCTGGGAACCTGTTTTGCCTTGTTGGGCGATGCGAATATGCATTGGGCCGGTGCGCTGTCCACGTTGGGAACCCGGTTTATTTACACAAGGCATGAACACGCCGCCGTAGCTGCTGCGACCAGCTATGCCAGAGCATCAGGTGAAATTGGGTTTGCAACCGTGACATGCGGACCTGGTCTGACCCAAATTATGACGATTTTGCCGATAGCGGTGCGCGCAAACCTGCCATTGATTATTTTTGCAGGAGAAGCGCCCCTGAATAAACAGTGGTATAATCAAAAAATTGACCAAGAACCTTTTGTGACCGCTTGTGGTGCAAAATATAGAGCCCTGCACAACCCAGAGACAATGATTACAGACATTGATGAGGCTGTAACTATCGCCAAACAGGAACGTTGTCCGGTTGTGATTGGCGTGCCTTTTGATCTGCAAAAACGAGAATGGACAGGAGATATTACGCTCCCAAAACAAAAGCCAGAGCCTGTATCAACGCCTTGCATTGCCCCTCTGCCCGAACAAGTCGCGCTCGCCGCATTCTTGTTAGCTCAATCACAACGCCCCATCATTCTGGCTGGTCTTGGTGCCACATCAAAAGCGGCCCGTTCTGCCTGTTGTCATCTTGCTGAATTGTCTGGTGCTTTGCTGGCAACCACACTTCCCGCAAAAGGTTTGTTTCATGATCAGGCCTATTGTCTGGGGGTTGCCGGGGGGTATTCCAGCGAACAGGCAAAACAGATTTTCAGACAAGCAGATCTGGTGATCGCGATCGGCAGCCGGCTGGCCTCTCACACATTTGATGGTGGCAAGCTGACACCCAACGCCAAGGTCATTCACATCGATATTGCGCCTCAGGAACACGTGCAAGGCCGAAAGGCGGCGGATGTGCTGATTAAGGCAGATTCTGTGAGCGGTATAGACGCCCTTTGTCACAGCTTAGCTGGCCAACATATGATCAACTGGCGCACAGAAGAAATGAAAGCAACAGCAGCAGAGGCATTGGCGTTGCCAGAACAGGGCAAGGCGTCAGACGGATATTTACATCCCCTCAGCATAATTAAAGAGCTGAACCGCATTATCCCGCCAACATGCCACATCATCAACACATCTGGACATTGCGCTTATTTTTCAGCGCAGATGAATAATCACCCCCAAGACCATTTCACAGTCATCCGTGATTTTGGGGCAATTGGCAATGGAACGTCATTTGCGCTTGGCATAGCTGAATTATATCCTGACAGACCTGTCATTCTTATTGATGGTGATGGGTCTGCAATGATGCATATTCAGGAACTGGAAACAATGCAACGCCACAATTTACACATACTGACAATTGTGTTGAATGATGGCGGATATGGATCTGAAATTCACAAGCTTCGGGCTGATGGTATTCCTCTTGATGGCTCGGTTTTCGGCCGCCCCAACTTTGCTGGTATTGGCAGGGGATTTGGCTTAACAGGTGAAACCTTTACTGAGGTTAAGGGGATGAAAGATAGTCTTTCAGCATTTTTACGCGCGGGTAAGCCAGCAATATGGGATATCCATATATCCAATTTGGTCGCGTCACCCCAAATCCTGAACGCGCACCGGCAAACCGATAAATGATGATAAATAAGCAATCAGATTTGCAGTTATTTCCAGAGGGGAACAAAAGATGACAGGACTTCAAAACGTGGATCAGAATGAGGTAAAAATTCTCACCCGTATAGATGGTTCGATAGGGCATATCATTTTCAATAATCCACAACGACATAATGCTGTTTCTCTTGAAATGTGGGATATGGTTGAAGAAGCTCTATCTTCTTTTGCAACGGATGACACCATTCGTGTTGTCGTACTGTCTGGGGCAGGAGGCAAGTCCTTCGTTTCAGGAGCTGACATCTCTAAATTCGAAAAAGAACGCGGCTCTGAAGATGCAACAAAACATTACAATGCACGGATCAAAATTGTTTACGACACGATCGAAACTTATCCTAAGCCAACCATCGCTATGATAAATGGACATTGCATTGGCGGCGGTTTGAACTTAGCGGCGTGTACCGATATCCGCATTGCTTCTGATAAGTCCAAATTTTCCATGCCAGCGGCAAAGCTGGCACTAGGCTATCCCTTTGACGCTATCCGCAGATTAATCAATGCTGTTGGTGTCGGGGCAGCAAAACAGATGATGTTTACAGCCAAAAGCATAGATGCGCACAAAGCGCTTCAACTGGGGCTGGTTCAGGATGTTGTGAGCGAGGCGGACTTAACCTTGCATGTTGATACGCTTGCACAAACAATAGCAGGTAACGCGCCATTAACCGTCGCCACGATGAAGTTCATTTCAACCCAGGTCATGAAAGCTGATCCCTCGACACGTGACCTGTTAAAATGCGATGAAATGGTGGCGAACTGCTTTGCCTCAGAGGATTACATAGAAGGACGCAAAGCTTTTATGGAAAAGCGTAAGCCAGCGTTCAAAGGGCGTTAATCTGGCGCAGGCCCGTACAGCATTTATCAGTTTGCACAAGCTCGCTTCTCCAGTTACTCTGACTGGTGATATTCCGTGTTTTGGTGACCATGGCCTGAGGCAGATCAATGAACCTAGCAAGATTACAGCATAAGACCGTATCTGACCTGTTCATCAATATCAGCCATTTTCTTGACCATTTCATTATGCTTATCTTCGCAAAGGCAGCATATGATGCGGGTCGATATTTTGGTCTGAGTTACGAGCAGATTATCAGCTACGGCACGCTGGGCCTTGTACTTTTTGGAGCCTGTGCGCCAATGGCCGCAAGGCTTGCTGATAAATATTCGCGATCACTGATGATGGTAATCTATCACTTTGGTATCGGCATTAGCGCGGTTCTAACGTCATTTTCCCGTAATCCAGTTGAACTAATGTTTGGGCTGGCTTTAATTGGTATTTTTGCTTCAATCTATCACCCAGTAGGTATTGCGCTGTTGTTAAAGCGCGAAGAGCGTGTTGGCTTGCGTCTTGGGATCAATGGCGTCTTTGGCAATATGGGTGTTGCCTTCGCCCCTCTCATTATTGGCCTTATCCTTGTTTATGGGACCTGGCAGGCCGGGTTTTTACTGTCTGGCTTCTTTTGTTTGGCCTACGGCTTTATCTTTGCCCGCAGCTTAAAAGCAGATGCGGCGGGGGGACCGAAATCAGGTGCAAAGACGAATAAATACGGCTTTGTCGACGGATGGCAGCGCGCTCTATTTGCATTGGCTTTAATCACCTCTGCTGGCGGCTTTGTTTTCGGCGGGATGACATTTCTGGTACCCCGTTACTTTGAATTGGAAATGCAAAATTTGACAACATCTGTCGCACTAACCGGTCTTCTGGCCTCAGTTGTTTATGGTATCGCGTCATTTGCACAAGTCGCGGTGGGCTGGCTGATAGATAGGGTATCTGCCAAACAGGTGTTAATATATGTGGCCATTGGTCAGGTCATTTTTGTGTTCCTGTCAGCCTCATTTTCTGACTTGGCGCTGTTTTTCTTTATGATGATTGCGATGTCATTTGTCTTTGGCCAAATTCCGATCACAGATGCAGTCATGTCCAGATATGTCCCTGATAGCTGGCGCAGCCGTATTCTCAGCATCAAATTTCTGTTGAATTTGTGCATAGGCGCAACTGTGCTCCCATTGAGTGGTTATATGTTACAGTCAGGATATGAGATGTCAGATTTATTTTCCGTGATGAGCCTGATTGCTTGTTTCATCTTTCTGGCGGGGTTTATATTGCCCGGCTTGGACAAAAAACAGAGCTAGTGTGGTGACATTGGCTTCTGTTACACCCTTTATCAGCGGTCTTAATTTTTTGGGAAAACATGCCCGCTTATGCTTGCCTTTCGGGATTTTTGCCGCCCTTCTTCTGCCGGATACGGGCAGTCAGTTTAGGCATATTGTGCCATTCATTATTGTGATTATATACGCTTCAGCCATGATCCGGCTGGATTTATGGGAAGCGTTAAAAGGGGCTGTCCAGCCCAAGCGTATTGTGCAAAATATTGGCTTAAGTCTGCTTATCCTTGTCGTTGTGCCTTGCCTGTTTTTCTTCATTGCAGCCCGGCTTGGGTTACCCAATGATTATCTCACGGTTCTTGTGTGGTATGCGGTTGCCCCGCCTATCGCCTCAACTGTATGGATGTGCCTGCTGTTAGGGTTCAGACCTGTTTTAGCGATGGAACTGGTTGTGATGACCAGCCTCCTCGCCCCGTTTTCAGGCCCGTTCCTCAGCAGCCTATTTTTACCAGATGTGGCTGTGCTTCATTCATTTGACCTGTTTGTGCGTCTGGCGTTGATGATTATTGGCGGCGCAGGCCTTGCAATAATAGGTCAGCAATTTTTTGGACGCCAAACCATCAGCCATAATGAAAAAGCTTTTGATGGTCTGTCGACAATAGCCATGTTGTTATTTCTGGTTCCAGTCTTTAACGGAATGAGTGCGCAGATTGCAGCCACGCCTTATCTAGCGCTCTATCTTCTTTGTCTGGCCACGCTCATGAATTTTGGCAGCCAAGTCATAATCGTCGGAGCGGCTTTTTTATTTCAGGACAGACGTCATCGAGACAGTCTGAATGTGATGGCGGTGATAACCGGCAATCGGAATGTTGGCCTATATTACGCGGCCTTACCTTATGATCCGATGATGGGCTTATTCACCGCAATGTATCAAGTCCCTCTCTATCTGACGCCTTTATGTTTGGGCTGGCTGAGCAGGCGCCTCAGCAAAGATACATAAGCGGCGAGGAAACAAAATAAAATTTTGCTCTGGTCCCCGCATTTAACATGCTGGTCTGTATAGCGCTATGCAGTCTGACATTGTGTTCTTATGTTAATTCTGCTATCTGGGCGTCGTACTGAGCTTTGAAGGAGACATATTGATGTCGCTCACAAAATCTGCATCCACACAGGCCCATCTTGCTAAATATCAATTGGTTGAAGTCGACAGCTCTGTGCGTCCGGCCCGCGTGACAGTGTTATCCTGTCACAAAAGTAAAGAAGAAGCGACAGAAGCGTGGAAAGCGTCAGCAGTGGCAAAGATTGATTTTTACGATATTTCTCACAGCGTTATCGAACTGTAACCGCCAACAAAATGGCTGTACGGCCCGGCAGAAACACTGCTCGCGATGCACCAGAATTTGTTAGATTTTCATTGTGATTTTCTACCACCCGATTATAGTGGTGGGTTGTAATTTTCGTCGATTGGTCACCCACAGCCACACTGCATGCCGCCTGAGGGAGTCCAGTCAAAGACAGAGTAAAGTGGCAAGCGAATAGCTGCCAGCTCGGCACAGCGCCTGGAAGGGGACCTTTATGAGACATTTAATTTTTGCAGCAGCGGCTGCCTCATTGCTGATGACAGCAAGTTTTGCTCAGGCTGAGACTGTAAAAGTTGGCTATATGACCACTTTATCAGGCTCTGCAGGTATCATCGGCAAACAAATGCAAGATGGTGTAAAGCTGGCAATGGAACATACTGGCGGCAAGCTGGGCGGGCGTGATGCGGAAGTTATTTTCGTTGATGATCAGCGTAAACCTGATGTGGCTAAGCAGCTGGCAAACCGGTTAATCAAAAGAGATAAGGTAGATGTTGTTGCCGGCGTGATCTGGTCAAATCTATTGATGGCCATTCATAAGCAGGTCACACGCTCTGATACTCTGCTGATCAGTTCAAACGCGGGCCCCTCACCTCTGGCAGGTGAAAAATGTCATAAGAATTTTGTATCTATGTCCTGGCAGAATGACCAAACCTCAGAAGGAATGGGTAAATATATGCAGGATGCAGGCATCAAGTCTGTTTATATGATGGCGCCAAACTATCAGGCAGGCAAAGATATGCTGACCGGTTTCAAGCGACATTTCAAAGGTGAAATCGTCGGCGAAGTATATACAAAGCTTGGCCAGAGCGACTTTCAGGCCGAATTGTCAACCTTGCGTTCAGCAGATCCTGAAGCGACCTTTATTTTCCAGCCCGGCGGCATGGCTGTGAATTTTGTAAAACAATGGAACCAAAGCGGTATGGAATCTGTCAGCAAGCTCTACACCGTTTTTGCTGTTGACGGCATTTCCCTTCCTGCTCTGAAAGAGACCGCTCTGGGCACAATCAGCACCCAAACCTGGTCACCAGATCTGGATAATGAAATGAACCAGAGATTTGTGCGTGATTACAAAGCAACATATGGGGTTTATCCCTCGTTTTATGCAGCACAGGCCTATGACACAATGATGGCAATTGACCATGCTATTTCAAAAGCAAACAGCACTGACGCCGAAGCGATGCGGTCAGTTTTGGCTAAAGGGGATATTCCGACCACACGAGGTCCTCTGGCAATGAACACAAACCAGTTCCCCATTCAAAATGTTTATCTGCGTGAGGTCGTGTTGGATAGCGATGGTGTGGCCACGCTAAAAGTCATCGGTACTGTGCTGGAAAATCATGGTGATGTTTACGCCAAAGATTGCAAGCTTTAAACGCACTATCAACGGGTCAGCTCTTTTGTATAGGCTGACCCATTTTCTTCATCACTGGTTTTTTCTGGACACCGCCTTCAATGACGATCACGCTTTTGTTGGAGCAGGTTTTTAACGGCATTCAATCCGGTGTCACTTTATTTCTGGTGGCAGCAGGGCTGACCCTGATCTTAGGCATCATGGACCTTGTGTTTCTGGCACATGGGGCCCAGGTAATGGTCGGAGCTTATACGGCAACAGCGATCACACTAGCAACAAATAATTTCTATCTCGGTATCTTGCTTGCTATACCGCTGACCTTTGCCAGCGGGTATATTTTAGAATTTTTGATTATCCGACACTTATATAAACGTGACCATATGGAACAGGTATTGGCCACATTCGGGTTAATCCTGTTTTTCAATGAACTTACCCGGATTGGGTTTGGGCCGGCCGCGCTATTTTCAAACTTGCCACCATCCTTATCTGGTTTCGTGTATATTCTCCCCGATACCCCCTACCCTATGTTTCGAATTCTGGTCATCATGGTGGGGTTTGCCATTGCCGTAGGCATTTATGTCCTGGTGACAAAAACCCGGATTGGGGCGATGGTCAGGGCAGGTGCAAGTAATGCGGATATGACCGCTGCTCTTGGGGTAAACATCCACATGCTGCGCCGCTTTGTTTTTTCAGTTGGGGCTTGCCTTGCTGGGATCGCTGGCATGATGCTGGCCCCGCTGACGGTGGTTGAACCCGGCATGGGAGAACCGCTATTAATCCTCTCACTGGTGGTGATCATAATTGGGGGGATAGGCTCTGTTCGCGGCGCATTTATTGCTGCCGTCATTGTGGGTCTGGTGGATACAGTTGGCCGTGTGTTTCTGCCTGAATTGCTGCGCAGTTTTATGGAGCAATCGGCTGCAGACGGGGCCGGACCAGCTCTGGCTTCGATGATGATTTATATTCTTATGGCTGTGATACTGGTATTCAAGCCAACTGGCCTGTTTCCGCCAAAGGGGTGATCAGATGCAGACCCTGAAGACCATAACCGCACTCATGACCCGCTCTCCTTCATTATTGATATTGTTGGCCTTATTTGGGTTGTTTCCCATTTATACCAGCCTGGCAGATTTACCGTTCTGGAATGATGTTGCCATGAGGATAATGCTTCTGGGAATGGCCGCAATGGGGCTGAATCTGGTGTTGGGATTTGGCGGCATGGTCTCATTCGGGCATGCAGCATTTATTGGTATTGGCGCCTATTGTGTTGGAATCAGCCAGTTTTGTGGGCTGGATAATGGCTGGCTTCATATTCTCATTGCTGTATTTGTTTGTGCAGGCTTAGGAGTTCTGATTGGTTTTTTGGCCCTGCGAACAAAGGGCATTTATTTCATTATGATCACGCTAGCCTTCGCGCAGATGCTGTATTTCTTTTTCGTCAGTTTAGAGTTGTTCGGCGGTGACGATGGTATGGGTGTGGAAAGAGCGGAATTCTTCATTATCGATCTGTGGGAACCGTTGCGGCTCTACTATCTGATTTGGAGCTGCCTGTTGATAATCAGCATAGTTTTGATGTTAGTGATCAATTCGCGTTTTGGCGTTGTCCTGCAGGGTATTAAGGATAATGAATCACGAATTGAGGCTATGGGTCTGGCACCCCTGCGTTACAAAATGACAGCCTATATCATATCCGCAGCAATTTGCGGACTGGCCGGAGTTCTGTTTGCCAGTTGGCAAGAATATGTGTCACCAGATATTATGCATTGGTCACGGTCAGGTGAACTGATGATTGTAGTTGTTTTGGGCGGGCTGACCTATTTATCTGGGCCGCTTATTGGGGCGATTGTATTTTTTCTGCTTGAGGAATTTTTACCAGAACTGCTTCACATTATCGCGCCAGACTATACCGAAAACTGGATGATTATATTTGGCCCTCTTCTGGTTGCTGTTGTGTTGTTTACCAAGGGCGGGGTGATGGGGGCTTTCAATAAACTTCGCATCATGGCCTTATATCGCGGGGACGCAAAATGACTGCTCCCATTCTAGAGCTCAGATCAATCAATAAATATTTTGGGGCCTTACATGCCACACGCGATGTCAGCTTAACCGTTGAGCACGGTGAAATTCATGCGCTTATTGGTCCAAATGGTGCTGGCAAAACCACATTGATTAAACAGATTTATGGGACAGAAACCCCTGACGCAGGTGAAATCCTCTTATCTGGTGAAGCCATCACCACACAGCCGATCGTGCAACGGGTCAGAAGCGGCATTGGCAGATCATTTCAGATCAGCAATGTTCTGCTTGGGTTCACAGTCCTGGAAAATGCAATCATTGCTGAACAAGCACGGCGGGGTGAGGCCTTTCGGTTTTTTGCGCCTGCTTTCAGCGATCCAGAACTTATCTCAGGGGCAGAACAAATTTTAAGCCATGTTGGCTTGAACAAAAATACAGATCGCCTTGTTGCCAACATAGCGCATGGTGAACGCCGCCTTCTTGAACTTGCATTGGCTATCGCATACACCCCTGCCCTGTTATTGCTTGACGAGCCTCTGGCCGGAGCCGGAGCAGAAGAAAGCCAACATATGACAAAAATCATCAAAGGTTTACGAAAAGATCACGGCATTCTTCTTATTGAACATGACATGGATGCGGTGTTTGCCCTCGCCGACAGAATTACTGTGCTTGTTGAGGGTGAAGCGATTGCCAGCGGGCCCCCAGAACAGATCAGCAAAAACAAAGCCGTACGTGAAGCCTATTTAGGTAATGAGGACGATCATGCTGATTTTGGATAAGGTCAGTGCCGGGTATGGCGCAGGACAGGTGCTGTTTAACTTGTCTATCCAGGTCGAAAAGGGGGAATGTGTGTCTCTGATGGGGCGCAACGGCATGGGGAAAACCACAACCATCCGCACAATTATGGGTCAGCTACCGGTTCAGTCAGGCCAGATTATTCGCTTTGGAAAAACAGATCAGCATGTGGAAAGTTTTCAAATCGCCCGTGCCGGTTTCGGTCTTGTACCAGAAGGCCGGTTAATCTTTCCAAATTTATCTGTTGCCGAAAATCTGAAAACCTTCTTCCGACCGGCACAAGGTGACAGCGAATATGAATGGACATATAAAAGCGTGCTTGAGCTGTTTCCCCGCCTTCAAGAAAGGCTTGAGCATAATGGCAATCATCTGTCTGGGGGCGAGCAGCAAATGTTAGCCATTGGTCGTGCCTTAATCACAAATCCAAAACTGCTGATCCTTGATGAGGCAACCGAAGGGCTGGCCCCTCTGATCCGCAAACAAATATGGGCGTGCCTTGACCAGCTCAAGACACAAGGCCAGTCTATCCTGATCGTAGATAAAGATATCAGGGCAATCGCACGGCTAGCGGACCGTCATTATATTCTGGATAAGGGTAAGGTCGCCTGGCAGGGAAATTCAGCTGAGCTTCTTGACGCACCAGAGACAATCAACAAATATCTAGGGATCTGAGCTGGCAGATACAGCCTCAACATTATAATATAGTACTGTATAAAAGGCAGTATCACATCAAGATAGCAAAATAAGAGATAAGGGGAGTCGTTATGGACAAGCTTCAATTTTATATTGACGGAAAATGGGTTAGCCCTTCTCACGCTGAAACACTTGATGTCATCAATCCCGCCACAGAAGACATTGTCGCCACAATATCACTTGGCAGCAGCGAAGATGTTGACCGGGCTGTGGCTGCTGCCCGCCGTGCTTTTGAGGCCTATGCACAAACACCAGTGCAACAGCGGATAGATTTGCTGACGACCATAAGAGAAATTTACAAAAAACGTGTTGATGACGTTGCCGATGCCATACAAACCGAAATGGGTGCGCCAAGCTATCTGGCCAAAGGGGCACAGGCGATGGTCGGTCTTGCCCATCTCAAAGCAGCTATTCGTTCGCTCAGCACACATGAATTTGAATACACACATGATGAGTTTATCATCAGACATGAACCGATTGGCGTGTGTGGCCTGATTACACCTTGGAATTGGCCTGTTAATCAGGTTGTATCAAAGCTGGCACCATGCCTCGCATCTGGCTGTACTGCAATTTTGAAGCCTTCTGAAATCGCCCCCTTATCATCCCTGATCATTGCTGAAATACTTGATGAGGCTAAAGTGCCCGCCGGCGTGTTTAATCTTGTAAACGGGATGGGACCTGTGGTCGGCGAGGCAATGTCTGCACATCCTGATATCGATATGATGTCATTCACTGGCTCTACGCGCGGCGGCGTTGCTGTCGCGAAAGCTTCAGCTGAAAGTGTAAAACGCGTCAGCCAGGAATTGGGTGGCAAATCTGCAAACATTATCCTTGATGACGATGAATTTGAATCCTCAATCAACAAAGGGGTCAGCCTATGTATGAATAATACGGGCCAGTCTTGTAATGCGCCGACCAGAATGCTGGTTCCTGCCAACCGCAAGGAACAGGCATATGCGATCGCAAAAAAGGCAGCCGAAAGCGCTGTCGTTGGTGACCCCAAGAATGAGGGTACAGTTATTGGTCCCCTTGTCAGCGACATTCAGTTTGAAAAGGTGCAAAACCTGATTGAAGCTGGCATTGAAGAAGGCGCGATTCTGTTGGCTGGGGGCACGGGCAAGCCAGACGGGCTGAATAAGGGTTATTTTGCTAAGCCTACAATTTTTGGTGATGTCAAAAATGAAATGACCATCGCACAAGAAGAAATATTTGGTCCGGTTCTATCAATGATTACCTATGATGATATTGATGATGCAGTATCTATTGCCAATGACACGGAATACGGACTTGCGGCTTATGTCTCAGGGCAAAATAAGAATGAGCTGACATCAATCGCAAGGCGGTTGCGTGCCGGCCAGGTGCATATCAATTATGGCTCAGGCGGCGCAGATGCGCCATTTGGGGGTTACAAGCAATCCGGTAACGGACGTGAAAAGGCTGAATGGGGCCTTGAAGAGTTCTTGGAAGTGAAAGCTATCCTCGGGGCATGATGAACGGGTCTCAGCACAGACGGACCAAGGGATAAATGTTAGCGGAGGAGGGACTCGAACCCCCGACACGCGGATTATGATTCCGCTGCTCTAACCACCTGAGCTACTCCGCCATTCCTCAGTTTTTCTTTGCTTAATTTAACCTCGTCACTCCTGTGTCACTTAAGGAGGTTTAAGTGGCAACTATTCGTAGACGTGGAAAAAAATGGCAAGCAATTGTTAGACATAAGAGTATTGGGACAACGGCTAAATCCTTCTCCACTAAATCCGCTGCTCTAAGATGGTCGCTAGCACAGGAGACGGCCATTGAAAGTGGCACCTTTGGTTGTCTTAGCCCATCTGAAGTAACACTGGGTGAGCTTTTTGAGCGTTATCTTAGTGAGATTACGCCTTCCAAGCGTGGGGCGGATGTTGAAAGACGACGCCTCAAGAGGCTAATTCGGGACGATATCAGCGGCTATCAGCTAGATAGGCTGTCTTCTCAGATACTCGCAAGGTTTAGAGACAGAAGACTTCTAGATGGGCCTAGAACCTGTCAATACGACCTTATTCTAATAAGACACTGCATCAGATTAGCTATTAATGAATGGGGATTAATGCTATCTTCCAATCCTGTAGACAAAGTTGAGCTTCCCTCATCCTCCAAACCTAGAGACAGAAGATTAAATTCTGGGGAATTTGAGAAGCTTGAGAAAGCTGCACGTCTCACCCAAAACCCACACATCTGGCCGCTGGTAGTTTTTGCTATCGAAACAGGCATGAGACGGAGTGAGATGCTGAACATAAGTTGGAGCAATGTCGCTCTTGACGCTCGTATAGTTCACCTACCACTAACTAAGAATGGCTCATCGAGAGATGTGCCTCTATCTAGCAAAGCATCAAAAGTTTTAGAGGAACAGTACGCAAAGCAACTAACACGCCCTTTTCCCGTCACTGATAACGCTTTTAGGCTCGCTTGGGATAGGCTTCGGTCTCGGGCTAACTTGAGTGACTTGCGTTTTCATGACCTGAGACATGAAGCTGTAAGCAGATTTTTTGAGATGGGTTTATCTATGCCTGAAGTGGCTATAATTTCAGGTCATAAAGACCCAAGGATGCTGTTTAGATACACCCATATAAAACCAGAAAACGTCTTGATGAAGTTAAGTTAAGATTCCCGTCACATAATCATACCCCCGGTGGTCAATTAAACAAGCTGGCTTCAAAAAAAGAGGTGAAGAGGCATTTGTTTGTTATTTTTATCCAAACCTAATATGCATATCGCTAGAAACGCACACTTAGTTTTGAGTTCACAAAATAATTTATAGGTGTATCTTTCGAAGTGCTAGCATTCTCGTTAGCACCGAATTCAATTGCCGTTTGAATATTATCATTTTGGTATGCATTTCTTCTCAGGTTCATCATTATTTCGTGAGAAGTGGTACCACGATACATATCAAAGGAATAGCCAAACGCCCAGTTTCCTCGGTCGTTAGCGAGTTGTCTCGAAAGATTAAAAGAGGTCCCGCCGCCACATGAGCTTTTCATAGAACCGACGCCACATTTTACGACAGGTGATGCAACGAACAAGTAAGGAAGTGCTGTATCATCTGTATCAAAAATGAAGGTTGTCTTTGGCTCTAATGAAAATAGAAGTTCGTAACTAAGTTTCCCGTCCACAAGTCTATTGAATCTTGATAATCCTGAGGTTACTGCCATCTTATGTCCAGACTGGTAATCCGCGTAAACATCGATTGAAATTTGCGTGTTAAATAACCGATCTCGTTGCCTAACTGTTTTTGCAGCCGATATTCCAAATTGGCCTTGATAACTTAGATATTTGCTATCAAGGTTAATGCTGCCTTTTTTAAGCTTAAGATCATTATCACTGATACCAGCTGTCAAATAGAAAGAGGTCATCATGTCCTCAGATGGGCGATATACATCGTATATCCCCGCAGCTAGAGACCGAGTGTTTTTCTTTCCTTTGTAGATTGTCTCAAAGTCGGCTACTTCTCTAGAAAAGTGCAAAAACTTTCCAACTGCAGATGTTGAATCTTCATTTCTTTTCTCTAAAGCAACACTCCCAATTAGTCTAAACGCCTTCGGACCATCTTTCTGTTTTGAGCTCCTAAAAGCAATCTTTGAAATAATTGATTGCTTGTCATCTATCAGAGGCATGTTCAAATCGTAACCAAATTCCATTTTATATCCGAAATCATCTGCTTCGGCATTTAACATAGAAATAGCGTCAACTAAATCACGTCGCATACGCAAATGAGGATCGCTAGTATTTGAATCAAAACCCTGGCTGGCACTACTTCCACCGGGTCCGCTTGCAGTATTTTCCTGTCCAGTGTTCCCAGTCCCAATTTGAATATTAGAAATTAAATTATCCAAGCTTGTCTTTATCAAATTCTGTGAAGCGGCGATCATATCTGAACCACGGTCTTGTGCAAGCTGATCCGCAACCTCCTGCAGCGCTTCTTCTGCTTCCTCCATCACAGCCATTACCGTCTGAAGTTCACCTTCAATAGTGTGAGTATGTGTTGACAAAGCACCTATAGCTGCGTTGCTAACTGAATTTATCGTAATTATTACTGTCTCGTCGTCTTCAACTATACCATCAGCCGTAATGCCTGTGATGGGAATGGATGCCTCTGTCTGACCTATAGGTATTATCACGGCACCATCGGTGGCATTATGGTCTACGCCCCCACCTTGTGCAGTCCCCGTGATCGTATAATTCACGGTCGTATCTGTGAATGAAGGAGTAGAGAGTCGCAAGTTAATTTGCGGAACAGCATCACCCTCTTGGCTACTTGATACTGGTGATTCAAACTGGACATTTGGGCCAGCTTCGTTATCCGAAATAGTGACTTCATGAATCGCATGTTGTGAACTGAGCAGAGCACCACTCACGTCAAATATAGTAATTACAACAGTTTCATCAGCCTCATAATCTGCATCATCAAGTATTGAAGGAATAGAGATTACACCACTTAAATCACCGGGAATAATTGTTATGGCTCCATCATTTAATGTATGATCAATTCCAATTTGCGAACTTCCACTCACCTCATAATTGACTATAACATTTGTTGACGACGGGGATGATAAATTAACAACCACATCATGGCTTCCATCTTCTTCTGATACTGTTGAGTTGCCATCCTGAAAACCTACTGTCGCAAAG
>AFXB01000003.1 GCA_000238815.2 SAR116 cluster alpha proteobacterium HIMB100 | reverse complement strand
GCCCCTGACGGCGCAGACAAAGTCACAATGACTGTCTCATCTCCCTCATAGAGACTGTCATCAACGATAGAAGCTATGGTGATATTATCAGAGGTTGTATTGGCGGAAATCGTAATGATCCCATCAGCCAGTGTATAATCTGTGCCGCCTCCGCTCGCCGTGCCGGTAACAGTATAATTCGCCGTTACATCAGTTGCTGATGGGCCAGACAAGGTCACCTGGAGTGAGGCAGAGGAAACAGATTCAGCATTTGCCGATGTCGCTGAACTGAATTGCAGCACTGGCTGTGTTTCATTTTCTGTAATCGTATAGGTATGTGCCGTATTCGCCCCAAGCGTTGCATTGTCAGGGTTTGACAGCGTCACAATAACGGTCTCATCCCCTTCATACAGGTTATCATCAACGATAGAGGCAATGGTAATATTATCTGATGTTGTATTGGCCGCTATCGTGATTGTGCCATCTGCTAATGTATAATCAGTTCCTGAGCCGGTTGCTGTTCCAGTGATCGTGTAATCAGCGCTAATGTCTGTTGATGACGCACCAGACAGGCTGACGGTGATATCTGCTGAGGATACGGCCTCAGCCCCGCTTGATGTTGTCGAACTGAACTGAATATTGGGCTGTGTCTCATTTTCAGTAATGGTGTAGGTATGTGCCGTGTTTGCCCCAAGCGTAGCATTGTCAGGGTTTGAAAGGGTGATAATGATTGTCTCATCACCTTCATATAAACTGTCATCAACAATTGACGTGATGGTAATATTGTCCGACGTCGAATTAGCAGCGATAGTTATCGTGCCGTTGGCAAGCCTATAGTCTGTTCCGCCTCCAGTTGCTGTGCCAGTAATGGTATAATCTGCGCTTATATCTTGTGTTGAGGCCCCAGACAGATTGACCGTAATATCTGTTGAGGAAACAGACTCTGCCCCGTTTGATGACCCTGAACTGAACTGAATAGTCGGCTGTGTTTCATTTTCAGTAATGGTGTAGGTATGAACAGTGGTGGAACCAAGTGTGGCATTGTCAGGATTGGAAAGTGTAAGGATGACGGTCTCATCACCTTCAAAAAGACTATCATCAACAATTGACGCTATTGTGATTGACCCACCTGTACTTCCAGACGGAATGGTAAGCGTCCCATCAGAAAGAGTATAGTCAACACCGCTTCCTAAAGCGGTGCCAGAGACGGCATAATCAACCGAAACGCCAATACCTGTCGCAGCGCTTAATGTCAGATTAATGGCGGCTGTAGAGGTGCTTTCCGGACCTGAAGAGCTTGAATACCCAAAGTTCATCACAGGCCAGAAATAGCCATTTGCATTTACCGTCTGTGTATTTGTGGTAACGGCCTGGCCACTGGCTCCGCTATATTCAACAATATAATTAAAAGTCGTGGTAGCTCTGTTATCATTCAGTGAGCCTCCGGTGGTTATATGCAAATAATGCTCTGCACCGCCGTGATTGTCAGGGTTGCCTGTACTCCACACCGAATTATAAAAACCATATCCAGACGCAGCAGAACCGCCATTTCCGCCCGTCCAAAATGTTATAGTATTTTCAGGTCCTGAATTGAACCCAAAATTACCTTCGGAAAACACGCCTGTATCCGTGCCGCTGATCCAGGCATTTGTCCCATTATGAACCATATCATCAATAAAGTCCCATTCACCTTGTGTCGTTGCGGTGACCAGATATCCTGACGCACCATACCGGGACATAGCTTGTGCGTTTGCATGCGCCTGAGTGACAGTAAAACTGCCCGTAATCAGTTCATAAAAATGTTGGTTAGCTGGGTAAAAGGCGACATTTGAGTGAGAATGCGTGATCGAGATTGTGCCCGTGCCAGAGCTATGCTGAAGTTTGGACAGAGCCGTATTCACATTGGTCTGAGTGCCCACAAAAACGAGCTCATTTTGTGTGCCATCAGTCAGATCGGCGAGGCTGTAGCCTGTCGGTGCTGATAGTCCGAGGCCTGAAATATCTGCGGAATCAAAAAATATCGCGCCGGAAGTTGTCGTGATATGAACACGCACATTACCTGTGTATCCCGAAATGGATGTGTGCGTGGTAGCATGAGCCAGACTGGACAAAAAACTCCAGAGAATTACAAAAAACCACAGCATTTTAACTGCACTGCGCTTCATCAGATAAGAAAATTTTTGCACTTTTGTCACTTGGCTTCACAAAACTTACAGATTAACCGAATGTTTTGAGTGCAAAGACTATACCAGTTCCCAGATATGAATTTTCACAGCCAGATAAACCAACCTCAATTCAGCTTTAAATGCTGATTCAAACGAAGATACAGGAACAAATCGCCCCAGAACGCGAGCAAACAGACAAGAAGACTGTCCCTTGTTTGGGGGCTGTTTAAATATCTTAATCTGTCAGAAAAAGGAATGGCGGAAAGGAAGGCATATACCTCAGTAGTCATTGAAGAGGCCCAAAGCAAACAACCTAGACTATCAACGCCTAAATTGATCTTAAAAGCGCTAGAAGACAAACAGGGACAGACTTTTGGAGAATTGTATACTTGGGCTAACAAACACCAAGAAGCAGCTGGATTTCAGTGTTTTCGAAAGACTTCATTTAAGGACCAACTAAATATATTGGTTAGAAACGGAAAACTCACAAAGCTAGAAGAGCAATTCTACTCTATAAATGCGTCAAAACCATCCGACGACACCCTCCCCCTAAAGGGGGAGGGTGTCGGGTGACGTCTGATATTTACAGTAACGGGTCCTTCTAACGCATAACAATGCGGGTAACGCACAACCTCTGAATGCTTCTAGCGATTGAATTTCTTTGATAGTTTTAATTTTATTGCAAACATGAGATGGAGCGAACCAATAATTTACTTTGCGTTCTAAGATTGTATTTCAAATAATAAAATACTGAGCTTCAGGCACTGAAAAATAAGATGTTCATGGATTGATACGGGTTTCAATGGAATACTTAACCGGTTGCACAAATCTTTGAAACGATAAAAATAAAACTGTATGTTATATCGCTTTGCAGCAAGCAAATTTACTTTCACCACCAACACTGTAAACGACAGAATTTATCAAATGTTAGCGGAGAGGCAAATTTGATGCCAGCTTTGCGTCTGACAAAAAAATCTGAAAGCTAACGGCGCACTGATTGTTTGTTTTAGCTTTAAAGCAAATATTATGCCAATTTTTTAAATATCTGTAAAACAATAATATTTTCGTCGTTTTCGCATCAGTCGACAATAATTTGCTTTGGACGCAAGGCATGGACTGATGACTGTGATTAACACCAATTATGGTGGTCTAATCTCTACTCTTTATGCAGCACGGGCTTCTGACGAACTTGATTCTGCCACCAGGCGAGTTGCGTCTGGATTACGGGTCAATTCGGCAGCAGATGATGCTGCAGGGCTTGCCGTTTCAAACCGGCTGGAAGTTCAGGCCCGCTCAATGGAAACAGCTATCCGCAACGCTTCAGACGGAATTTCACTTATTCAGACGGCGGAATCCGCCATGGATAAGGTGAACTCTATGTTACTCCGAATGCGCGAATTATCTGTTCAGATGGGTAATGGTATTTATTCAGATTCAGATCGGCAAAATGCTCAGCAGGAAATAAAATTGCTACAGGAAGAAATCGATAAGATTTCTACCAATATACAGTTTAATCAGGTAAATCTTCTTGATGGCAGTTACAGCAGTCAATTCAGGGTGGGTTCAGCGAATGACGAGGTTATCTCACTCGACCTGTCATCTGTTCTGACAGAAGATATCGGGCAAATTACCCCGTCTCCTGAACAGATGGTCGCTGAAACTGCTACTGCATCTGTTATATTGAGCTCACATATTGATACAGAGATGGGTGCTATTGCACTTCGTTATGATGAAGGGGCTGTGTCTATGCAGGTTGCTGAAATGGGCACCGCGCTGTCGGTATTTACCCATGCCTATTCAGGAGGCAGTTATTCCCTTTCAGGTGATGATAGCAGCCTATTTTTGGTAAATAGTGTCACTGGTGAGGTTTCAGGCAATATTGATTTTGAATCTCTTGGTGATGCCAACGCAGATAATAACTATAGCCTCAGGCTGACCTATCAGTCTGGCACACATGTATTCATACAGGATATAACCCTTCAGGTTGCAAATATTGAGGATAGCAACAGCTATATCACGGATAGTGCGGGCAACAGCTCTGCCATCACACCGCTTGATGTGAGTTCAGCCGCCGCTGGGACCAGTCAGGCATTTCGCGATTTCATAGCCGCTGATACAGATGGCTCTGGCAGCTACAGCCTCACAGGTAAGGGTGCAGAGCTTGCATCCCTGCAGATTGACACCCAGACAGGGATAATCACAACACAGTCAGGCACGACCACAGAACAGAGCGTCTATAAATTTGATGTGCGATATACAGCCTCTGATGGCAGTTCACACACAGAACATATCACCCTGACAACGGGCTATACCCCGCCTACAGAAGACACGGCCACCACGAAAACAGCGAACACCACAATGGATGTAATAGGCTCACGTACAGGGTATATCATTAACGCTGCCAGCCTGTCTGACAGACTGAAAGCCTTTGTGGCGCTAGATAATGACAGCGGTAGCTTCAGTATTGGCGGGACGAATGCATCTTATTTCCAGCTTACTGGCACAGATGGCACAATTGCAGGAACGACGATTGGCACCACATCAGCTGCTGATGGTAATATCTTCAATATATCTTCAACCTCAACATCAAGCTTTGAGCTTCTCTACACGGCCTCAGACGGAACAGTCTTCACTGAAACCATCACTCTGAACACCTCATATGGGGATCTGGCAGCCCAGCAGACAGCGCAGCAGAGCTCTGCCGCAAGCCTTGAAAATACAGCAACTTCTGTTCTGGCCAAATCTGAGGGCAGTGTGAGCGTAACTCTGACAGAGATGAGTGAACGGCTCAGAGCCTATGCCGCTGTAAACACAACCGGCTTCAGCTACAGCCTGTCTGGTACTGATGCCGGCGATTTTTCAATAAACTCAACAACAGGTGAGATCACAGCCTCCCTCAACTATGCAACGCCGGCAGATGATGATGAAAATAATATCTATGAATTGGATGTAGAATATTCAGATGGCACCGACACCTTCACAGAAACAGTCATTCTGGAACTGTCTGGAACGTCAGGTGCAGCCCAGACCTTTGTTACAGATAATGATAATGCGGTATCCATTGGCCTGTCTGATCTCAGCTCAGGGTTTCAGAATTTTGATACCAACAAACTGGTTGAATATGAGCTTGATTCAACAGACCCAGATGTTATTGCTGCACGGGTAAGCATGGATGCAGATACAGGCGCCATCACCAGCACCTCAACCCCGACAGGCGTTTATGAATTTGATGCCACTGCCAAAATCAAATATTCTGACCAGTGGTCATCTGGTTCGAATATTGACACCACAAACAAAAAATATGGCTCAGGGGCATTGCAGACCGCCTTTACCGGTGCGGTTGGCTCTATTGAGGTGTCGGGAAGTGATTTTAACTTTGGCAGTGCTGGCAGCTTTACCGCTGAGGCCTGGATCAGACCTACCGACCTTTCAGATACAAAACAGATTATCTTCGATTTCAGAGAATCCGGGGGTCGCGACCTGCCCGTAGTGGGCTTTGACACGGGCTCGATGAAATTAGGGCTCTATCATAATGATACAGGCCTATCAGCTGCATGGACAAATTCTGATGCTGAGCCCATTATAGGTGGCAGTCCGTTTCTTGTTTCAGGGTATACAGCGAATGTTAGGGTGCATGTTGAGGTGGATAACGGCTTTATCAGCCTTCAGGACACCTCTGGCATCGCTATTTCAGCCCCGATGGGATATTCCTCTGCAGATTGGACTAGCGGGACGGCCAATGAGTTGGTGTTTAGAGGCTCTCAGACGGATGTGAACAACGCTCTGCGCCGTCTTGTGCACACCGGCGCTGCCGGCACCATCACCGTCACTCATAACGATGATGGCATTTCCTATAATCCAGACAATCAGCATTTCTATGATTATATCAGTGGCAATTTTGAATATTGGGAAGCTGATGCGAATGGTGACACTCTGTCTCATGGCATTGCTTCTGGATATCTGGCAACAGTGACATCACAAGCTGAATGGGATTTCATCACTGACCATGTTCATAATTCTAGTCATGCCTGGATCAGTGGCGCCGATGGTGTGAACCCGGATGATTACCCCGGCTTTTTGAGTATTTTTTATCCCATTGACGATGCTGCTCAAGAGGGTGACTTCTATTTTACCTCGGGCCCAGAAGACGGCACAACCTTCTGGACAGGGGGTCAGGGCGGCAGTGCTGAGCCAGGCTTTGCATTTTACAATTCACTATGGACAGGCACAAATCCAGATAACTGGTCAAATGAAGATGGGGTACACCTAGTTAACGGTGGCGGCGGCATCAATGATATCGATGAGACTAACAAGTTCGGATATATTGTTGAATATGGAACGGATTCCACAAAATCGACAAGCTTTTCAACATCTGATCTTTCCTCAAGCTTTTTATCAGAGAACCAATGGCACCATGTTGCTCTTGTACGGAATGGCTCCACTTTAGAATTGTTTGTAAATGGGGTATCAGCAGGCACCTCAAATTACAGCTTTACCTTCAACAATTCATCAAACTTCAGAGTTTCCGGCAACCCCTCTCAGGCAGGATATGGCTTTAATGGTCAGATGGATTCGATCCGGGTTCAGGATGGAGTGGCGGTATATACAGCCGACTTTAATCCCACAACGGCTATTACATCTGCATTCACCGCTGATGCAAGAACTGTCTTTCTGGCCAACTTTGATGGCAATTACAGTCTTGATGAGACCATTACACTGACAGCCGGGCATAACCCAACGGCTATAACTGCAACAACCAAAACAGCCTCAACAGCTCTGAGCGTTGCCGGCTCTCAGACAGGATATCAGATTGACGGCTCTGTCCTCTCTGACAGGCTGAAGGCCTATCTTGCCACTGCCACTCCGGGAAGTTTCAGCCTTGGCGGTGCAGATGCGGGATATTTCACCCTCACTACAGATGGCACAATCGCAGGCACACAGATAGTGACCAACAGCACAGCTATCGGCGCTATCGTCAACACCAATACAGCATCATCATCAACCTTCATCTTATCTGATGGCGTGTTTACTGAAACCATTACTCTTAATGTCAGCATTGATAATGAGCCTACGGTCCAGACAGCCAGCTTAACTAGCACTGAACAGCTCGAGTCATCTGCGGTTAACCTGATAAGCCGGCTAGAGGAAAACCTTACTGTTACCGCTTCAGACTATAGTGAAAAATTGCGGGCATTTGCAGCCATAAATTCTCCGGGGTTCAGCTATTCACTAAGCCCATCTGCTTCAGATTCAGCCGGTTTTTCAATTAACAGCACAACAGGTGAAATTACTGCCAAGCTGAATTTTGAAGACCCGGCAGATGCTAATCTGAACAATATTTATCATCTGGATGTCACATATTCGGATGGCATCACGACCTTCACTGAAACCATCGAGTTCACCCTGACAGATCTGGTATCTGATAACAGCCTGACCATGACGCAGCAGGCTCTGCCAGAACCCGTGCCCTATCATGGCACGGCCATAACCGAAATGTCTGTCATAGAGGCAGAGACCAACATCATAAACCTGAATTCTCTCTCAGACAGGCTCAGAGCCTTTATTGATTTACGTCAGGGCGGTGAGTTAAGTATTGGCGGCGCCGATGCCGCATTATTCAGTTTAGAAGAGCAGGATGGAGCCCTTCCCAGCACGGTGACAACACTTGATGGGCTGTCACTGCGCTCTGACAGGCTTACCTTTGAGCGCAGACGAGATCATGACCAGGACCAGATTTATGAACTTGAAATAAATTACAGTATTGGCGAGGAGCAATTTACTGAATCCATCCGGTTGAGGCTTGATAATGACAGCGCTGATGATGAAGTGGAAGTTGCTGTATCTGATGTCAGTCTGAACAGTCAGGATGATGCAGAACAAGCCACAATTGTGCTGGACAGAGCCATTAATCAGATTTCGAGGCAGCAGGCCAGGATGGGCGCAGCACAAAACAGGCTTGAACACAATATTGACAATCTCAGCACCATATCAATGCTCACAAGCAGGGCTCAAGGAAGAATAGTTGACGCTGACTACGCAAAATCCACAGTCGAGTTAGCCAGACTTCAGATACTAAGTAACGCGGCTCTGAATATACTGGCAGCCGCAAATCAAAGCAAACAGGTACTATTGGGTCTGTTAAGATAGCTGGAACTTAAAGGTTAGAGAGTAGAGATTTCAGTTTCAGCAATCCTCAGCATATTAAAATACAAATCAGTGACTGACGATTTAACTGTACGTAAAATTGTACGTAAATTTACCAATTCTGAAAAATTATATAATATTTTGAGAGATTAAAGAGGGATAATGGCGGAGAGGAAGGGATTCGAACCCCCGGAAGGAGTTTCCTCCTTCAACGATTTAGCAAACCGCCGCCTTCAGCCACTCGGCCACCTCTCCGCAAAATTTTCGAGGCTTAAGTTGGGATTTCTCCCCACGACGTTTGTTCTTTCTGCATAATCGCGTGCGGCTTATCTGTCAATTTTGAAATGAGATCACAATGCGGATTTTTTTGCTCTGTCTGGCCAGATTTTCTGAACCAGATGCTAAATAGATTGTTTTTTACCCATACACGTTTATGCTTTTAGCCTTAAAGGGTGAAGGCTGGCATAAAACAAAGGAAGGCTACTATGGACCAGCTTACAGCAATGCGGCTGTTTACGCTGATTGCCAAAAATCGGTCATTTAAGCTGGCAGCAGAGGATATGGGGGTGGCTCCGTCTGTTGTCTCTAAACATCTGATCGCACTTGAAAAACATCTAGGCACAAAGTTACTGAGCCGCACAACACGCAGCGTCGATTTAACAGAGATGGGTGAGTTATATCTGGCCAAATGCTACAATATCTTGAAAGATATAGATGATATTGAAGCTGTGATCAGTTCTGAGACGGGCCAGTTAAGAGGAGTGTTGCATGTTAATGCGCCCCCAGGCTTCGCCCATCGCCATATCGCTCCGCATCTTGCTCTATTTTTTGAGCTCTATCCTGATATTCACCTTGACCTGATGACAGCAGGCAATGATTCAGACAAACTGCAGAGCCAGGTAGATGTTCAGATAAGAGTTGCTGAAACCCGCCAGCAAGACAGTGCGGTGATGCAGATACTCGCCCCGAATAAACGGAAATTAGTTGCCTCTCCAGCTTATTTGGACCGGATGGGCATTCCAGAACAGGTTAATGATCTGAACAAACATAAACTGATTACGCTAGAGACAGGCCATCAGAATAATGACTGGCACTTCCGGCTTGGTCAGGCAGAAGTGGAGACCTTTCGTGCGCATGGCAATCTGTGCCTGGACAGCGGCGATGCCATCCTGCGAACCGTTCTGAATGATGGCGGCCTGTCTATGTTACCAACCTATATTGCTGGCCGTCATATCGCTTCTGGTGCGCTGGTCCCTGTACTTGACGCCATGGTCGATGAGCGCACACCTATCCATGCTTTGTGGAGAGAACAAAATCACCGGGCACCGAAAATCACAGTTTTTCTGGAGTTCCTGACAGATATTTACGGCACTGTTCCCTATTGGGACCAGCAGACGAAAGACAATCAAGCAGCAGCTTTGCGGGCAAGCCTGTAGCCCGCCCTCAGCTGTTGGTCAGTTTAGCCATCGAGCTTGGCTTTCAGAATCTGATTAACCATTCCTGGATTGGCCTGACCGCCAGACAGCTTCATGGTCTGGCCAACAAAGAAGCCAAACAGCTTATCCTTGCCGCCGCGATATTGATCAACTTTATCTTGGTTTTCAGCCATGACCTGGTCAACCAGCCCTTCAATGGCCCCACTATCAGAAACTTGTTTCAGCCCTTTTTCTTCGATAATGTCTGCAGCGTCGCGGCCTGTTTCCACCATATCAGCCAGCACATCTTTGGCAATTTTCCCTGAGATTGTGCCATCTGTGATCAAACCAACAAGAGCGCCTAGAGCGGACGGGCTGACCGGACTGTCGGAAAGTGATTTTCCTGCCTTTTTCAAAGCTCCAAAAAGCTCAACACTCATCCAGTTGGCAACCAGTTTTTTGTCGTAACCAGCACTGGCTGCCTCATAAAATTCAGCAGTTTCACGCTCTTCGGTCAACACCCCGGCATCATAAGCAGACAAACCATAATCAGCGATCATACGCGCCTTAATCTGATCCGGAAGTTCAGGTAATTCAGATTTGATTTCGTCTACATAGTCTTGTGTGAACGTCAGTGGCAGCAAATCCGGATCCGGAAAATAGCGATAATCATGCGCATCTTCTTTACTGCGCATCTGACGTGTTTCGCCTGTTGATGTGTCAAAAAGCCGGGTTTCCTGGTCAATCTGACCACCAGCTTCCAAAATCTCTATCTGGCGTTCAACCTCAAAATCGATTGCCTGCATAATGAAGCGGACCGAGTTCAGATTTTTTGTTTCAGTTCGGGTACCCAGCTCATCACCTGGACGACGCACAGAAACATTCACATCTGCTCGCAATGAGCCTTCTTCCATATTGCCATCACATGTCCCCAGATAGCGCAGGATGGACCGTAATTTCTTGATATAGGCACCAGCCTGTTCGGCTGAGCGTAAATCAGGACGGGATACAATTTCCATCAGCGCCACTCCTGACCGGTTAAGGTCAATATAGCTTTTTGACGGATGCTGATCATGCAGCGACTTGCCCGCATCCTGTTCCAAATGCAACCGTTCGATACCGATTTCATGGCTGGATCCGTCCGCCAACTCGATGGTGATCGCTCCCTCACCCACAATTGGCTGTTTATATTGACTGATCTGATAGCCCTGCGGCAGGTCAGCATAGAAATAATTTTTGCGGTCAAACACGCTGAACAGATTGATCTCAGCACTCAGGCCAAGACCTGTTTTAACTGCCTGGCGCACACATTCAGAATTAATCACCGGCAACATTCCCGGCATTGCTGCATCCACCAAAGACACATTCTGGTTGGGGTTTGCCCCGAATGACGTAGATGAACCAGAAAACAGTTTTGAAGCAGACGTCACCTGAGCGTGAACCTCCATCCCAATCACCACTTCCCAGTGCCCTGTCTGACCCTGTACAAGATTGCTCATCTTATCTCTCTCCTACAGTTTGGCTGAGGCATGACGCGGTGGCTGACCAGCAAAGCCTGCCTGCTGTTCAAGGCATTTTGCAACCTGATATAATATGTCCTCACGGAACGCCCCGCTAAGCACCTGAAGTCCCAGAGGCAATCCAGCCTCTGAAAAACCAGCTGGAACCGAAATCCCCGGCAATCCGGCGAGATTGGCAGGAACCGTAAACACATCATTCAAATACATTGTCACTGGGTCCTCCTGCTTTTCACCTAAAGGAAAAGCAGCACTTGGTGTTGCAGGTGTCAAAATGGCATCAACTGTCTTGAAGGCCGTATCAAAATCTTGTCTGATCAGCTGCCTGACCTGTTGTGCTTTCAGATAGTAGGCATCGTAATATCCAGCCGACAGCGCATAGGTACCAATCATAATCCGCCGCTGGACCTCATCACCAAACCCGGCTGCACGTGTAGCCTCATACATCTCA
Source organism: SAR116 cluster alpha proteobacterium HIMB100 (assembly GCA_000238815.2). Classification (NCBI taxonomy): domain Bacteria; kingdom Pseudomonadati; phylum Pseudomonadota; class Alphaproteobacteria; order Puniceispirillales (SeqCode); species SAR116 cluster alpha proteobacterium HIMB100. Next base: position 19,046 of record AFXB01000003.1, on the reverse strand, counting down.
TCCAACGACCCATCCGCTTGCGCACGTGCCCCATAGCGCACGCCGTCATAACGGGCCAAGTTTGAAGACGCCTCAGCCGGCGCAATGATATAATAAGTCGGCAGCGCATATTTCGTATGCGGCAAGGAAATAGGGATCAGTTCAGCTCCGGCATCCTTCAGCCAGGCCTGTCCTGTTTCCCATAGTGCTGTAATCGCAGGGTCCATGCCCTCCCTCACATATTCACCAGGAATACCAATCTTCAGGCCCTCGACACCCTTTGCCATTGCGGCGGTCAGGTCTGGCAGAGACAAGTCAGCAGAGGTTGAATCTTTTGGATCATGACCTGCCATAGCCCTGAACATCAAAGCAGAATCATCAACCGTACGGGTGAATGGTCCAGCCTGATCCAAAGATGAAGCAAACGCCACAACACCCCAGCGTGAACACCGGCCATAAGTCGGCTTCATACCCACCACACCGCAAAAGGCTGCAGGTTGGCGAATTGATCCGCCTGTATCTGTGCCTGTGGCAAGCAACGCTGAGCCTGCCGCCACTGCAGACGCTGACCCACCAGATGACCCCCCTGCAGCCAAATCAGCACCAGCCTCTGCGCTCCAAGGATTAACTGCAGGACCAAACACAGATGTTTCATTAGCTGAGCCCATTGCAAACTCATCACAATTCAACTTACCCAGCATCACTCCGCCTTCAGCCCAGAGCTTGGCCGTAACCGTACTTTCGTAAGTGGGCACAAAGCCTTTCAGAATTGCTGAGCAGGCTGTGGTTTCAACGCCGGCGGTACAGAACAGGTCCTTCACACCAACGGGCAATCCTTCAATCAGCCCTGCCCGACCGTCAGCACGTCGCTGATCGCTTTGATGTGCCATGTCCAAAGCCTGTTCCGCAGTCATTGCAACATAATTATTTAATGTTTTTGTTGCTTCAGCAGCCTCAAGATAGGCTGTGGTCAGTTCAACTGAAGAAATGTCACCTGCCCCAAGCGCCGCGCTGGCCTCAGTTGCGGTCAGTTTCAAAAGATCACTCATTATTCCACCACCTTCGGCACAACAAAAAAGCCGCTCGCCTGTTCTGGCGCATTAGCCAGAATATCATCAACTTTATCCCCATCTGAGACCAGATCCACACGTTGTGGCAGCGAATGTCCGGTCACACTGGCTAAGGGTTCAACACCATCGGTGTTGACCTCATTCAGCTCTTCAATCCAGCTCAGAATGGCGTTCAATTCACCTGCAATCTGCTCCTGCTTGTCTTCTGGGACATGCAGGCGAGCCAGCCGACCAATTTTTTTAACAGTGTCTTTATTTACACTGGTTTTGTCTGTAGACATGATAGATAAGACCTTCAGCAACATCTTAACAATGCATTTTCAACCCGTTCATTAGCAGTGACCATGCCTGTCTGCAACCTTTACGACCTCATTAATGCGATTTCACCCGGACAAAAATTGCTGGGTCTGGATATTGGCAAAAAAACCATTGGCCTGGCGATTGCCGACCCGCGTACGAATGTGGCGTCTCCTCAGCCTGTGTTATGGCGCAAAAAATTTACCCCTGATGCTGAACATCTCATTCATCTCATTCAGGAACAGAATGTTGGCGGTCTGGTGCTTGGCTGGCCCTTGAATATGGATGGCACAGCTGGTCCACGCTGTGATTCTGTTCGCGATTTTGCACATGCGTTTTTGCGTCTTCATGATATTGCCATCAGCTTTCAGGATGAACGCATGTCCACACAAGCTGTCGAAAGAAACATGATCGCAGCCGATATGACCCGCGCGAAGAGAGCCGTGAGACGAGACAGCCTGGCTGCTGTCTGGATATTACAATCAGCTTTAGACAGTTTGCAAAGCCAGCCGCCCAGCTAAAGAAATCTGGACGGGCGCCGGAAAACTCAGTATAGAACAGGTCAGATGACGATTGATGCAAAACAACATGAAGCGGCGCAGCTGAGCGGACGCCATTTGTTAGGGATAGAAGGGCTGAGTGTCCTCGAAATGCAGTCCCTGCTTCATCGTTCTCAATATTTCGCTGACATCATCACTGGCGATAGTCAGGATCCAGGCCTTCAGAGCGTGCTGAAAGGTCGGTCAGTGGTGAACCTGTTTTTTGAAAATTCGACCCGCACCAGAGTATCGTTTGAGGTCGCCGCAAAACGGCTGGGCGCGTCTGTTTTGAATATCTCGGTGTCTGGATCATCTGTTAAAAAAGGCGAGACGCTGATTGATACAGCGACAACCCTGAATGCGATGCGGCCAGATATTTTGGTTATCCGTCATCAAAATGCAGGTGCACCTACCCTGCTCAGCCATCATGTGGATGGCGGCGTTATCAATGCCGGAGATGGACGTCATGAACATCCGACACAAGCATTGCTGGATGCGCTGACGATCATACGCCGTTTTGGACGAATTTCTGGGCTCAAAATCGCAATTTGCGGCGATATTGCGAATAGCCGCGTCGCCCGGTCTAACCTCTATCTTCTTGGCGCGTTAGGCGCAGATTTGCGCTTTGTCAGCCCCTCAACCCTGATGCCTGCGAACATAGACAGCTTTGGTGTTCCTACCTTCACTGATCTGGAAACGGGTATTGCCGGGGCCGATATTGTAATGATGTTGCGATTACAGACAGAACGGATGCAAGGCCGTGAGATTCCCAGCCAACATGAATATTTTAATTTGTTCGGGCTTAACGCTGAAAAGCTGGCAAAAACCGCGCCTGATGCACTGATTATGCACCCCGGGCCGATGAACAGAGGTGTGGAGATTGATTCAGTGATTGCTGATGATCATAACCGCAGCCTGATTACCACCCAGGTTGAGATGGGTGTAGCAGCAAGGATGGCCTGTCTTGAAGCTGTGGCGCTATCTTCTGAGACTGCAAAGGGCAAATGATGCGGCACTTATTGAAAAATGCGCGGTTAATATGCCCAACACAAAAACGGGACGAGACAGGCTGGCTGCTGATCGAAGGTGAAGTTATTGCTGAGACAGGGACAGGAACAGCTGGTCAAGACGTCACCGCTGATAAGGTAACTGACTGTACCGGGCAAATTATCGGACCAGGCTTTGTCGATATGCGGGTGCAGTCAGGCTACCCCGGCGCAGAACATTTAGAAACCCTGGACAGCCTGTTACAAGCAGCAGCAGCAGGCGGCTTGTCAACAATTGTGCTTTTGCCCTCAACCACACCTGTAATGGACACTGCGGCCATGATAGACAGCCTGCAATTGCGGGCACGAGGCATTGGGGGGCCTAAGGTGCGTTGCTATGGCGCCATGACAAAAGACCTTGAGCAAGAACAGATGGCCGAGTTGGGGCTGATGTCAAAAGCAGGTGCGGTCGGGTTTGCAAGCGGTACAATGTCTGTTCAAAGTGCGCTATCAATGCGTCGCATCATGACCTATGCGCAAATGCTGGATAAGCCTGTCATCCATCATTGTGAAGATTACAGCCTGAGCGAGCAAGGTGACATGAATGAAGGAGAGACCTCAACACGGCTTGGGCTTCTCGGTACACCAGCTCTGGCAGAAACCATTATCCTTGAACGCGATATCCAGTTAGCAGAGCTGACAGGCGTTCGGTATCACGCAAGCCACGTTTCAACAGCCGGAGCTGTTGAGATTGTCAGGCGTGCAAAGCAACGAGGTGTTACCATCAGCGCTGACACCGCACCACCTTATTTTATGCTGAATGAAGTGGCGGTGTCTGGTTATGACACGCGGGCAAAGCTGACCCCCCCATTGCGACGCGAAAAGGACAGGATTGCGATTGTTGAAGGGCTCGCAGACGGAACCATCGATGCGATTGCTTCTGATCATGTGCCTGTAAACCCTGATATGAAGAATCAGCCCTTCACCTTAGCCAGTTCAGGGGCGTCTGGTCTTGAAACGCTGTTCGTTCTTACCGCGAAGCTAGTCCATGGGGGGCAATTATCCTGGCTTCAGGCTTTTAATTTGCTGAGCACGCGGCCATCACAGTTGCTGGGACTGGACTGTGGCAGCCTGCAGCCTGGCGCACCTGCAGACATTGTAAAAATTGACCCCCATGCTGCTTCGGTTATTCACAGCCAGGGATTTCATTCGCTGTCCCGTATCACACCATTTGACGGCCAGCCATGTGAAGGGCAAGTCACAGGCTTATGGGTAAACGGGCAGGCCTATTTGTCCACTGCTGATTAACCGATGTTCGAATTAGTAAGTATTTTCACCCCTTTATCTTTTGCCATCGGCTATCTGTTGGGGTCCGTGCCATTTGGGCTTGTGCTGGTGTATCTGGTCACAGGTCAAGATATCCGAACAGTTGGCTCAGGCAATATTGGCGCAACAAACGTGTTGAGAACAGGGCATAAAACTCTTGCCCTGCTGACTTTGCTATTGGATGCGCTGAAAGGAGCGATTGCCTATGCCATCTGCAGCTTCTGGCTGTCACCAGACAGCGCTGCCTATGCTGGATTTGGAGCCGTTATCGGTCATTGTTTCCCGATTTGGCTGAAATTCAAAGGGGGCAAAGGTGTCGCTACCGGCATGGCTGTGATCGCTGCCATTTCGCCTTTGGCCGGATTGGTTATGGCTTTGAGCTGGCTGTTGACTGCCTTTATCACACGCTTATCGTCCTTATCTGCGCTGCTTTGCTTTGTAGCCGCTGGTCTGACTGTGTCATTTGGCCCATTTGAGCCATCCACGCCAATTGAAATCACGGTCTGGGGGATCGGTGGCTTAAGCTGGCTTCGCCATAAGGAGAATATCCAAAGGATCATGAAAGGTGACGAAAGTCGAATTTCATTCAAAAAAAGCTCACCAAATTAACCAAAATTTAAGACCAAGCAGTCTATGCTCTGGTCGATGGACCAGAAAAATCTGATTAATAAGCTCCGATTAATCCGTACACCCAACATCGGCCCGATTACGTGTCAATTACTGATGCGTCGTTATGGCAGTGCTGCGGCGGCCCTGGATGCTGTTCCTGATTTGTCTGCACGCGGCGGCAGACCCTTAAAGCTGGCCACAAGACAACAGATAGAGCGTGAAATTGAACAGGCAGACAGGCTGGGGGCAAGTTTTATATGTCATGGCGATGAAGACTATCCTGCCTGTTTACTGCAGTTTGATGATGCTCCTTTTGTACTGACCGTAAAAGGACATAAATCTCTTCTAAACAAAAAGGGCTGCGCCTTGGTAGGGGCACGCAACGCGTCTATTAAAGCAACCCGTCTGGCACAATCGCTGGCTATGGAAATCGGTCAGGCGGGGCACAGCATTATATCCGGCCTTGCCAGAGGCATTGACACCGCTGCTCATCACGGCAGCTTGGATACAGGCACACTTGCGGTCCTGGCGTGCGGTATAGATGAAATTTACCCGCCAGAAAATACAGACTTATTTGCTCAGATAACCGAACAAGGCCTTTTAATCACTGAGACACCTTTTGGCACCAAACCCACACCAAAGCTGTTTCCGGCCCGAAACAGAATCATAGCCTCGCTCAGCCGGGGTGTCTGTGTGATAGAGGCAGCGTTTCAGTCCGGCTCTCTGATCACTGCCCGTGAAGCCGCTGATCGGGGCATTGATGTGATGGCGGTACCAGGCTCGCCCCTTGATCCACGATCTCAAGGCACCAACAGGCTAATTCAAGATGGTGCACATCTGGTTCAGTCAGCAAAGGATATTTTGTCTATCCTTGATCAAAAACCAGCGCTCAAACAACCTGATTTGCCAGAATTCGGCACAGGCCAATCACCGGAGGCATCAGACATGACACCTGAAGAGTGGGCAAAAACGAGGCAATTTCTGCTCGAAAATCTGGCTCATGATCCAATTGGTGTTGACGAATTGTGTCGCTGGTGCCATGTCTCTGCGATAGATGGTCAAGCGATATTGTTGGAACTCGAACTGGCTGGGGACGTACAAAGACATGCAGGAAACCGTGTGTCTCGTGTCTATCAGGACAGTTAACGTTCTTGTAAATCTTACATAATTTGCGCTGAACGGCCATTACTGGACAAGGCAAAGGGTTGCGTAAAATGAAAGTTGTGGTGGTCGAATCACCGGCCAAGGCCAAAACAATAAACCGCTATCTGGGGGACGGGTACACTGTACTCGCCTCTTATGGGCATGTCCGAGATTTGCCCTCAAAAGATGGCTCAGTCAAACCCGATCAGGATTTTGAAATGAGCTGGCAAATTTCTGATTCAGGGGGGCTGCGTATCCGGGACATCAGCAAAGCCTTAAAAGGTGCAGATCGGCTGATTCTGGCTACCGACCCGGACAGAGAAGGAGAAGCGATAAGCTGGCATGTGTGTGAGTTGCTGAAAGAAAACAGCAAAACTCGTGACATTCCTTATGAGCGGGTTGTGTTCAATGAAATAACCAAAACAGCCATCTTAAAAGCCATCGAAACCCCGCGCTGCCTGGATATTGACCTGATCGAAGCCTATCTTGCCCGCCGTGCTCTTGACCACTTGATTGGATTCAGCCTGTCACCTGTACTCTGGCGCAAATTGCCCGGTTCACGTTCAGCAGGACGGGTACAATCTGTCGCACTGCGCCTGATCTGTGAACGTGAGGCCGAAATTGAGGCTTTCCGCACAGATGAATTCTGGTCAGTAGATACTGATTTCACCACCACAGAAGGTGCCCAAATAATGGCCCGCCTTACCCATCTGGATGGCGAAAAGCTTGGGAAATTGAGCTTAGGCAGTGAAGCTGATGCTCTGGCTGCACAACAACGTATCCAAGCAGCAAGCTGGCAGGTATCTTCTATTGAGACGAAGCGGGTCAGGCGCCGCCCTGCACCACCATTTACCACGTCTACTCTGCAGCAAGAAGCCTCACGCAAGCTGGGCTTTTCCGCCAGCCGCACAATGCAGATTGCACAAAAATTGTATGAAGGCATCAATCTTGGCAGCGAGACAACCGGCCTGATTACTTATATGCGTACCGATGGTGTGCAAATGAGTTTCGAGGCGATAGGGCAAATAAGAGATGCTATAGGTGAGACTATTGGTGCTGAGTTTGTGCCGGAAAAACCCCGTCTATATAAATCAAAGGCCGCCAATGCACAAGAAGCCCATGAGGCGATCCGCCCAACCTCTATCTGGCGACATCCTGATGCGGTGCGCAAACGCCTAGATTTTGATCAGTTCCGCCTGTATGAGCTGATCTGGAAACGCGCCATTGCCAGCCAGATGGCCGACGCTCAGCTTGACCAAACTGCAGCTGACCTCAGCGCAACCACTGACCATCTGACGATGCGAGCAAATGGATCAGTCATCGTCTTTGATGGCTTCATGAAGATTTATCGCGAGGACCGCGACGACCAAGAAGATAAGGCCGCAGACCCGCAAAGTCGCATTCTGCCGCCGCTCAGTCAGGGACAGGATTTGCGTGTAGAGCAGGTTCACCCCGAACAACATTTCACCCAGCCCCCTCCCCGATATACAGATGCCAGCCTGGTCAAACGAATGGAAGAGTTGGGGATTGGCCGTCCGTCCACCTATGCCAGCATTATGCAGGTCATCGAAAAACGTGGTTATGTGCTCAAAGACGGCAAACGCTTCATTCCTGAGCATCGCGGCCGGATTGTGTCGACCTTTCTTGAAAACTTCTTCAGCCGATATGTGGAATATGACTTTACGGCAGCGTTGGAATCACGATTGGATGAAGTTTCAGATGGCAAGCTGGATTGGCGCAGCCTGCTGAGACAATTCTGGGTCGATTTTGCCGCGGCCATTGATCAGGCGATGGAATTATCGGTTCCGGATGTGATGAAGACGCTGGATAGCGAGCTTGAAAAATTATTCTTCACACCTGATGAAAATGGCCAAATTCAGCGTGTCTGCAGTAAATGCGGAAGCGGACATTTAGAGCTAAAGCTGGGCAAATTTGGCCCCTTTATTGGCTGTAACAATTATCCAGATTGTCGATTTACACGTCAGATTGTCGCTGCTGGCGAGAGTGAAGACAGCTCACAAGAGCTTGATGATGACAGATTGTTAGGTACAGATGAGGTCAGCGGCCTGCCTGTTTATCTGAAAAAAGGGCCTTACGGATCTTACGTCCAGCTTGGTGGTGAAGACGAGAAAAAACCAAAGCGTTCCTCTGTGCCGAAAGGCAAGCCATTGGCAGAAGTAGACCTTGTTTACGCCTTGGGCTTGTTGTCCCTGCCACGTGATATCGGGCTGCATCCGCAAAGCTCTGACATGATACAAGCCGGGCTTGGTCGCTATGGTCCCTACCTGAAATATCAAGGCAAATTTACCAGCTTAAAAGATGGTGATGATGTGTTGAGTGTCGGTATTAACCGCGCAGTTGATTTGCTGGCAGAGGCCGCAAAAACCGCAGGGCGGGTATTAGGTGAACACCCTGATGGGGGCGACGTTCATCTGAAGCGTGGCCGGTTTGGGCCTTACTTTGAGCATAATAAGCTGCGCGCGCCAATGCCGAAGACATTGGATATGGAATCTGTGACACTTGCTGAGGCGTTGGAAATACTCGCCGCGAAAGCTGCTCAGCCTGCCAAGAAAACCAAAGCCAAAAAGACCAAGGCGAAGACAAAGACAAAGACAAAGGCGAAGGCGAAGGCAAAAGCCAAAACAAAAGCAGCAGCGGGCTGAACAAATCGTGACACGCCGTCCCCCACCCTTGCCAGATGATGATGCTCTTCACGCCTTCATTAACGCCAGCTCTACGCCGCCGAAACTGAGAGACATTGCCAAAGCTTTTGGCCTTGCCCCTCAACAACGTGCTGCCTTACGGGCAAAGCTGCATGCTCTGGCCGCCGGCCAGTCGCTGCCCAACACTGAGCAAAGTGAGAATGTACCTGCTGTTAGCCTGTTACAGATTACCTCAATCGACAGTGACGGATACGGTCTTGCCACACCAGCAGATGCCGCAGAAACAGACAGCAAGGAAATTGTTGTGCTTCCTTCGGCAAAGCGGGGCCGGGCCATACAAGTAGGTGACCGTGTTCTGGCCAGGGTAAAGCCAGACCCAGATGGCCAGATGCAGGCTGAGGTCATGCGAATATTGCCAAAGAGCCAAAGTCATATTTTTGGCCGGGTAGTAAATGCAGGCAGTACGGCACGACCGCGTTGGATTTTGGAACCAGCAGAAAAGGGCGGCAAAAGAGATGTTCCTCTGAAAGAAATCACAGGACTATCTTTTGCAGAACATGACCTGCTTGAGGCGGAGCTGGTCAAAGAGGGCGGCTATCGGCTTATGGCGCGGCCAATTCGTAATCTTGGCTCAACCGAACACCCAGCCACATTTACAGCCTTGGCCATAGCCGAATTTGGATTAAGACATGTGTTTACCCCGGACATGCTTGACGCTGCCGATAAAGCAACTCTGCCAGAGCTGGGCACACGGACAGATTTGCGTCATCTGCCTCTGGTCACAATTGACGGGGAAGATGCCAAGGATTTCGATGACGCTGTCTTTGCCGAACCCGCAGAGGAAGGCAAATGGCGCCTTATTGTGGCTATTGCTGATGTCAGCACCTATGTGCGGCGTGGTGACAGTCTGGATAAAGAAGCACAACAACGGGGCAATTCGGTCTATTTACCAGGCACGGTTATTCCAATGCTCCCCGAAGCATTATCAAACGGACTGTGCTCGTTAAGACCAAACGAAGATCGCGCCTGCCTTGCAGTCGAAATTCTCATAGATGGCCAAGGCCAGAAGATATCTCACAACTTCTTTCAAGCGCTTATCCGCTCTTCTGCTCGGTTGACTTACACCACAGTTCAGCAGGTTATTGAGGGGGTGGTTGACGAAGCCGATTGCCCTGTGAAGCCAGGGACAATACATCACCTTATTGGGGCATATCGCACCCTGCATGCCGCGCGCCTGAACAGGGGGACTTTAAACCTCGACCTCAGCGAAGCACGTATCCAGTTTGATAAATCAGGAGAACCTGTCAGTGTCTCTCAGCATTATCAACAAGACGCGCATCAACTGATTGAAGAATTTATGATTTTGGCCAATATCTGCGCTGCAGAAACGCTGGAACAGGCACGCCAGCCTTGCGTATACCGCATTCACGATCAGCCTGATCCAGAAAAAATAGACAGCTTGAGAGAATTGACAGACGCTCTGTCACTGCCCTTTTCAAAAGGTCAGGTGATTACCCCAAACCGGTTTAATGAGTTGCTGGCAAAAGTAAGGGATACGGATGCGGAAACGGCTGTAAATGAGGCGGTTCTACGCTGCCAGGCCCGTGCAGTCTACGCACCAGACAATATCGGCCATTATGGCCTGGGGCTGGTCAGATATGCCCATTTCACCTCACCCATTCGCCGTTATGCAGATTTGCTTGTTCATCGCGCCCTGGTGAGAGCTATAGGCACAGACAGTGCTGAGCTCAAGCTTGAGCCAGAGGACAGGCTGAAGGAAATATGTGCCGCTATCAGCCAGACAGAACAGACCGCTGCAAAGGCAGAACGGCGGACGACTGCCCGATTTGCCGCACGAATTCTCAGCCAGAAAGACATTAAAGAGACTGAGGTCACAATCACCGGGCTGACGAAATCAGGACTGTTTGTAAAGCTAGACGATGGAGCAAGTGAGGGATTTGTTCCGCGGCGGACATTACCTGATGATTTTTATGAGCCTGTGGCTGGAGGTATGATGTTACTCGGTCGTCACCATGGCTGGCTGTTCAGGCTGGGTGATAAGCTGGTCTGTAGGCTTGAGGATATTTCGCCTGCAAGTGGTGACATCACTTTGAGCTGGTGTGAAGGTGGTAAACGACAACTCAGCAAAACACGGGCACTTCAGAAGAAATATAAATCCAGAACAAATAACAGACGAGGTTCACCAAAACGGCGCAGACGTTAACCTGCTCACAGACACAGTCTGGACGGCCGATACGGCTTGACTTCTGAGCAAATTTAGCGCATACACCAGTCTCATAAAAATTTACGTTCGATGTGGAGCGGATTATGGCAAAGCCAGCAACATTACAAATCAAGCTTGTCAGCACTGCAGATACAGGGTTTTACTATGTGACAAAGAAAAACCCGCGCACCAAGCCAGAAAAGCTTGAGCTGAAGAAATATGACCCGAAGGCACGTAAGCATGTGCTGTTCCGGGAAGCCAAAATCAAATAAAGATGACGATAAGCGCTTGCCCATGAACTGCGGCATCCGTTTTACACCGTCTGAATACAGTATCGCTATCATCTCAGATGATGGCGATTTTGTTTATCGGACGGCACTCCCCTCTGCCCAGGGCTATGCAGAGCTACTGCAACAACTCGCCAAAGTTGTGGCGACACATGATTCTGCATCAGATATAAGCACGCCCATTGGGGTTTGCATCCAAGGGCATCAAACCACACAAGATGGCACAATCAAAAGCCTGCATCATCCGTTGCTTGATGGCAAACCGTTGCGGCGGGACTTGCAGGCTTCTTTAAACAGGCCTGTAATGGTGGCTTCAGAAGGGCAGTGCCTGGCCAGCGCGGCCCGCCAGCATCCTGAATTTTCTGACAAAACCACTATCTTTGCTCTGTCATTAGACAGCTTTGTGTGCGGAGGTATCATCGTAAATGAACATCTGTTGACTGGCGCACATGGAATCGCCGGAGACTGGGGTCATTTATCTTTACCTTGGCCTGTTGATTATGAATTGGATGGCCGGGTCTGCTTATGCGGGCGAACCGGATGCCTTGAACATTTTGTGAACTTGCCTGGCCTTGCTCACGATTATGAAATGCTGACCGGCTCTAGCCTGTCTGCCACTGAAATCATAGAACGTTCAGCAAAAGGCGACATTGTCGCTGAATCAGCAATGCAGGTTATCGAAGATCGGATCGCACGTGGACTGGCCATGGTTATAGGCCTGCTTGACCCAGATATTATTGTGGTTGGCGGTATGTTGGCCGAAAGCCCGCGCTTGTTTACGGCTGTGCCGCGAAAGTGGCCAGGCTATATTCGCACGCCACAGGCCAGCGACATCTTAAGGCCAATCTGTCAGGACGGGGAAAAGATTTCTGACAGATATTTGATTGGGGCAGCCAGGCTACATAAATATTTTCAGCCCTGACGAAGCCGTAAATTTATGAACAATCAGGCTGCGGCAAGGGCTTGGCATCAACCAATTTTGCATCAATCGCAAATGTGCCGTAATCTACCTCATAATAAGAAACCACCCCATTTGGCAACATATGGAAAGTGATTTCATATTCAGGCACCGCTTCGGTACTGTTCGGGTCAAAATAGGCAATCTGAATAGGGTAATAGGACGGCGCAGACAATTTCCCCAGCTGCTGATCATTCGTCACAGATTGTTGTGAGCCAATAACCGAACTTGTGCGCTTCAGCGCCCGATCTGGCTCCGCACCAAAAAAGATATGTGCAGAAAACAACTTCCCGCCCTGTTCGGCTTTATCGAGCAATTCACGGGTATGCGCCACTGGGAAAAAGACCTGTTCTGGCAACGGCATGGCTATGTCAGGCTGCATGGAAAAAAAGGCTTCTGGCTGATCTGCCACAGGGGGCAAATTGGCATAACCGTTAAACTGCTTTTCATCCTCAAAAGTTGACCCTTCATGAACTTCAAAAGAATAAAGCTGTCCGGCTATTTCCTCCCAAGAAGAAAAATGAGACGCCATAATCGCGGTTTCACCAGACTGGTAATCAAATTCCAAAACATAATTTTCAGATGACTGCCATCCATCGCAATCTCTGCGAATCGTGAAATTTGTCTTGCCCTTCACCCCCGCCATCTGTGACTCCTGGCGAACCGACAACAAGCCCATTTCATAAGTTGCTTCATGCGCAGCAAGCTCCACCGCCTCACCTGTTACAGGCAGTCCTGCACAAATGAACATAACACCGCCAATGCCGCAGCTGAACAGCCGGCTAAACCGGTCCTTAGATGATGGTCCAAACATGCTGTAAAGCTCCCTGCTCACGCATTTGAAATTATTAGAACGCTATCATCTAATCAGATATATCATTCGTCAAGCCAGACAAGCGGTTGAACAGAAACGTGGTGCGGCACATGCATGCCGTCCCCGCATCGCAAAAAGGTCACTCAGCAACAGGCTGTGGTTTTGCTTTACTGATTGGTGAATTCCGCTTAGGACTGTGAGTCATGGATTTAGCACCTGCTCTGATCACATCAACCGAAGATCTTGTATCTGCTCTGGCAGATATGGCCGGAGCTGATTTTGTTGCGGTTGATACCGAGTTTATGCGCGAGACGACCTATTATCCCAAATTATGTCTGGTACAGCTCTGCGCAAATGAAAAGACTGTCTGTATTGACCCTTTGGCCGAAGGGATTGACCTGTCAGCTTTATATGCGCTGATGCAAAACCCGAATATTGTTAAGGTGTTCCATGCGGGGCGGCAAGATCTCGAAATCTTTGTGCATTTGACCGGCTCAGTTCCACAACCGGTTTATGATACACAGATTGCTGCTATGGTATGCGGCTTGGGTGACCAGGTTGGGTATGACAAGCTGGTGCAGCATTATACCGGAAAATCAATAGATAAATCGTCCCGGTTCACGAACTGGGCAGAACGCCCCTTAACAGACCGCCAGATAAAATATGCAGCTGATGACGTCATTTATCTGGCTGAAATCTACCCTCGCATTGTGGACTATCTGAATGAAACCACTCGCACAAACTGGGTGGAAAGTGAACTGAACTTACTCACTGATGAAACAATTTATCTGCCTGATCCGGCAACAATATGGCGGCGACTGAAGTTCAGAGGTGGGCGGCCAGACATGGTGAACAGGCTGGCTAAGCTTGCGGAATGGAGAGAAACCGAATCCCAACGAAGAGATGTGCCACGCGGACGTTTGCTGCGAGACGATACACTTATTGATTTGGCCGGGAGCAATCCAAAAACGGCCCCAGAGTTTCGCAAGATCAGGGGATTTCCTGGCGGTGAGACAGGTAAATTAGTTAAACCAGTTCTTCAGATACTGAAACAGGCTGCTGAAACCCCGAAAGAAGAATATCCGCACTTGGAACTGCCTGAAAAACAAGTGAAACCGCCTCAGGCTGTGATTGAGCTTTTGCGTGTCTTGCTTAAACATGTCTCAGAACAGCATGAGGTCGCGCCCCGGCTTATTGCAAATGCAGATGAGCTGGAGCGGCTGGCCCTAGATGACACGGCCGACATTGCGGTCCTGTCCGGCTGGCGTCACGAAATTTTCGGCAAGTTAGCCCTTGAGCTCAAACAAGGGCGTCTTGCACTTTCGGTGATAAATGGCAAGACACGAGTCGTTTCCATTACGCCTTAATCTTACCATTTCATGTTATCCGTTTGAATTGAAGCTGCCGCCGTCAACCAACAGGTTCTGGCCGACGAGATAACCTGAATAAGCTGAACAAATATAGGCACAAGCAAAGCCAAATTCATCAATATGGCCCAACCGCCCAGCCGGATTACGGGCTTCAAGTTCTGCTCTGACCTCTTCACGTGACTTGTTTTGCTGACGCGAAGTGTTGTCAATCAGACCTTCAATTCTGTCAGTGTTGAACTGGCCAGGAAGCAAACCATTGATGGTGACATTATGACGGGCAACCTGGCGGGCAAGGCCGCCAATGAACCCAGTCAAACCAGAGCGTGCCCCGTTAGACAGGCCCAGCTGAGGAATTGGAGATTTCACTGACCCGGAGGTAATATTTACAATCCGGCCAAACCGCTGGTCGATCATCGGATCAATCACGGCCTTTATCAATTCAATCGCTGTCAGCATATTGGCATCAAGAGCTTTGATCCAATCTTCACGGCTCCAGTCGCGGAAGTCACCAGGAGGCGGTCCGCCAGCGTTATTCACCAATATGTTAACATGACCTGCAGCTTCAAGAACTGCTGCGCGCCCCTCTTCACTGGTGATATCACAGGCAACGGTTTTCACAGTAACCCCTGTATCGCTGCGTATCTCTTCGGCAACCTGTTCCAGCAAATCGCCACCACGCGCGCACATCACAAGATTGACACCTGTCTTTGCCAATGCCCGAGCACAGCCCAGCCCCAACCCCTTTGAAGAGGCACATACAATCGCGTTCTTACCGGTTAATCCAAAATCGAGCATCAGCTTCTTTCCTCTTTGTCTGTTACTTTACGTTTATATAAGTTTAGGGTCATGGCTGTCGAGCACTTGCCTGATAATTGACAAATTGACAGGGGTTTTACGCGCCAAGGCCAGACCGTCAATATCTGCTGCGGTCTTCTGTGCAGCTGCAAAGCTGCGCTCCATCCTGCCGACAATAAAATCAAGGAGCTGAGTAGTGACCGCACATTGTCGGTCAGCAAAATGTTTGGCCAGCACATCTCGCAGTAATTCATCGTCAGGCAAATAAATCTCTTGAGCTGTAACCGACCGTAATCTTGAAGATACGTCAGGCAAGCTGCTTTGATAATGCGCGACAGGCTGCTGACTGAGAATAAGAAGTGTGCCTGAGCGCGAGCTGATATGATTGAACAAATGAAACAAAGCCGTATCATCATAGCGGTCAGGCTGGCCGAAATCATCAAGTAACACGTGACACTTATCGGCGAATATTTCGGCATCAAATATATTCAGACCGGTAAGCAAAACAGCCTCGTGCCGTCCCTGCCACAAACAGGACAAATGGGTTTTACCACTGCCGGAAGGACCGAAAATATTCACCGCTCTGTAGGGCAGAGGCCAATCCGGCCATTTGATCAGCCAGTCACGGGCAGACTGGTTCGCTGGCCCTAAAACAAAGCTAGCTTCATCATAAGAAGGAGGAAGTGTAAGGGTCAGCGGTATTTGCTGCATCATGATCTCTTCAGAGCCAGTTCGGTTCAGCCTGGATTAACAGTCAACTGGTAAACATCCCCGTTTGCCTGCAGCCTGTAGCCGGTTGACCGGACGGCCATTTGCAGCGCTTCAACAGAGCCAGATAATTTCAGCTTGAGCACACCAGATCGGGAGGTGAGCCGCAAGACTGTAATCGACTGTACGATTGGGAGTTCAGCCAGTAAGGTGCGAAGCCGATACCACATTTCAAGGCTATTAACGGACAATTCAACATGAATGTCTGCACGATCATCGACCTTATAGAGATTTGCTCGCTGCCACGTATCAGAAAGTGTGGTGATAAAGGTCTGGCGAAACAAATCAAATGCTTCAGGCAGGTTGGTGCGGCCGTTCATTTCAATTTCCACGGCGTTGATTTCAGACAGAAATACACCATCTGCGTCAAATAATTCCGCTTTCATAATCAGCATGGGCGGGGATCGGGTATAATCAAGACCAGCATAAAGCACGGCGAGCTGTTGAGCACCCGCAGCTTTGGCTGATAACGCCAATATGTCTGGCTGTTTGTCTTTTATCTGTTCAGGCGGCAAGCGACGCTCTAAGGCCAGATCAGGGGATAAGGTTTTCAGCCGCAACAACTGATTATCGCGCTCGCCGATATCCCGCCAAACATCAAGCCAGGTTATATTGCGGGCCCATACCCGGATACCAGACGGGTCTTGCCAGACGGGCAGCAGCAAAATCGGAGAACTGAACAGCTCTGACCAGGACAGATTACGTTGAATGAATTGGTCGCGCATACGCACAGGATCAAAACAGATATCTATATCTGCAATATAGCGCTGAGCCAAAGCCGTTTCAGATGAAATATGGACAAAATCAATGAAATCTTCAGCTGTCAGCTCTGTTAATTGATTGGCAGCTGGCTGGTCTGTAAGCAACAAACGATTTGTTACGATTTGGAAAGCTTCAGCTGTGGCATGTTCGAGCGCCGCTTTGCGGGCCATGGTACCGTCCACACCCTGTGTATCAAGATGCAGGCCATTTACCGCAAAAGCTGGATTAGGGCAGGTCTCTGCCCGCGCCAAAGACACGGATAAAGCTAAACAGAACGCCATAACTATGGTATGACTGCGCATGGTTGCGAGACCTCCTCCTATCGACTGTTTTACATTAGCGTGAAATTGCGGTCCAGACTACTGATTTGCAAAGGAAAAGAAAAGGATATGGCCGAAAAGAAAAGCCAGACGACACCGCTGACCTATAAAGACGCAGGTGTGAATATTGATGCTGGTGACGCACTTGTAGACGCAATCAAGCCTGCCGCAAAGAAAACCAACAGACCAGGAGCAAACCCAGATTTAGGTGGGTTTGGTGGCCTATTTGATTTAAGAGCTGCGGGATTTACAGACCCCATATTGGTCGCGGCTACAGATGGAGTCGGCACCAAATTAGAGCTGGCACAAGCTGTCGGCCAACATAAAGGCCTCGGTATTGATTTGGTCGCAATGTGTGCTAACGACATATTGGCGCAAGGTGCATTACCGCTTTTCTTCCTTGATTATTTTGCCACTGGAAAGCTGGAGCCCGATGTGGCAGCCAGCATTATTGATGGTGTTGCTGATGGTTGCCTGGAAGCAGGCTGTGCGCTGATTGGTGGTGAAACTGCTGAAATGCCAGGCGTTTATCCCGCCGGTGGTTATGACCTGGCAGGATTTTGTGTTGGCGCCGCCGAGCGCGGACAATTATTGAGCTCTGCACACACAAAAGAAGGGGATGTTGTTCTGGCACTACCCTCATCTGGCGTGCATGCAAACGGCTTTTCTCTGGTCCGCAAAATCATCTCAACTTTTGAATACAACCTGTTCGAAGCTGCACCTTTTGCGTCTAATATTCCGTTGGGAGAAGCATTGCTGGCTCCGACCCAAATCTATACAGATGCTGTCAAGGCTGCATTATCTGTTGGCGGCGTGACCTCTGTCAGCCATATCACCGGGGGCGGTTTGATTGAAAACCCTCCTCGTGTGTTTGGAGATGATCTCGCCCTGCGACTTGACCTGAAAGCTCGTCCCCTACCGCCTGTATTCAAATGGATGAAACAAACAGCCCAATTGGATGTGTTTGAGCTTGCCCGCACCTTTAATTGCGGTATCGGCATGTTAATCAGCGTATCACCAGATAAAGTCGATGAGGTTAGAGAGCAGATTATGCAGACAGGTGAGGATTGCTGGATCGCCGGTGAAATTATCAGCCGAACAGATGATGCTGTGCTGCTTGAGCATGCTGAAAAAGCATGGGCATGACCTGAAGATTGAGATTACATAAGGCGATGTGCGGAATATTGTCATGAAAATTGCCATTCTCATTTCAGGTCGCGGCAGCAATATGGCTGCACTGGCAGAGTGTGAAGAGCGCTTTGATATTTGTCTTGTCGCGGCAGACCGCGCAGCTGCCGGGTTGGATAGCGCAGCGCAAAAAGGCTATAAAACAGCCTTGATTGACCGCAAAAACTATCTCACCAAGACAGAACATGAAGAGGCGTTGGCCACAGAAATCGCTGCCCATGATCCAGACTGGATAATTTTGGCTGGGTACATGTCTGTGCTTTCTGAAACCTTTATCAACCGGTTTAATGGCCGTGTGGTGAATATCCACCCCTCTTTACTGCCTGACTATAAGGGGCTGAACACACATGCCCGCGTGCTGGCTGATAAACAAACACACCATGGGGTGTCTGTGCATCTGGTCACCGCAGCACTAGATGACGGCCCGTTGCTGGCGCAAATTAAACTGGCGATAGACCAAAATGACACTGAAACAAGCTTAGCGCAGCGGGTTTTGGAACTTGAACACCAGCTATATCCGGCTGTAATCGCCGCCCTTTCTGAGGGGGCCGTGCTGATTGATGGGAAGAATGTGAGATGGTCAGCCACAGAGCGCCTGAGAACAATTACAGGCGGGGTCGTCTGTTTTCCTCAGCTATAAGCAGGGCCTGTTCGTGAAAAAATAGCCCTAACTGACTTGATTTAAGCAGCGAGCAGAGGCATAAAACAACTCAAGGCGACAGAGCCAGCCGGGGGCAAAGAAATGAACACAGACAAGTTTGATAAACACGCAAAAGCGAATTTGGCCTTTTACGAAGGCTTTATGAATTTCACGAAATATACCATTGTGGCGATCGTGATCACATTGGCATTGATGGCTTATTTCCTGGTTTAATTCAGGGACGTCAGCCGTAATGATTAAAAAAAAGCGAGCGAGTAAGTACGTACGTACGTTTTACGTTTACGTTT
>AFXB01000002.1 GCA_000238815.2 SAR116 cluster alpha proteobacterium HIMB100 | reverse complement strand
GATAAAAGAGCTTTAAGGAGTGTAGCTCAATTGGTAGAGCACCGGTCTCCAAAACCGGGGGCTGGGGGTTCGAGCCCCTCCACTCCTGCCATATATAGCTGTTGATAAACAGAGCAAAAAGACCTTCTTAGTTAGTGTGACTGAGAGGGTCTTTTTTTTATATGCTGTCTTTATGATAGGCTTTACATATTGAAACTGGGTAATGACAGGACAAAGATGGTGCAGACCGCAATACCATTTATGCAGCTAAGAGGCGGCAGTTCAAAAGGGGTGTATTTCAGGAAAAGTGATTTACCAGCTGGTCCTGTGTTGCGCGAAGCTGTGCTGAAATGGGTAATGGGGGCCTATGGTGATCCGCGCCAGATTGACGGGTTGGGTGGTGCGCATCCGCTGACCTCAAAACTTGCTGTGGTCAGTCCCTCAGCTCATCAGGGATGTGATGTTGATTATCAATTCATTCAGGCCATGGTTGGTGAAGACAGGCTGGATGACAGCCCGAATTGTGGCAATATTCTTGCTGGTGTGGGTGCCTTTGCGCTTGAATCCGGAATGTTGTCTGTCGCGGGCGAACAGGCAGATATCACAGTATTTATGACCAACAGCCAGAAAAAATGTAATTTGGCGTTCAGCGTTGAAGATGGCAGGCCTGTCTATCAGGGAGATGCAGAAATCAATGGTGTTCTGGGGACTGCCGCCCCGGTAATGTGTCATTATCATGAGCTGGCAGGCTCATTATGTGGCGCGCTTATGCCGACCGGGTCTTTGACTGATGAAATTGATGGCGTTCGCGTTACTTGTATTGATAACGGTATGCCTGTTGTCTGTCTCAGGGCTGCGGATTTTGGGTTAAGCGGTCAGGAAACCCCAGATGAGCTGAATGCAAATGATGAGCTGAAAGAGCGCCTTGATATCATCAGATGTCAGGCAGGGCACGCCATGGGGCTAGGGGATGTAACCGATAAGTCTGTGCCTAAAATGTGTCTTGTTTCCAGCCCGGCCAAAAGCGGGCATTTATGCACAAGAACATTTATTCCTACGGTATGTCATCAGGCGATTGGTGTTCTGGGGGCTGTGTCTGTGGCAACGGCGGCCTTGTTTGAGGGCAGCGCGATACATGATCTGGCAGATATTCCTGAGGGATATGTGAAGTCTATGCGGGTTGAACATCCCTCAGGTCATTTAGATGTGCAGCTGGAGCTAAATCCATATCGTCCAGACATTGATATCCTGCGGGCAGGGCTGCTGCGCACGACACGGCTGATCAGTAAAGGTGAGGTTTTTATACCAGCTTCAGTATGGGAAGGACATGCCAAGGCTTGATCGCAAATCTGTTTCCGTCAATTTCAATAGGCGAGCTTTGATGTTGATAGGGATTGATAATCCAGCCGGATTTTACAGAACAAAGAGCGGTCTTAATGAAAGCGGAGTTAAAAAGAGGCTGAAATGAAAACGGTAGCTGTAAAAAATATCAAACGCACCCCACTTGACCTTGTAGAAGGTCTGGCGGGACAGGGTGCATCTACAGTGCATGAGGCAATGGGGCGTATCGGGATTATGAAGCCCTATATGCGACCGATTTACTCCGGTGCAAAAATTGCTGGCAATGCTGTCACTATTCTGGCTCAGCCTGGTGATAACTGGATGGTGCATGTGGCAATCGAGCTATGCCAGCCGGGGGATGTTCTGGTGGTCGGGTGCACAAGCGAAAACACAGACGGTTTTTTTGGGGATTTGCTCGCCACATCTGCCCAGGCGCGGGGAGTCGTCGGGCTGGTGATAGATGCAGGTGTGCGCGATGTTGCAGATTTGAAAGATATGGCATTTCCGGTCTGGTCACGGGCTGTATCGTCAAAAGGAACAGTGAAAAACACGCTTGGGGCGGTAAATGTGCCGATTATCTGTGCCGGGCAGATGGTGTTTCCGGGAGATGTGGTTGTTGGCGATGATGATGGGGTTTGTGTTGTGCCGCGCGCGATGGCGGAAACTGCGCTGACGGCAGCAGAAGCACGTACCGAAAATGAAGAAGAAAAAAGACAGAAGCTTGCTCAAGGAGAGCTTGGTCTTGATCTGTATAACATGCGCACCCGTCTGGAAGCTGAAGGGTTTGAATATGTGGACAGTCTTGATGAGCTGGGTGAGTTTAACGGCATAAATTGCAGAGAGACGGTCACATGATTATTGACTGTCATGGCCATTACACGACCACACCGCCTGCGGTTGAAGCCTATCGCAATCAGCAGAAAGAGAGTTTAAAAGCAAACTCCAATCATCTTTTTGAAAGAGGTGTGATTGCTGTGTCTGATGATGAAATCAGAGACACGATTGAGACCAATCAGCTCAAGCTGCAAAAAGAACGAGGGACCGACCTGACGATTTTCTCACCTCGTGCCAGCTGGATGGGACATCATGTGGGTAATGCCAGCACATCACAAGCCTGGACAGAACAGCAGAATGATCTGATCCGCCGGGTCTGTGATTTATTTCCTGATAATTTTGCGCCTGTCTGCCAGTTGCCACAAAGCCCTGAGACAGGAATTGAAACCAGTATTGCTGAGCTTGAGCGCTGTGTGAACCAGATGGGCTTTATTGGCTGTAATTTAAATCCTGACCCGTCTGGTGGCTTCTGGAAAGACGCACGGCTTGGCGACAGATACTGGTATCCGTTTTATGAAAAGATGGTTGAATTGGACGTGCCGGCCATGATCCATGTGTCCGGTGCCTGTCATCATTCACTGGATACAACCTCAAGCTATTATCTGGGCGCAGATACGACAGCCTTTGTGCATCTGATGTTCTCAGATGTGTTTGTCGATTTTCCAGAACTGAAAATCATTATCCCGCATGGCGGAGGTGCGGTGCCCTATCATTGGGGCCGGTTCCGCGGTATTGCCCAGGATAAGGGCCTTGGCGATTTAGATGAACGGGTGCTGAACAATATCTATTTTGATACTTGCGTCTATCACCAGGATGGCATTGATTTGCTGCTTGAGGTTATTCCGACCAAGAATATTTTATTTGCCTCTGAGATGATTGGGGCGGTCAGGGGAATAGACCCCCGCACTAATCATTATTATGATGATACCAAACGCTATATTGATGGTAATCAGAAGCTGAGTGATGGGCAGAGAGAACAGATTTTTTTCAGTAACGCCAGACAGGTTTTCAGCAGGCTGGCTGTTTAACCCGTCAGCTGAGTAAGTAAGCGGAGGCTGTATAAATGGGAAAACGGCTCACATTAACCACTCGTGACGGCAAATATTTATCTGTCTATGAAGCAAAACCGCAAGAACAGGTGCGCGGCGGACTTGTAATTTTGCAAGAGATTTTCGGTCTGAACAGTCACATCCGCTCTGTTTGCGATCGTTTTGCTGAACAGGGCTGGCACGTGCTCTCGCCAGCGCTTTTTGACGCGGCTGAGCCAGATGTTGAGCTGGCATATACAGCGCAAGGCATTGCCAGGGGCCGGGCGTTAAAAGATCAGGTGGATGGCAGGGCAGAGACTGATATTGCAGATGTGCTGAACTTAACTGACCCTGAGATGAGCTGTGGCGTAATTGGCTATTGCTGGGGCGGCTCGCTCGCCTGGCGGATGGCCTGTCGCGCACCTGTTTCATCTGAACGCAGCATTGATGCGGCGGTTTGTTATTATGGTGGAGAGTTGCCAGCCTTATCCTCAATGACACCGACCTGTCCGGTCATGACGCATTTTGGCAAAAAAGATGCCTCTATTCCGTTGGATGGCGTTGAAAAATTCATTTCTGCTCAGCCAGAGGTCATCTCTCATCTTTATGATGCTGATCACGGGTTTAATTGTGATCAACGCGGGCAGTTCAGTGCTGAACATGCAAATCTTGCACGCCAGCGCACAGACAGTTTTTTAAACAAATATATCGGCAGGTAACATCAGATGGTTCACTCTTACAGAATGGGACTTTTGGGATGTGGCGAGGCAGGACAGGCGATAGCACAATCACTTTACGCTGTTTCTGACCAGCCGGTAGTTGGGTTTGATGTCCGGGCTGTCGGCAAAGATGCCGCGCTGGATTTGTCTGGTAAAATTGGGCTTCAGCCTGTTTCTGAACGCAGACATCTGGCCTCTGATGCAGATATTATCATATCGGTCGTTACTGCAGATAACGCAGTGATGGCGGCTGAGCAGCTTTGTCCTTATCTTTCAGAGCATCATATTTTCGTCGATGCGAATTCAATTTCACCAAATACCAAAAAGCAAATTGCTCAACAGGTGCGTGCAACCGGAGCGTCTTATGTGGATATGGCGATTATGGCCCCCATCCCTCCGCGGGGGCACAAAACCCCTGTATTGATTGCTGGTCCCGACAAGGCACGGCTGACACCGATGTTGGATATGTTGGGCTTTGATTATGACTGGCGCGGAGAGGCGATTGGCGAGGCCAGTTTGGTTAAAATGTTACGGTCTGTCCTGATAAAAGGGGTGGAAAGTTTGGTGTGTGAATGTGTGACAGCCGCACAAGGTCAGGGACTGGACACAGAAATCCTGACCTCAGCAGGAAAAACACTTGGTATTGAGGATATGCCTGGTCTTGCAGATTATGTGATGGAACGTGTCGCAAGACATGGTCGGCGCAGAGCAGCAGAGTTGCGAGAAGTGGCAAAGACGCTGGATGAGTTGGGCCTGTCAAATTATCTGCCCACAGCAATTGCTGTACATCAGGATATGGTGGCTGATTTAAATCTTGCTGAACATTTTTCAGGTAATATTCCCGAAAATCGTGCCGTGCTCGCCACAGCGATGCGAGAAGGGCAGCATAAAACTGGATAATTTCACCAGTCTGTGCTGGCGAAATGGGTGATTTGCTGTATATAGGACAGCACAAACACAGATCTCCGAAACTGGAGGCTGGGGAACGGCATCTCCTTAACCTTAAGTTGTTTCATTCAGCCCTCTGGGATGGTTTGTTCCTGTTCTTTATCACCTGAATTTGTATTTTATTTATGACTGTATTTTCTCATTTGACTACCTATCTCTATGGCGCTGGCTCAACAGCTATGCCGCAATATCTCTCTAAGCGGCAGATGGTGATTGATTTGCTTTCTGGGCTAACGGTCGCGCTGGCGCTTGTCCCAGAGGCAGTGGCTTTTTCATTTGTTGCAGGCGTTGAACCGCTGGTGGGGCTGTATGCTGCTTTCTTTGTTGGGCTGATCACAGCTCTGATCGGTGGCCGGCCGGGAATGATCTCAGGGGCAACAGGTGCATTGGCAGTGGTGATGGTCTCATTGGTGAGCCAGCATGGTGTCGATTATTTGTTTGCGACTGTTGTGCTGATGGGCGTCATGCAACTGACTGCGGGCTTTCTGCGGTGGGGCAAGTTTATCCGGATGGTTCCGCATCCGGTAATGCTGGGATTTGTAAATGGTCTGGCGATTGTGATCGGTCTTGCCCAGCTGGAACAGTTCAAAACGGTTACCGCCTCAGGAGAGAAGAGCTGGATCAGCGGCCCTGAGCTGATGATGACATTAGCCTTGGTTGGGTTGACGATGGTCATTATCTGGCTGGCCCCGCGATTAACCAAGCTGATTCCGGCGCCGCTTGCAGCCATTATGGGGATCAGTGCTGTGGTGGTCTTTCTGGATTTGGATGTTACACGTGTTGGTGATCTGGCCAGCCTGTCTGGCGGGCTGCCCGTTTTCGCCGTGCCTCAGGTTCCGCTGACATGGGAAACCTTGGTGATCATTCTGCCTTACGCACTAATTTTGTCTTCCATTGGTTTGATCGAAAGTCTGCTTACCCTGAACCTTGTGGGCGAGATGACAGAACAGCGTGGCGGGGCGTCACAAGAATGTATTGCGCAAGGAGCCTCTAATTTTGTTACAGGCTTTTTTGGCGGCATGGGCGGCTGTGCGATGATTGGCCAGTCGATGATCAATGTGAAATCCGGAGGGCGCACCCGTATCGCCGGAATAGCTGCTGCTTTGTTTTTGCTGGCAATTATACTTGCCGCATCATCACTGATTGAACAAATACCCATTGCCGCCTTGGTCGGGGTGATGTTTATGGTGGTGATTGGCACATTTGCCTGGTCATCTTTTAAAACGCTGTTCAAAGTGCCGAAAGCAGATGCGCTGGTCATCATTGTGGTGACAATTGTGACAGTGATGGCAGATCTGGCGATTGCGGTTGTTGTTGGCGTTATTCTGTCAGCTCTTGTTTACGCCTGGAATGCGGCCAAGCAGATTTCTGCGTCAACACGGCCATCTGTGCGTGAGGCGGGGGCCCTGGTTTATGAGATAAGAGGCCCTCTGTTTTTTGGGTCAACCGCGGGATTTCGTGAATTGTTCCGAGTGAAAGATGATCCAGTTCTAGTGGTGATCGATTTCGCTGCCTCCAAGGTTGTGGATCAGTCTGCGCTGCAAGCCATTGAGGATATTGCGCAGAAATATCATGAGGCAGGTAAACAAGTGAAGCTGCGCCACCTGACCAGAGATTGCCATCGTCTGCTTCGTCGTTCTGGCCAGTTGATGATCGATAGTGATGATGATCCTGATTACGAGTTGGCAGTTGATTATGATGTAAAATTAGGGGTGTTTGGTGCTGCAGAAGGATGAGCAAACGCTCAATTTTGGTCTGAGTAAGATATGAATGAGATCGCCCTCGGCATATATGTGCCGGGGGTTTTTTTATTGCAGAACAGCGTTGTTTTCGTCAGCCTAAGAGCTGTGGCCTTATGAAGAAGACTAAGGAGAGGTTATGGCACATATTATGGTTGTGGGCGCAGGGATTGTTGGGGTTTCGACAGCTATCTGGCTGCAGCGAGCAGGGCAGCATGTCACGCTGGTCGACAAGTCAGGGCCTGCCAGCGGCACATCTTTTGGCAATGCAGGTGTGTTGGCGGCAGGAGCAATCATCCCGGTGACCACGCCAGGTTTGTGGAAAAAAGCCCCGTTCATGGTTTTGGATAAAGACTCGCCGCTCTTTGTTCGCTGGCGGTATTTGCCGCGCCTGATTCCGTTTTTGTCTGCTTATCTTCGTAAATGTAATGCACATGATGTCGCGCATTATGCAAAAGGCATGCTGCCCTTGATTTATGACACTGTGCAGCAACATCGCAGTCTGGCAGAAGGGACACCAGCACAGGCCTTTATTCAAGATGCTGATTATTGTTTTGGCTATGACAGCGAGGCCGCCTTTGTTGCTGATAAGGCAAGCTGGACTCTGCGTGAACAGTTCGGCCTTGAATTCGTTGTGGAAACGGGATCAGAGTACGCGCGGACTGATCCGCTTTATGCGGACAAATTTCACACTGTGGTCAGATGCAAGCATCATGGCATGGTCAGTGATCCTGGAGCATATGTGAAAGCGCTCGCAGAACATTTTACAGATCAGGGCGGTGACCTTGTGATCGCTGAGGTGGATGACATCACACAGGCCAATGACGGCAGGCCGGAAGTGCGCACATCGCAAGGTCGCCTATCTGCGGACAAGCTGGTGCTGACAGCTGGTGCATGGTCACGTCCCTTACTGGAAGGTCTCGGCCTGAAAGTGCCCCTTGAAAGCGAGCGTGGCTATCATCTGGAACTGGTAGAGCCGGAACGCTATCCGGTCAATCCGATGATGGTTGCTGCAGGAAAATTTGCGGTCACTCCTATGAATGGCCGTATCCGTTGTGCAGGTGTGGTTGAATTTGGGGGCTTGCGCGCTAAACCACAATTACCGCCTCGTAAAATGCTGAAATCAAGAGTGGAAAAGCTGTTCGCTGATTTAGCTTTTGAGCGGTATGAAGAATGGATGGGGCACAGGCCAGCACTGACTGATTCATTGCCGATGCTGGGCGAGGTCACGCCAGACAAGACGATTTTCACCGCTTTTGGTCATCAGCATCTCGGCTTGACAGGGGGGGCGAAAACAGGTCGAATTATGGCAGGTCTTCTCACCGCAGATCCGGTCAATCTGGATATGGCGCCCTATTTGCCTGACCGGTTTTGATCCTGATTTGCGCAAAAGAGGGGACGTGCAGACGTCAGCTTATGACGCAGATAATGAGAATGAAAAATAATCTACAGGGAGGAATTCATGAAATTGAAAATCGGATTAGGGCTTGTGGCTGGCGCATTGATGGCCTCATCAGCGGCCGTTGCGGAAAAGTGGGATATGCCCATGGCTTATGCTGCGACGAACTTTCATTCAGAGCATGGCGTGATCTTTGCTGAAAAAGTGAAAGCTTATACAGGCGGCAAGCTGGAAATCACCACACATCCGGGTGGTTCACTGTTTAAAGGCGGCGAGATCAAGCGGGCTGTGCAAACTGGCCAGGCGCCTATCGGGGAGCGGTTTATGTCCGCGCATGCGAATGAAGCCCCGCTTTTGGGATGGGACAACCTGCCATTTTTGGCCACATCTTATGAAGATAATAACAAGTTGTGGGCAGCCGCAAAAGATAAGGTCAATGCCCAACTGGCAGATTTGAATCTAGTTGCGCTCTATACATGCCCGTGGCCGGGTCAGGGCTTCTATTTCAAAAAAGAAGTGACCTCCAGTGCAGATACACAAGGCATTAAATTCCGTTCATATAATTCTGCAACTGCTACTTTTGCCAAAGAATTAGGGATGCTGCCTGTTCAGGTGGAAGCTGCTGAACTGAGCCAGGCACTGGCTACAGGTGTCGCAGAGGCCTTTATCTCATCCGGGTCGACCGGTTATGACCGTAAGGTGTGGGAACATCTGACCCATTACTATAAGGTCAATGCTTGGTTGCCGCGTAACTATGTGATTATCAACAAAGGTATCTATGAAGGCCTGAGTGAAGATATCCGTTCAGCACTGCACAAGGCAGCTGATGAAACTGGCGCGGCCTGTTCGGCAAAATCTGCTGAATTGGCAAGCTGGTATTTTGAACAGCTGGAAGCAAATGGCATGAAGGTTGAAGATGCCGGTCCTGGTTTCTTGAAAGAGCTGAAGGCCATCGGCGCGAAGATGCAGGCTGACTGGTTGGCGTCTGTTGGCGCAGACGGCCAGGCTATCGTTGACGCTTACAAGAAAATGTAAGCAGGCACCTGATGATGGGGCCTGCTTCTGGCTGTTGGCTAGAGGCGGGCCTTATCTGATCGCTTGATTTTATTGTCTCATGAATGACTGGTATGACATTGCAGGGCTGTCTCTGGCCTTTTGGTTGTTCGGCTTGCCGAGCCTCGTTGCTGTGCTCAGCTATATTTTTAAAAGCCGCCTGATGCCGGTGTTCGCTTTGGTCTGGTCTGTGCTCGATCGGTTATATATGGCCTCTGGCCTGGTTGCGGCAGTGGCAATGATTTCAATATTGGTGATTATCATCTGGCAGATGATTGCCCGATGGGTTGGCTTTACTTTTGAAGGTTCAACAGAATTTGCGGGCTATGCAATGGCCGCCACCTCATTTTTTGCGTTGGCTCATGCCTTCAGCCGCGGCGCCCATATTCGGGTATCGATTTTTCTCAATCTGAATGGCTTTACGCGCTTTTGGCTGGATGTCGTTGCTCTATTTATCGGCGCGTTGACGGCAACCTATTTTGCACGATATGCGGTGAAAACAAACTTCATGTCTGAAATGTTGAATGACCGTACCCAAGGTCAGGACCAGATTCCGCAGCTGGCTGTTGATATTATCAGCCTTCTGGGTACATCACCTGCCAAATGGGCAGATACGCTCAGTCAGTCAGACGGGGCGTGGATTTATACACCTGTCTGGGTACCACAGCTGGTCATGTCTGTCGGCACAATCCTGCTGGCGATTTGTTTATGGGATTATCTGATCCGTCTTCTGGTAACTGGCCAGAGTGCGGTGAAGGCGGAGAAGATAGAATGACAGAGATTTATGCAACCGGCCTGTTTCTGTTTGTCCTGTTCGCTCTGTTGGGCAGCTCAGTCTGGGTCGGTCTTGCGCTGATCGGGGTTGCCTGGGTGGGTATGGAGCTGTTTACCTCTCGTCCAGCAGGTGATGCGATGATCACCACGATTTGGACAGGGGCCTCCAGCTGGACGTTGACTGCGCTGCCTTTGTTCATTTGGATGGGGGAAATCCTCTATCGAACACGGTTGTCAGAAGATATGTTCCGGGGGCTTGCTCCATGGATGCGGAATCTGCCGGGCGGATTGCTTCATACGAATATCGCAGGCTGTACGCTATTTGCTGCCGTTTCTGGATCGTCTGCGGCGACATTGACTACAGTTGGCAAAATGTCCATTCCTGAACTGCGCCGCCGGGGCTATCCTGAATATATGATCATTGGCACTTTGGCCGGAGCGGCAACATTGGGGTTGATGATCCCGCCGTCATTAACACTGATTGTTTATGGTGTGACCATTAACGAATCGATTACAAAGCTGTTTATGGCAGGTGTGATCCCAGGGCTGGTCTTAGCTGGTTTATTTATGAGCTACATTGTGGGCTGGTATTATCTGCGCCCGTCAGAGCGACCACAACAAGCCCCCCGCCAAAGCCTGATGCAGGTGATAAAAGACAGCCGGTTTTTGATTCCGGTCATTCTGCTGGTAATGGTCGTGATCGGCTCTATGTATTTCGGCTGGGCCACCGCCACAGAAGCTGCTGCCGTCGGGGTGGTCGGGGCCTTGCTGCTTGCCGCTTCCCAGAGATCTCTGACCTTTGAGACCTTTACACAGAGCCTGATGGGGGCAACCCGCACCTCAGCCATGATTGCCCTGATTTTGATGGGGGCATCCTTCTTATCCCTGTCAATGGGCTTTACAGGTCTGCCACGCGCATTGGCCGGATTTATCGATAATATGGATTTATCCCCTATTGTGCTGATTGCTGCACTGACGGTGTTTTATATCATCCTGGGCATGTTTTTGGATGGTATTTCATCTGTTGTGCTGACCATGGCCATTGTTGAGCCTATGATCCGCCAAGCTGGCATTGATGTGATCTGGTTTGGCATTTTCATTGTTGTTGTGGTTGAAATGGCACAGGTAACACCCCCTATCGGGTTCAATCTGTTTGTGCTTCAGGGTATGACCAAACATGAGATTTCTTATATTGCGAAAACCGCCATCCCGATGGTCGGGTTGATGGTGTTGATGGTGGTCATCCTGGTCATCTGGCCGGAATTGGCCACTTGGCTGCCCGAAACTGTCCGCCAGTCCAGAAGCTGATCTATGGCTGCTGCCAGCCTGGCTATCCTGAAGTTAGATACGTGCTTTCCGCGACTGCCAGGCGATATTGCCAGCGAAAGCAGTTATGCAAAGCCTGTGCGTATCCACACCATTCCAGAGGCCAGCGTTGATGCGGTGGTTACCCAGAAACCAGCAAGCTTTGATCTCAGCCAGTTTGAACAAGCTGTGCAAAGCGCATCCGAACCGCTGATTACGACCTCCTGCGGGTTCATGATTTATTTTCAGGACCAGCTGAGCAGGCAGACGCGCCACCAGTTTGTCAGCTCGTCTCTGACAGCTTTGCCTGCGTTGCGGATGCGGTTTTCAGATCAGGATATTTTGATCCTGACCTTTGATGCACATACACTTGCCGCACCTGCCTATGTACCCAGCTTGGGCGGGTTTTCAGGTCCTATTGAAGGGCTTGATAAAACAGGACATCTTTATCAGACCATCAAACAGGACCGCCCGAATATGGATGAAGGGCTGGTGCGGACAGAGCTGAGAACACAGACAGCTCAGATTTTGGCCAAACATAAATCTGTAAAAGCGATAATTTTGGAATGTACCAACCTGACTCCTTACAAGGATGAGATAAGAGCTGAATTTGATGGAGAACTCATTGACACACTGTCAATTTTGGACAGCCTGTCGCCAGGGCTTGTGCGGCAGGAATTCCTGATTTAGCCTGAAGAGCGGAACAGAAATCAAATAAGGACCATTCTGATATGTCTAATTTTGATTATGCGTCTGCTCAAGTGGCAGATTTCACCACTATCCCGGTCATTGATATGCCTGACCTTGATGTGCATAAAGGCCTGGACAATTCTGACTTTGATCTTTTTGCAAAAGCCCTGATGTCTGCGGCAACAGATATCGGTTTTTTTTATCTGCGTAATCATGGCGTTTCTGAAGATCTGCGCGAGCAGGCAATGGCCGCCTCACGCCGGTTTTTTGAACTGCCAGATGATGTCAAACAAAAGATAGCTGTGAACGGCGATCAGCGTGGCTGGATGGCCAAAGGTGGGGCGGTTCTGCAAGGGGCAGAAACATTTGATGCCAAGGAAATCTTTTTCTGGGGGTGGGAATCAGATGGAATGGATATAAGTCTGCCTCTGGTCGCAAAAAATCAATGGCCTGATCAAGAAGCTCAGTTTCTGAAAGCTGACCTTTTGCCCTATTATCACGCTGTATTGAAGCTGAGTGAAGTGGTGCTGGCGGCGCTTGCGGTTGGGCTGGGTAAGTCAGCTGATTTCTTTACACCTTTTTATCACACCCCACTTGGCCGGGGCCAGCTGGTATATTATCCGCCAACAACTGTTTCTGATCGTACGGCCAGACGGTTTGGTGCGGCTGCTCATGCTGATTTTGGTGTGCTGACGATCCTGTGTCAGGATAATTTAGGCGGGCTTCAGGTGCAGAATAAATCAGGCGACTGGATAGAAGCCCCGCCAGTTGAAAACAGCTTTGTCTGTAATATCGGTGATATGCTCTCATACTGGACAGGGGGCAGGCTGGCTTCGACCATTCACCGGGTAATCAATAAGACAGATAAGGCCCGGTTCTCCATCCCGATCTTTTGTGATCCGTCCAGTGACGCAGTTATTGATCCGGCTGTGTTTTCTGAAACCGCTCAAGCTGGCATTGCACCCGCCATTCAGGCAGGTGACTTTATCCAATCCCGTAACCAGCGGAATTTTACCCATTACCGGAAACGCTGAGCCCGGGCTTGTTTTATCAATGCCGGATTGACTGGCATTTGTCAGAAAAATTTATAAACTGGGTCGGTAAATTCAATCCGGTTTTTGGGTGTTATGATGAATCGTATGAAAGTTGGACTGATCGGTTGTGGGCGTATCAGCGATATTTATCTGCAGAATTGTGCCACCTTCAGCGAAATTGATATAGTTGCCTGTGCTAGCCTTGATAGTGCTGAATCTCAGGCGAAAGCTGATCAGTATCATATCGCCAGGGCCTGTTCACCTGATGAGATTGTTTCTGATCCTGATATTGATTGTGTTCTGAATTTAACGATCCCGGCTGCTCATGCTGATATCACGTTGCAGGCGCTTCATGCAGGTAAGCATGTCTATTCTGAAAAACCGTTTGTTACTCGTCATGAAGATGGTGAAGCGATTTTGGCTTTGGCCCGGCAAAAGGGCTGTTTGGTGGGCAATGCGCCGGATACATTTTTGGGCGGACGCTGGCAGACTTGTCGAAAGCTGATTGATGATGGAATTATTGGCCGCCCGACCTCTGTGGCTGCCTTTGTGGGCACGCATGGTGTTGAACGTCATCATCCTAATCCTGATTTCTATTACCAGACAGGCGGCGGGCCGCTGCTGGATTTGGGGCCGTATTACTTGACGGCGATGGTATTTTTGCTGGGCCCGATTGCCCGTGTGTCTGGCTTGTCCAATCGGGCCTTTGACCAGCGAATGATTGAAAACGGACCAAGGCATGGTGAATGGATGGAGGTTGAGGTTGATACCCACAGCCAGTCAATGCTGTCTTTTGCTTCTGGCGAAATTGGCAGCATGACGATGAGCTTTGATATCTGGGATACAGACATGCCGCGCTTTGAAATATATGGCGAAGAGGGGACCATCAGTATTTCTGATCCAGACCCGGTTCACGGGGCGAACATCTTTGACGGTGAGGTGTTGTACCGGACCCGCCAGACCTCACGCTGGACGCATCAGCCCCGCCCCACTGGTCGTGATGACTGGCAGGTTGCCGAAAATCTTTTTGGCTATAATTATAACGCTCGTGGTCTGGGATTGCTGGATCTGGCTTATGCTGTTGCAGAAGGCCGTGCACCCCGTGCATCTGCAGAACTGGCTTTTCATATTTTTGAGGTAATGGATGCTATTGCCCGCTCACATCAGACAGGGCAGGTTGAACAGGTCGCCAGCAAGGTCGTCCGTCCAGACCCTTTGCCGCTGGTCTTTCCGGCACAGCGTGAATCAGGAGATGTTACATGGGCATAAAACAACTTGATTTTGCAGAGCCATTTTTCACCGTCTCTCTTTTCGAAGATGAAACCAGCTGTCAGCTGACTGGAAAGGCGATTGTGCTGAACTTGTCTGAACAGCCGATACAGGTCGAACAGCAAACCCTTGGTCATCTGCAATCAGCGATTTTCTGTGATACTGAACTTGTTCATCTTGGCAAGGCTGTTGTGGTGGAGGGGTTTGACCGCTTTGCCTCAGATGAAGAGCTGTTCGCCCAGATTAAAACTGTCTGGCCATCTGCTTTTGAGGTGCGCAGGGAAGAGCGCCTGCGCGGCATATCTCATTACATGTCAAAAAAAGTGTGGATCGGCCAGCTGGGCTTGACCATGTATCATTCAGGCTCTGTACCCTTAAATGTGGGTTTGCATAAAGATCATGCCTTTTGCCCTGTGCCTGGATTTAAAGAGGTACACACACAAATCGCCGGGTTTGGGAAAATGCAGCAATGCCGTGAGCGGGATATCAATACATTATATTTGGAAGAGCCTATGGCCCCGGGCACAACACACCGGCCGATGTATGATGAGGATGGAAATTACCCCTGGCATCAGTTTGAAACCATCACCCCGTCTGTGTTTATGGCTGTTGAAATGTTGCCTGATGGCGCCAGCCCGCCCGAGATTGGAGAGCGGATATGAGCATGATTCTAAACGACACAGTAACACCAGATAAACCATTTCCCTCTCAGGCACGCCGCCTGCGCTTGGGAATTGTTGGCGGCGGGCGTATTGCCGCGACCCAGGCGATGGCTGTTCGCTTAACAGACAGGTTTGACATTGTTGCTGGCGCGCTGTCCTCAGACCCGGTGCGGGCCCTGCAGAAAGGCCAGGACTGGCATTTTGACCCTGCACGATGCTATACCAGCTTTTCAGATATGGCGCAGGCAGAGGCCGGACGGTCAGACGGTATCGATGCTGTGATGATCACCACGCCAAATCATCTGCATTATTCAGCAGCCAAAATATTTGCCGAAGCTGGCATTCATATCATGTGCGACAAGCCGCTGACAAATGATGCAACAGAGGCAGATGCGCTGGTGACATTGGCTGGCAATACAGGCATTACCTTCACAGTTGGTTATGTGATGAGTTGTTTTCCGATGGTCCGCCAGGCCCGTGAAATTGCTGCTTCTGGCCAGCTGGGTGATATCAACCAGATTCATGTTGAATTTATGCAGGACTGGATGACCCCGCCAGAAAGTGCAGAGGCTGCACATGTGAAATGGCGGCTTGATCCGAAAGCCTCTGGCCCGACCAGCTGCACAGGGGATATTGGCACACACGCCGCCCATCTGGCCAGTTTCGTGAGCGGCCACAAGTTGACGGATCTGCGTGCAGAATTTCATGTTTGTGGTGCGCCGAAGCCGTTAGAAGATACAGTGTTTATGTCCACCCGATTTGATGGCCGTATCCCTGGTACGCTGATGGCCACGCGCCTTGCCCCGGGCAACAGGGGCGGTTTGCGTCTGCGGATTTTTGGCAGCAAAGGCGGGATGGAATGGGATTTGGAAGCCTGTGATCAGCTGAAGGTGAATATCTTCGGCCAGCCTGATCAGATTTACAGCCGTGGTCATGGCCATGGTCTGTCTGTGGCTACTGAACGGTTGGTGCATTCTGGGCGCGGCTTTCCTGAGGGCATTATTGAAGCCTGGGCCAATTTATATACTGAATTTGCTGTTGCGATTAGCGCCCATAAAGATGGCATTGACCTGCCTTATGACTATATAAGCTGTCCTTTGGTTGAAGATGGCGCAGAAGGCGTCCGCTTTATTGAAGCGGCTGCTTCTTCTCATCAGCAAGGCTCTGTCTGGGTGTCAGTTGGCTGATTAGACGGGCTGGTCTGTTGTTAGCGATACAGCCTGTAAAGCCCGCCGTTGGCCTCATCACTGAGCAACAGAACAGACCCGTCAGGGGCAATTTCAACATCGCGGATGCGCCCGATTTGCCGGTCCAGAATGACCTCTTCCTCAACAGGCAATCCATCAGCTAATTTCACATGATAAAGCCGCCTGAATTTCAGTGAGGTTACAAGCAGCCCGCCTGTCAGCTCGGCAAACATATCACTGTTATAAAACGCCATACCGGACGGCGCAATAGAAGGGGTCCAGTGCCAGACCGGGCCCATAGTGCCCGGATAGCTGGTCAGTCCGGTCCCCACTGGTCCGCCAAAATATTCCTCGCCGAAGCTGGCGAGTGGCCAGCCATAATTTGCGCCGGCCTTCAAGATATTTATCTCATCTCCGCCTTTCGGGCCATGTTCATTCACCCAGATATCACCGGTCGCGGGATGTATGGCGATCCCCTGCGGATTGCGGTGGCCTTTGGTGAACAGCCCAGGCGCGTCACCCTCAAATACCGGATTATCTGCAGGGATGCGGCCATCCAGATGAAACCGCACCACAGACCCTGCATGAGAGGCAGAGTCTTGCGCATTGTCACGTTGGCCGCGCTCCCCGATTGTCAGGAACAAATAGCCCTCATGGATGGCGATGCGACAGCCGAAATGCAGTGGACGTACAGATATGTCATTAGCTTCAAACAGGGGGGTACGATTTGTCAGCCGGTTGGTGTCCAAAACCGCCCGGTCAAGAGCGGTAGTCGTTCCACCTGGAACCTGTTTGCTGTAGCAGACATAAACATCTGTTTGTCCGGTTTGTGTTCTGTTGGTCAGTACATCCAACAATCCGCCCTGCCGCCTGGCTACGACTTCAGGAAGATTGCCGATATTTGTGACTGTGCCTGTCTGCCAGTTCAGCTTGACCATCTGTCCGCCGCGCTGGGTAATCAGTAAGCTGGTCTCATCAACAAAGCTCATACCCCAGGGATGAGCCAGAGACGGGCCAATTTGTTGCACTTTGTCTTCGGCCTGCGTTGTGGCTGCTGTTCCGATCAGGGCCGCTATCATCACGAGGCTGACGAAAAACCCTGTTTGTCTGAAGCTGCATGTCATGTTGGTCAGGCTCCTGCGCAGATAAGACAAACCCAAACCTAGCACGGGTAATAATCAAAGTCTTGGTTTGCCCTATATTGTTTTGTAGACTGGCACTATGACCCAAGCAATCTTGATAAGACCATGTACTGAGCCTGACTTGGCGGCAATTGCGGCTATCTATAGTCATCACGTACTGACAGGTACAGCGACCTTTGAAGAAATGCCTCCAGATACAGAAGAGATGCGCTCGCGTTTATTCGGGCTGATCAACAGCGGGTTTCCTGTTTTGGTGGCTTGTGGCCCCTCTGATGAGGTGATTGGCTATGCCTATGCCGGGCCCTATAAAACCCGTTCTGCTTATCGCTTTACCGTTGAGGATTCAATTTATGTTCATCGCGACCATCTGCGCAAAGGTGTCGGGAAGGTGTTGTTATCCGCACTGATTGAAAGCTGTAAAGCCCGTCGCTATAAACAGGTTCTTGCGGTTATCGGCGATTCAGACAATCAAGGATCAATTGGTCTGCATCGGTCATGCGGATTTGTGTCTGTCGGGACTGCCCGTGATCTGGGGTTTAAGTTCGGCCGGTGGCTGGATGTGGTCTATATGCAGCTTTCGCTGTAGATACAAAAAGAACAGATAACAGAAAGGCTTTTATTGTGAAGCTGACACCCTATTGGTGGGACCAGATGCAGATGGCGCCCGATGAAGTGGTCCATGAAGATACGCAGCTGCCCGTAACCGATGTTGACTTGCTGGTTGTTGGGGGCGGTTTTACTGGCCTGTCTGCTGCCTTAACGGCTGCGCGTCTGGGGAAATCAGTTCTGGTTTGTGATGCGGGCCAGATGGGGCTGGGGGCCTCAACACGTAATGGCGGGATTTGCAGCGGTAATATCAGGCATGATCATGGCACTCTTGAAAAACAGTATGGCCGGGAATTCGCTGACAGGGTTTATGCTGAAGGTATAGAAGCGCGGCTGGATCTGGCGCATTTCTGCGCAGAAGAAAAGATCGACTGTCATTTACAGATGACGGGCCGGTTTACCGGTGCAATGACCCCCAAGGATTATGACAGCCTCGCCCGTAATATTGATGCATTAAACAGAATTGACGGGCATGAAGGCTGGGTCGTGCCGCGGTCAGAACAGCATAAGGAAATCAACACGGACCGCTTCTTTGGCGGTGTGGTGCGTGCAGAAATTGGCGGCTATCACCCAGGTTTATTTTATGAAGGTCTGTTGCAGGCAGCAAAACGGGCTGGGGTGCTGTTCTCGGCCTATACGCCTGTTAACTCTATCGAAACAGATGCTAAGGCAGGCAAGAAAATCCATACTGAAAAAGGAAGTGTTCGTGCAGCCCAGGTGATTGTGGCAACAAATGGCTATACAGGCACAACCCGTCCATTTGGCCAGTTTCTTCGCCGTCGTCTGGTGCCAGTCCAGAGCTGTATCATGGTTACAGAAGATTTGGGAGCAGACCGCATCAGGCAGCTGATGCCATCATTGCGTATGTATGGCAATACAGCAGCCCTTTATTGCTATTTTCGGCCAACTCCAGATAGGCGACGTATTCTGCTGGGCGCACGCAGTTTTGATCGTCTCACACCGTCCGGGCGTTCTGTTGCGTATCTGGGGCGCAAGCTGGCTGAATTATTTCCTGAACTGGCGGATGTGCACACAGACTATTGCTGGCTGGGAAATGTGGCCTTCAATACCAGCCAGCTGCCGCGCATCTTTACTCATGACAATATCTGGTATGCCGCGGGCTATGCGGGTTCGGGGACGGTATGGGCGCGCTGGCTCGGCAAAAAAACTGCCGAGATGGCCTTTGGGTTAAGTAACCAGCCCAGCCGGTTTTATGGCGAGCCGCCCAAAGCGATACCCTTTTATGACGGCTATCCGTGGTTTATCAATGCTATTAATACCAGTTATGCGCTGAAAGATAAGCTGAAGGCTGTGCTTTATGCGCGCAGCTGAACCCTTATCTGCATCGGGGAATTCTGTTTTCAGAACATCTCCTGAAAATGGAATAATCTGCCTTTAAATCAGTTTTAATTTAAAAATTAAATTCTTATTTTTGGTCAAATATGGCGTAATTTAGGAAAAATTTTATATAAAGAGCATGATGTTTACTTCTCATTCTGAGCAGGATTGAAATTTGTTCTTGCTGACCAAAGGAGGTCAATATGGTGTTCTTAAAGCGTTTATGTGCTGTGCTTTTGTTCTGGACTGGTTTAGCCACAGCGGCAACTGCACAGCCTCTGGTCGATGTCGACTGGGTGGCTGGTAATCTTGATAATGAAAATGTGGTTCTGATCGATTTGCGTAATGAAATCGATAAGGGCAGTTATGAAACCTATCTGGACGGCCACATCCCCTCATCACTTCATTCAGACTATCTTAAAGATGGCTGGCGTGTTGGCCGAGATGATGTGGTTGGGCTTTTGCCGACTGAAGCTGAGTTTGAAGCGTTGGCGCGCAAGTTGGGTGTATCTGCGGGCAGCCATGTTGTTTTGATCCCTGCAGGGGTGAATTCAACTGATTTTGGCTCTTCAGCGCGTGCATATTGGACGTTTAAGGTTTTTGGCCATGACAAAGTGTCTATTCTGAATGGTGGTTATGCAGCATGGGTTGCGGCCTATCCGGGGCAAATCGAAACCGGCGCACCTGTCGCCCCTGTACCAGGTGACTTTGTCGCCCGCTTCCAGCCACAAGGTTATGTGTCAATCGAACAGGTGGCAGCTTTGGTAGAGAGCAAAGGCAAAACAACCTTGCTTGACGGACGCAATGAAGCCCAATTTTATGGTGAAGCCAAACACCCGAAGGCCACAAATCCCGGCCGTATTCCAGGGGCGCAAATGTTGTTCCAGGAAACAGCTTATGATGTTGAAACAAACAAGCTGAAGTCAGTTGACGAGTTGCAGACTTTATATGCTGCGGTGGATGCTGGTCAGCCTGTAATCAGCTATTGCAACACCGGACACTGGGCTGCGACAAACTGGTTTGTACTTTCAGAAGTTCTGGGCCGCAAAGATGTTAAGCTTTATGATGGCTCAATGGTGGAATGGACAGCTAATGCTGACAACCCTCTGGATACGGGTAAATCGAACCTCGATAAAATTAAAGGGTTCTTTAAATCAATCCTGGGGTAAAAGGTAATGTCTGCTTAGCGTGACACCGGCTGGCATGCGCGTGCAGTGTGCCAGCCCTCGCCATTGTCTGTGAACAGTATAAGGACCTCTGACATGCCTGAAACCGTATCGACAATCCCAACATCCTATCGTCAAAAGCTGAGCTTTGAGACAGGCAGTCTCATTTTGTTTGGCGGTATTGCGGTGATGATCGCCGGTCTTGTCAGTCTTGATACTGGCCTGACCGGACTTGGTCTTTTTGGGCTTGGGGGCCTTTTAGGTGCTGTATTTCTGACTTTTCAATATGGTTTTGCCTCTGCCTGGCGCCATGCTTTGGTCCGTGGTGAGGTCATGGGATTGGCGGCTCATTTTCTCTTGATTGGCTTATGTGCGGTAGTCTTTATCCCTGCGGCTATGCTGGGGCTGGATGCGTCTGGTTCGGTTGCACCAGTATCTGTATCTTTATTTGTCGGCGCCTTTATGTTCGGGCTCGGCATGCAATTGGCCAATGGCTGTGGGTCAGGTGTATTATTCAGTTTCGGTGGCGGCTCAGGCCGGATGATGATTGCGTTGCCGTTTTTCATCATTGGTTCCGTGTTGGGGTCATTTTTGTTGCCATCAGCGCTCGAATGGGGCTCTGCTGGCCAGGTGGCCATTGCCGGTGGTTTGTCTGATGGGGCAAGGACGCTTGTCAATCTTGCGCTGATCGCTGCTGTTGGCGTTGGCTTTTATAGCCTCGGCCGTCGTCGTGGCCAGCACTTGCCGCGACGTTTGCTGTGGGCTTGTGTGAGCATCGCGCTGTTATGCTGGGCAGTGTTTGTTTTGTCTGGCCACCCTTGGGGCGTGACCTTCGGCTTTACATTATGGGGTGCAAAGCTGGCTCAGGATTTAGGGGTGCCTGTTGCTGAATTTACCTTTTGGCAATGGGCGGGGCCTGCACGTGCGCTGAAACATTCCTTACTGTCTGATGTGTCCAGCCTGATGAATATTGGCATGGTGCTTGGTGCAGCGATGATCG
The DNA here is from genome assembly GCA_000238815.2 of SAR116 cluster alpha proteobacterium HIMB100. Classification (NCBI taxonomy): domain Bacteria; kingdom Pseudomonadati; phylum Pseudomonadota; class Alphaproteobacteria; order Puniceispirillales (SeqCode); species SAR116 cluster alpha proteobacterium HIMB100. The sequence goes on along the minus strand of AFXB01000002.1, from coordinate 40,055 downwards.
CCGCTGTATCTGGTCAATTAACCACTCAGACCTGGCCATCTGCGCGCCAGCTTTTGGCGGCGGCACTTGGCGGGGTGCTGATGGGCATTGGAGCGCGTCTGTCTTTCGGCTGCAACATAGGCGCCTTTTTAGGCGGTATCGCCTCAGGCTCTCTGCATGGGTGGGTGTGGTTTGTTTTGGCGATGGCGGGCAGCTGGGCTGGAATACAGTTACGCCCGCGGTTCGGTCTTGAAAAATAAGGAGGCTGATAAGATGACCATTTCGCCAAAACAAATCTATCTGCTGATTGTCCTGGTTGGCTCAGTTCTGCTGATTGGCGATCATCTGACCAGCACAGCGCTGACAGATGTTGGTTCACCTTCAGATTTGGGCAATGCCTGTGCGCCATGTGGGGCGCCCTGTACGCAAACAGAGAAGAACTAGGTCCTTTAGTCATTCAATGGCGGTAAGGGAACCGGTTTGAAATTATAGGGACCCCCATCAAGGCCCAGTCGGGCCGCACGACCGAACTCAACATATTTATGTGCGGTCTGCAGAAATTTATTCTGTGTTGTTTCATCCATCTCGCGCATCAATTTTGCCGGACTGCCTGCCCATAGCTGGCCAGAGGGGACAATTTTTCCAGGCGGAACCAACGCACCTGCAGCGACCATTGCTCCGCTCTCTACCACGGCCCCATCCAGCACAATTGCGCCCATCCCGACAAAGCTGCGATCATGTAATGTACAGGCATGCACAATTGCGCCATGACCCACTGTGACATAGTCTCCGATTACGGTGGGCAGAACGCCTGAATCAATATGCACCACTGAGTTATCCTGAATATTGCTGCCTTTGCCGATAGTGATGTAATTGGCATCACCGCGTAGGGTTACATTATGCCAAATCGAACAATCAGCTCCGATACGAACCGCCCCCATAATTGCGGCTGTACTGGCAATATATGCGGTCTCGTCAATTTCCGGACGCAGCCCGCAATAATCTTCAATGGTTGGCCCGGATTCTGATGGCGGAACGTTCAGCATCATCTCATCTCCTTTAGTGGTTCAGGATAACTGCGCATATCTCAATATGGCGGCCTTTGATTAAACAAACAATCCTTTATGCTCAGTGCGCAAAGTGACTTTCTGTACCTTGCCCATGGTGTTGCGGGGAAGGGCTTCAACGAAGAATATAGCCTTTGGCTGTTTAAATTTAGCCAGCTTGTCCGTGACATAGGCCATGACCTTGTCTTCATTCAGGTCATTATCTTCTGAAACAATGACAGCAACAACAGCCTCTCCGAAATCGGGGTGCGGCACGCCAATAACCGCAGATTCGGTGACGCCGTCTATCTCGTCAATGAGGCTTTCAATCTCCTTAGGATAGACATTCAAGCCGCCAGAGATAATCAAATCCTTGTCCCGGCCAACAATCACCACATAGCCATTTTCGTCAATGCGCGCCATATCGCCGGTGATGAAAAACCCGTCATCACGGAAAGATTCAGCTGTTTTTTCTGGCATTTGCCAATAGCCAGTAAAGACATTGTCCCCTTTCAGCTCAATGATACCAATTTCTCCGTCAGCCAGGCTCTCTCCTGTTTTTGCATCAGCAATCCGCAACTCCACACCAGGCAGGGGTAAGCCAACCGTTCCTGCAATCCGGTCTCCATCATAGGGGTTTGATGTGCTCATATTGGTTTCTGTCATGCCATAACGCTCCAGAATTTTCTTTCCTGTTCTGGCTTCAAAACTTTTATGGGTCTCTGCAAGAAGCGGGGCCGATCCAGAAATAAACAGACGCATATGCTGGCTGGCCTCACGGGTGAAGCGTTCATCTGCCAACAGACGGGTATAGAAGGTTGGTACACCCATCATTGTGGTGGCCTGCGGCAGGAAGGCCAGGGCTTTGTCTGCGTCAAATTTTGGCAGGAAAATCATGCTTCCGCCCACCATGGCCAACAGATTGCACGCTACAAACAGGCCGTGTGTATGGTAAATCGGCAGCATATGAAGCAGCACATCATCGGCTGTAAACCGCCAAAATTCCCGCAATACTTCTGTATTAGATAACAGGTTGCGATGACATAGCTGGGCCCCTTTGGACCGGCCAGTTGTGCCAGATGTATATAATATGGCCGCCAAATCCTCAGACCCTCTGTCGACCGGATCAAATTGGTCATGCTGAGTTTCGGCCAGATCAGGTAATGTGCCGCTTTCATCTGCATTTAATGTCAGCAATTTTGCGCCCTGTGCCTCGGCTATGGGTGTTACCGCTTCTTCGGCTTTCATATCGACGACAACCAGACGGGCCGCTGCATTGGAAATAAAATAATCCAGCTCATGTGCGGTATAGCTGGTGTTCAGTGGTAGATACACACCACCGGCCTTTATTGTGGCGACATATAAGGCGAGCTGTGAGACAGACTTTGCTGCCTGAACCGCCACCCTGTCTCCGGTTTTCATGCCACTGGCCACCAGCGCATGAGCCAGCTGGTTTACCCGCTTGTGAAATGCAGCATAGGACAGGCTGCCTTCTGGTGTGATCAGAAACGGTTTTTCTGATTTTTCAGTCGGGGCGAACACATCATCATAAAGATGGTTACTCATCACAAGGCTCTCTTCTTTTTTCAGGTTATCAACGCAAAATTTTAAGGTGGGTAATTGTGCTTATAAGGCAGCACCAGCATTCATATCAAACCGCAGATATATCTCTTCAGGTGCTTCGTGGGAAGACATCTCCGCTCGTATTGCTTCCATCAGGTGGGATTCGATTTCAGCATCTCTGAAGGGGCGGGTCTGCCCTGGATCTGCGTGCAGGTCGTAAAGACAGGTTTGGGTTTGGGCAAATCCGCCCTGGCGTGGTGAACGTTTGGCATCTTTTAAGGCTGGTATTTGCAGAACAGGTGCGCCTTTTGTGAAGGAAAAACCGCGATAAAGGTCAGCCTGTGCTAACTCTCTTATCTCAAACAAGCTGCGGTTATGCATTGGCATCAACGTATATTCAAACAGGTCCGTGGTTTCCATATCCTCTGGATAGCGGAAATAGCTGTATCGGCCATCAGTGGCGTTCAGCGCGCCTCCAAAAATGCCAAAAAGGGCGATCTCGCGTCCGGTTGTACCGGCGCCAAACAGCAGCGGCAACAGTGACCGGCCTGTCATATATCCATCCGCAGGCAGGCCTTGCAGTTCAAGAAAGGTCGGCATTAAATCAACAGTTTGGGTCAGCGCTGAGATATGGCTGCCCGCATCAACGCTCATCTCAGGGTGATAAATCATCAACGGGATATGGGCAACTTCATTGAAAAACGGCATCCTGTTTTTTGCCCACCAGTCATGTTCACCCAGCAAAAAGCCATGATCAGTTGTCAGCACAATAGCTGTATCCTGCCAGAGATTATACGCATCAAAAGCAGCCAACAAACGGCCTAATTGCGCGTCACAGAACCTGACCAGTGCGGCATAGTTTTCCTTAAGCTCGGCAACTTCCTCAGCGGTTTCCTCAACCTGCTTATAGCGTGGCCAATCCAGGGTCGGACCATGATAGCCTGTATCGGTGTTGCGATAAGCTTTTGGGGCGGTAAACGGTTCATGAGGATCAAAGGTTTCCATCTGCAAAAACCAATTTTTGGCGACATGGTTTTCAGCCAAAAAGGCCAGCGCTGAATCGATACATTTCACAACCGGATAATCTGCCTCTTGTTTGACCGCATCTCGGTTGATCATCCCTTGCAGGCGGTGTCCATTACGATGTTCTTCAAATTGCAGAGGGTGATAAGCTTGTCTGAATCTGTCCAATGGCGGTTCAACCATCGCGATATGAGGGTCTGATTCCTGCCCACGGATGAAATCCCAGCTGGAATAGCGGGTATGATAAGTGGCCCCGCCATCTTCAAAATAATGATAGTGATCAGACACAAGGTGGCTGTAAACACCTGCAGTTTTCATTCGATCAGCAAAGCTGTCGTCAAATGGCTCAAGCGGTCCCCAGCTGCGATGCAGGAAATTCAATCGTCCTGTTTGCATATCCCGTCTTGCGGGCATACAGGGCAAAGACCCCGCAAAATGATTGTCAAACAGTGCTGCGCGGCTGGCCAGCCTGTCGAAATGCGGTGTCTGTATTGTGCCACCATAGCAGGACAGGGCGGACCGGTTCAGGCTGTCAAACAGGATAAAAATCGTTTTCATGGAATAATGCTACTATCTCTTTGTTTCTCGCCGCGCAGAAAAGCGAGGGCTTGGGTCATGCTAAGCCAGTTGACAGTCTGACTCTAAAACGTCTTAATTTGGTATACAATATTTTAGTTTCCGGATTGTGTAAGGTCTTTAGTTTGCTGACACAGCCATTTATTTAAAAAGAAAGATTGTTCTATGGGATTTGAATCCTCTTGCCCGATATTAGATCACATTACTGTACTTGACCTGACCCGCGTTCGGTCAGGGCCGACCTGTGTTCGCCAGCTTGCTGATTGGGGGGCGAATGTCATAAAAATCGAAACCCCGTCTGATGCTGGGTCGGATATGGGCGGCACGCGTGACAGCTCAGACTTTCAAAATCTGCAGCGTAACAAACGCTCTATGGTCCTTGACCTGAAATCAGAAGCAGGCAAAGCCATCTTTCTGAAAATGGCTGCAGGTGCGGATGTGATTGTTGAAAATTATCGTCCTGACGTGAAGCATCGTCTGGGGATTGATTATGAGACCATAAAGGCGTTCAATCCGGGCATTGTTTATGCTTCTATCTCTGGCTTTGGTCAGGACGGGCCGTTATCAAAACGACCAGGCTTTGACCAGATTGCGCAAGGGATGGGCGGGTTAATGTCAATAACTGGCGCCCCGGGGGAAGGGCCGATGCGTGTTGGCATCCCGATAGCTGATCTTACCGCAGGCGGTTTTGCTGCCCAAGGCGTGTTGCTGGCTTTGATCGGGCGAGAGAAAACCGGTGACGGCCAGTGGGTACAAACATCGCTGCTTCAGGCACAGATAGCGATGCTGGATTTTCAGGCAACGCGTTGGCTGATGGATGGTCATGTTCCCCAGCAGGCAGGAAACAACCACCCCACCTCGATCCCCACAGGCGTGTTTGAAACCCGTGATGGTTTTATTAATATCGCTGTGGCCGGTCAGCATATCTGGTTGCGCTTCAAAGATGAAATCGGGGATCAGCGGCTGGATGATGAGGCTTTTGCCACTCCACTCGCCAGAAGCGAAAACAGAGACGCACTAAGCGCGATCATTAATGATAATTTCGGCAAAGATACCAGCCAGAACTGGATTGAGCGGCTCAACAAAATTGGCGTGCCGAGTGGTGAGATCAACACCATTGACAAGGTCTTTGAAAGTGAGCAGGTCCAGCATCTGGGGATTGCCCGTGATATGATGAGCAGTGAACGCGGTCCTGTACAGGTTGTGGGTCAGCCGATTATCATGAGTAACGCTGATCCCTCTATTCAGCGTCCACCGCCAGGTAAGGGTGAGCATAGCCGCGAAATACTGGCTGAATATGGCTATTCTGAAGCTGACATCCAGGCCTTTTCTGACGAGGGTGTGATATGAATCTGAAGGCACTTGATAGCTATGCAGATGGAAAAATTCTTGCTGGCTGTATCGACCATACCGGCTATGTGTTGATTAATAATCCTGAACGGCACAATGCGGTTTCGCTGGCCATGTATCAGGCAGCAGCTGATGTGGTTGAAGCAATGGCTGAAGATGATACTGTGCGTCTTCTGGTTATTCGCGGGGCCGGGGGCAAAGCCTTTGCCTCTGGTGCGGATATTTCGAAATTCGAAAAGGAACGCTCCAGTGCAGATCAAGTGGCTGTCTATACGGCGGCCTCGACCCGATTTTACAACGCGGTCTTTCATTTTCCCAAGCCGACAATTGCCATGATTACAGGATATTGTATTGGCGGTGGTATGGGGCTTGCGGTGTGTTGTGATATCCGTCTGTGTGAAGATAAATCACGATTTGCAGTTCCGGCAGCCAAATTAGGTTTGGGATATGGCTTTGACGGGGTGGCTCGCCTGTCGGCCCTTGTGGGTCCGTCAATGGTGAAGGAAATTTTCTTTACCGCCCGTCAGTTCACCGCCCAGGAAGCCTATGATATGGGGCTGGTGAATCGGGTTCTGCCCAGCCACATGCTGGAGCCTTATGTGGCCGACTATGTCAAACGCATGGCAGAGAATGCGCCGATGACCATGGCATCAGTCAAGGCGATTACAGCAGATATTCAAAAAGCAGAATCTGAACGTGACCGTCCCCGGATAGATGCTCTGGTCAAAGCATGTTTCGATAGTGAAGATTATATTGAAGGGCGTCGGGCCTTTATGGAAAAGCGAAAGCCACAATTTAAAGGGCGCTAGGACCGCAAACAAAATGGGGGACGTTTACCTATGACAAAACTGACATTGAAACAAAGAATCGGTATTGATATCGGCCGGCGCGTTTCGGTTGAAGACGGGATTGAATGGGCGGCCCGGAATGATGTTCATTTCATTGATGTGCAGACCGATATTCACCCTAATGCGCTGGAAAGTTTTGATGCTGACCGGGTCAAGCGCGTGCGTTCAGCAAAAGAAAAGCATGGGCTGAAACTGGGGCTTCACACTTTGTCAGGTGTGAATGTTGCTGAAATCTCACCTTTTTGCCGCGATGCTGTTGATGCCTATATGAAAGCCTATATCGATCTCGCCCCCCAGGTCGGTGCTGAATGGATTGTCGTGCATGGTGGCTATCATTTTACCGCCTGCCGAACTATCAGAATGCAAGCGGCGATTGACCGTTTGAAACGGGTGGCCGAATATGCAGAAAAAAAAGGGGTTTTGCTGCTGCTTGAAAATCTGAACTGGGAGCCGGTTCTGGCTGAAGTAAACTATATGCCGGTTACACCTGCTGAAACGATGCATTTTTTGACCGAAGTTCAAAGCCCGGCTTTGCGCTGGTCCTTCACGGCAAATCATGCTCATTTCCTGCCTGGCGTAGGGATTTCAAATTTCATTGATGCGGTTGATTTCTCGCTATGTCATGAAGTAAGGCTGGCCGACAATAACGGCTCATATGAAATCCACCAACGTCCCGGTGAGGGTACGATCGATTTTGGCGCCATGTTCAAAAAAATAGAAGGCCTGGGCTATACCGGCCATTATACCAATGGCTTCACCACCTTGGATGATATGCTGGCAGGGCGCGATTATATGCTGGCCCGTGCGAAAGAAGCTGGCGTGAAAATAGATTAACCAGCGCCGAAACCGCTGTCAGGCCGGCAAGGGCCGCTCGATAAAATAGCCCGGTTCTGTGCGTTGACGCCATAATACGGGCAGCATCTCGGCAAATACGGGCGAAAGACCGTTATAGGCTGGGGGACATTGATCTTTAATCAGCTCATGCAAAGCAGGCAGATGATAATAAGGCACATTCGGGTAGAGATGATGTTCAAGGTGATACTGCATATTCATGTATAAAAAGCCCAGCACCGGGCCCAGATGAATGGTGCGCGTATTCATGCGGTGATCATAAACATTCTGGGCAAGCCCAACATGCTGTGACAGCGCAAATATATGCCTCAGCGTTCCCCCAAACATTGTGGGTACAGGACCAACCAACATCAGCGGCAGCCAGGTGGACAGATATAAGCTTAAGCCGAAAATGGAAATCAGGATAGCTGCCCATAATCTGGCTTTGGTCAAGGCGCCATCAGGCAAAGCTGTCAGCCCGTTTTTTCGATCTTTTGCGGTCAGCTTGTTCAGGCTGTGGATGGCGATATCTTTCACCCCATTAAATGACCGCTCAATCATAAACAGATTCAACAACAGAGCGCGGTAATTCGGTGGGGTAGGGGTGACAATTTCAGGATCTTTGTCTGTTAAAATTGTGTGCTGATGATGGGTGTCATGGCTTTTTGTGCGCAAAAAGCTCTCACGCAAAACCATAAAACTGGTCAGCTCAAAGAAAAATTTATTATAGGCCTTGCTTTTAAAAGCCGTCCCGTGGCCAGTCTCATGCTCTCGTGATTGAGAGCCTGTGCTGTAGAGAACAGCGTAAGCATAAAGCGGAAGTGCCGCCCACCAGCTGCCCCATAAATAAATGGTCAGACCCATAAAAAGGCCCATCAGACCCAGCCAGAACAACATATCACGCATGGGACGTGCGTCCTGACGTTGCATCAATGGACGCAATAAACCCGGGTCAACCTTTATTCGTTTCCATTGTTGTTGTGAACGCCCGCTCATGACTAAGTAACGCCCTTAATTCTCTTGAAACGGCAGCTGGGTTTAAATGATGAACCCGGACTAATCAAAGGTGCAAGTCTAAATTGCGGTTTTGCTATACGCAAAAAAAAACCACCTTGAAAAGAAGTGATCGCTTGCCAACACCAAGAGAACGCGGTTTACTTAATTCATAAATGGAATTGTGTATACCAAAATGTCCAAGGGAGGATTCGCACATGAAAACGACAAAACTACTCGCGACTGTAGGGTCTGGTGTAGCCATTATGGCCGGTGCCATGATGATGACAGCCACACCGGCGATTTCTGACGACAAGCCAGCGATTGAAGTCATCACACATGCTGGCGCAGGTGGCGGCACAGATGTGAACTCACGTATGATGATGATTCGCACACGCCGTCATTTGAAACAGGATATGGTTGTTGTGAATAAGCGTGGCGGCGGCGGTGCTGCAGCGATGAATTATTTCTCAACACGTCCGGCTGATGGTAACACAGTGATGACGTTCACTGTTGGCCACGCTATTTCTATGGCCGCTGGCAAGACCAAGCTGACTGTTGAAGATATGGCGCCAATCGCGCGGGGTACAAATGATCCACAAATTCTGATGGTGAATTGTAAGAAGTCAAAATACAAGACCCCTGAAGACTTCGTGAATGGCATGAAAAATGGTGATGCACCAACATTTGGCGGCACATCTTCAGGAACAATTGACCACATTACTGTTTATCTGTGGGCAAAGCGTTTGGGTCAGCCAATGCCAAATTACGTGCCGTTCGGCGGTGGCGGTGAGCTGGCAACACAGCTGGTTGCCGGTGCAGTTGATGTAGGTGTTCTGAACTTGTCTGAAGCCTCAGCACCTGTTGAAGCTGGTGACGTCTGCCCGCTGGTTATCTTGGGCGAAAACGGCATGGAGCCAATCCCAGCTGCCAAGACAGCCAAGTCAATGGGTATCGATCTGGTGCTGTCCACCACACGCGGATTTGTGACACATGCTGGTGTTGCCGAAGAGCGTCGTGCAGAGATGGAAGCCGCTATGACAAAGGCAATGGGTCATTCCCTGTACCAGGCTTATCTGGCCAATTCAGGTCTTGATAACACCTCACCACAGGCATCTGGCCCATGGGGTGAACAGATAAAGATGATGGTCAGCGAATTTGGCCCGGCCCTGAAGGAAATGGGTCTGGTGAACTAATGCCACATTAATTTTAAGCGCTCCCGCCGATTTATGGGTGGGGGCGCCTTTTTTCCGGGGAAGAATCTATGGTGTTCAAGTCGCAAATTGTACCTGCAGTGATTGCAGCGATTTCACTGGTGATTATTTATCTGGCTCTTCAGCTCGATATCTCGCCGCCAATGATTGTCGGTGACAGCATGCAGCCTCGGTCTTTTCCGATTTTTTTAATGATACTTAATCTGATACTGACAGCCATTCTTGCTGTTCAGTTTTACAAAACCCCGCCAAGCTATCCTGAACCTATCCGCCGGGCAACATGGATGTCCATGGCGTTGTTGGTCGTCTTTTATGGTCTGACGGTATCAACTGATATGTTTATCGGGATCGCTGTTGTGATGTTTTTGATGTCTCTGGCGTGGGGCGAGCGGCGTCTGCTGGTGTCACTGGGCAACGCAATTTTGACTCCCTTCCTAATTTTCCTTCTGTTTGACAATGTTTTGCGAATCAGGTTCCCACGCGGAATTCTGATGAACTGGTATTACGGTTAAGGAGCTCTTTGAAGATGTTAGAAGCTTTATCTGCGTTAGGTTCAGTTTTCTTTGACCCTTACCTGTTGTTTTTGATTTTTATCACCACAATCATCGGCATTGTTATTGGCGTTCTTCCGGGGCTCGGGGCAACAACAGGTGCAGCCTTGCTCCTGCCCTTCACGCTCACAATGGATCCGGTCCACGCCATTGCAGTACTGGCCACAATTTATGTCTCAGCGACCTTTGCAGGGTCGATCACAGCCATCTTGATCAATACACCAGGCACATCCGCCGCTGCCGCGACGACCTTTGATGGGTATCCTCTGGCGCAGCGCGGAGAGGCGGGACGCGCGCTGGGTATAGCTGTAATCGCCTCAACATTCGGCGGGATCGTGTCTGTGATTGTTCTGTGTTTTGCGGCGCCCTTGCTGGCACGGGTCGCTTATGAATTTAGACCGCCTGAATATTTTGCCCTGACAATTTTTGGCCTGTCTATGCTGGCCAGTATTTCTTCAGGTGGTGCGGTGAAGAATCTGATTGGTGGTGTGTTTGGCGTTTGGTTGTCTACTATTGGGGCTGAACGCGTGACCACCATTGAACGGTTCATGTTCGGAAATTACGAATTATATGAAGGCCTGTCTTTTGTGCCTGTGATGATTGGCTTGTTTGCGATGTCGGAATTGCTGGTTCAGTCAAGGCTGGCCAATCAGGCCGTTGAATTTGTGAAAATGAAAGCGGTTCAGCTGCCAAGCAGAGCCGATTATAAGAAAATCTGGAAAACGGTTGTCAGGTCATCTGGTATCGGCACCTTTATTGGCATTCTCCCTGCGGAAGGGGCGACTGTTGCCTCAATGATTGGCTATTCAGAGGCCAAACGATGGTCCAAGAATAAAGATGAATTCGGCAAAGGCGCGATTGAGGGGATTGCGGGTGCAGAGTCAGCCAATAATGCGGCGACGGGTGGCGCGATGGTCCCAACAATGGTCCTGGGGATTCCCGGCAGTGGCACCACTGCAATTATCCTTGTTGGTCTGATGGTTCATGGGCTGCGTCCCGGCCCTTATCTGTTCACTGAACAGGTCGAAGCGGTATATCAGATCTTTGGCTCTATGTTTGTTGCGAATGTGATGTTCTTATTGATGGGACTTTATGCTGCGAAAATCTTTGCGCGTATCTCGTTAATTCCTACACCAATATTATGGCCGATTGTATTCGCGCTCTCTGTCATCGGGGCCTATGCGCTGAATTCATCCCTGCTGGATATTTGGATTGTGTTGATTTTTGGGGTGATTGGCTTTGTTGCCCGCCGGTTCGGCTTTGCCGTTGCGCCTATCGCTGTCGGCCTGATTTTGGGCAAGATGGTAGAGGTAAACCTGCAGAACTCTCTGAAAATCTTTAATGGAGAGTGGTGGCAGATTTTCACTCAGCCACTGGCCCTGTTTTTCTTGTTCCTGGCGTTTCTGGGCCTGTGCGGTCCGCAATTGTTCAAGATGGCAACCAGAGGCGCTTATTCAGGCAAAAAATAACTTAAGGGCACCTGAGGGTTAATCGATCTCAAACGCGGTAAGCGCTGCAGTATTGAGATCGAACCCCAGACCAGGTTTATTGCTCATCTCCAGCCAGCCATCTTTGGGAACGGGCAGGCCGTCATATATCTTGCTGCACACCTCAACAGAGCTGTAATGATATTCCACCAGCCCGCCATTGGATACGCCAGCCTGAAGATGCTGGTTAAAAAAGGGCCAGGCCCCGCCATTATCAACCGAGATGTTAAAGCTGTTCGCAAGGGCGGCTATCTTCTGACATTGGGTAAAGCCGCCGGTAATGGCCACATTTGGCTGGATGATATCTACCGCTCCGGCGATCATCATATCTCTGAACCGATAAGCCTGGCCTTCATTTTGACCACAGGCCAGGCGGATAGATGTTTGGGTCCGTAATTCAGCCATCTGCCGCACGTCATTTTGTGTGATCGGCTCTTCGAAAAACTCAATATGATAGGATTCAATCATAGAGCAGAGGGCACGGGCGTGATACAGATCAAGGCTGCAATTCGCGTCTATAAATAATTCAGCTTTTGGTCCTGCCGCCTCACGCACTGTCTGCACACGTATGGCATCCTCAGCAATCACATCGGCTAATAGGCGAGGCTCATCCCTGCGCTTCAGGGCCTGGTTCCCGACCGTCATTTTCAGCCGATGAAAACCTCGTTGCTGCCAGTTTTGCGCAGCTTCAGCCAGTTCTTCTGTACGGTAAAACCCAAAGCCAAAAGTCGCATAAACAGGACATTTGTCGCGTGCCCCCCCCAGCAGCTTCCAAATCGGCTGGTTCAGGGCCTTGCCTTTGATGTCCCACAAGGCAATATCAATTGCGGCGATTGCATGCATGCCCACGCCAGACTGGCCACGCGGAACCAAAAGCCAATACAGTTTATCCCAAATCTGCTCATGCCGCAGCGGGTCATCCCCAAGCAGTTCAGGTGCAGCAACAGACAGTATGGCGGCCTTTATCGGCACTGACGGCCCGATAGAGGTCAACCCGTGCCCGGTTATGCCTTCATCTGTGTCAATTTCCACTACACAGACCTGATGTGCGGCTGTTTTCACCTCAGAAGTGATATCCAATTCAGCTGTCACATTCAGTGCATAAGCCCGAATAGCGGTAATTTTCATCTCTTCGTGCCTCGTGTCCCGCATAATAGGGGGTGTGGGTGTGTTTACTGCCAGTTGCTGACCATGTTACAGGCAATATCAAAGGCAGCAGTCATCGCTTTGACATCTGCTTTACCGGAACCGGCGATATCAAAGGCTGTTCCATGCGCTGGTGTTGTTACCGGAAACGGAATGCCGCCCTGAACCGTGACGCCCCGGTCAAAGCCCATCAGCTTCAGCGCGATCTGGCCCTGGTCATGATACATGGTGATGATGCCATCAACCTCGCCTGCCTTTGCTCTCAAAAAGACTGTGTCAGATGGCCAGGGCCCATCTACATTCACCTGTTCAGACTGCAGTTTTTGGACTGCTGGCGAAATCACATCAATTTCCTCACGGCCAAAATTCCCGTTATCGCCTGCATGTGGGTTCAAGGCAGCAACAGACAGGCGTGGCCGATTCATGCCTGAACGGCGCAACGTTTTATCAATCAGATGCACAGCCTCTGAAATACGATGATCTGTGATATATTCCGGCACTTCCTTCAGCGCGATGTGGCTGGACACACGGCTTGTCCATAATCCTTCTAACGTGTTGAGCTCTGAGATATAGGTCTCAACACCCAGAAATTCTGCCATATAATGCAGCTCATCTTCGTGACCTAAGCCAGCTTCAATCAGTGCTGCTTTGTTAAAGGGGCCAAAAGTGATGGCATCGATAATGCCATCTCTGGCCAGCTCAAGCGCACAATTTAAATTGGCTAGGGCAGATTTGCCGTTTTCAAGGGTTACGTCCGCAATACTAACCTCATCTTCGGTGATAGTCTGACGGTCAAAATGGGCATAGTCGTCTCCGGCGGTCCAGTCCCCGTCAAGGGGCTGACAGGAACGCATATCATAATGGGCATCTGCTTGCTGCATGCCCTGACTGAACAGATGGCCATCACCAATCAGCAGAATATCCGCTTTCTCTGCAGTGTCTGGCTTGCTCAACAGCTTTGCAATCAATTCAGGGCCAATGCCGCCCGGATCACCTGGAATAATGCCAATCTTAGGCTTCATTGCTTTCCTATCCTTCTTTTATTCACTGTTCGGTTGGTCGGCCTCAAAGGCCAGCTTTATGTTCTCTACTGCGCTGTGCAGATGGCCGCGTAATTCCCAGGCTGTTTCCTCAGCCTTTCTGGCCAAAAGTGCATCTGTTATGCGTTGATGCTGGGCCAGTGTTTGTGTGCGTTTCAGGCGCATACGTGATGATACGAAACGGGCACGGAACAGCCGCCGGTTATATTGTTTATGGGTTTCAATCAGCGGAAGATTTGCGCTGGCCTCAACGATGCTGCGGTGAAATTGCATATCAAGTTCGAAAAAACTGAGCGCGGCCTCTGTATCAGATGTGTTCTGCATGTTTTCATTCAGCTTACTGATATGATCTAACTGCGCATCGGTGGCGACTGCGCAAGCCAGTTCTCCGCCTAAGGCCTCTAGCGAGCCGATGACGGCCAGATACTGGCAGATATCCTCAAAAGTCGGGTTGGCCACATATGGACGGCGTGTCGCAGTATATTCAATGAGCCCTTCTGTTTCTAACAGGCGCATCGCCTCTCGCATTGGTGTCCGGCTGATTCCCAGCAATTCTGCCAGGTCGCGCTCAGGAATAGATGTGCCAGGGGCCAGCTTTTCCAGCAAAATCAATTCACGCAACGTATCTGCGGTCTCTTCTCCCAGTGATTTGCGTGTCTTCACCGGAATATGCCCGTCAGCCAGCAATTTGCTTAATGAAGGGTTGCGGACCATAACAGCTACTTCCCCCAGCGCAAGACGAGCGGATCATGTGGGGCCATCAGCTCCAGCAATCCCGCCTTGGTTTGCGGGTGAAGCGGCGCAATCGGGTGACGGCAGAAGGCTGAAGCAATCACACCTCCCTCAACCATCGCTTCTTTTGTTGCTCGGAACCCGCATTGTCTGTTTTCGTGGTTTATCACAGGCAGCAAGGCACTGTAACTGTGCACAGCCTCGTCCCGGCGGCCCTCTAAATGGGCAAAAATGATTGGCCGGATCAAGTCAGGGATTAAAGCAGATGTCATTGACCCACGCGCCCCAGCATCAAGATCCGCCAGCAGGGTAATGGCTTCTTCCCCATCAAATGGGGCCTCAATGGCAGCCCCGCCTTCTTCAACAAGGGTGCGTAATTTTGCTGCTGCTCCTGCGCATTCAATCTTGAACATTTTGACCATGTCAATATCGCTGGCAACTTTGATCAACAACTCGACAGGTAGCTCAACACCAGATAGAGGGGCGTCCTGAATCATAATGGGGATGCCCACTTCACCCACACGGGCTAGCTGCTCATAAGTCTGCTGAGCTGTGCCCTTCAGCAGCGCGCCATGATAGGGGGCCATCATCATCACCGCTTCTGCGCCTAGCTGTTTGGCCAATTGGGCCCGGGCAACCACTATATCAGTTGCAAAATGGCTGATGGTGACAATTATCGGAATGCGGCTGCCTGCATGCTCAAGACAAACCCTGGTCAGCTGTTCGCGTTCCTCATCAGAAATCAGAAATTGTTCTGAAAAATTCGCCAGAATGCAGATGCCATCCACGCCTTGATCGATCATACAATCCAGAACACGCTTCATACCATCATAATCAACTGCACCATCTGCTGTGAACGGAGTAGGGGCTACAGGCCATATACCCTGATAGACTGTCTTGCTCATCTTTATTGTCCCTTAATACAACTAGGCGCTGATATAGCTGGTTTTGACGATTGTATAGAATTCGCGGGCATAGCCACCTTGTTCACGCGGGCCATAGCTGGACCCTTTACGCCCGCCAAACGGCACATGATAATCCACCCCTGCTGTTGGCAGGTTCACCATCACCATTCCTGCTTTTGATTTTTTGCGGAAATCGGTGGCGTTTTTCAGTGACGTTGTGCAAATGCCCGCAGACAGGCCAAAATCAGTATCATTGGCCAGCTGCAGAGCTTCATCATAATCTTCAGCCTTGATTACCGAAGCACAGGGACCAAAAATTTCCTCACGGGAAACCCGCATTTCATTTGTTGCTCTTGCAAATACAGCAGGTTTCTGGAAAAAGCCTGGGCCATTCTGGATATCACCGCCCCGCACGTCACAGCCTTCATCAGCTGCCAATTTGACATAATCGACATTCTGCTGCAGCTGTTTGCCATCAACAACAGGGCCGATTTGGGTGGCGCTATCCAGCGGGTCACCTACCACCAATTGATCTGCAGCCTCGGTAAAGGCATCAACAAACTGATCATAAATGCCTTTGGTGACAATCAGGCGTGAAGAGGCTGTACAGCGTTGACCGGTCGAGAAAAAGGCACCATTCAGGCAGGCCCCGATGGCCACCTGAAGGTCAGCATCATCCATCACCACCATAGGGTTTTTGCCCCCCATTTCCATCTGGACTTTTTTGCCTAGGCTGGCACAAGTCACGCCGATTTGGCGGCCGGTGGGCACAGAACCGGTGAAACTGACCGCATCAATGTCGGGATGTTCGGCAATTCGCGCCCCAATGACAGACCCGGCTCCCATCACCAGATTAAACACGCCCTTTGGGCAGCCAGCTTCATCCAGTATTTTTGCTAATTCCCACGCACAGGCGGGGGTCAGTTCAGCTGGTTTCATAACCACTGCATTACCAAAGGCCAGCGCAGGGGCGATTTTCCAGGCCGGAATCGCAATCGGAAAATTCCATGGTGTGATCAAGCCGACGATTCCGACTGCCTCTCGTTCCATCATGACATCAACACCCGGACGCACAGATGCAACCGCATCGCCAAGGTTGCGCAGAGCTTCACCAGCAAAGAATTTGAAAATCTGTGCTGCCCGAATGGTCTCTCCGACGGCCTCAGCCAGGGTCTTGCCTTCTTCGCGCGCCAGCAGGCGGCCGAGCTCATCTTTGCGCGACATAATCAGCGCACCTGCTTTTTCCAGTACATCATGACGGACTTGCGGGCTGGCCCCTGCCCAGTCAGGCTGGGCGGCCGCGGCGGCGGCAACAGCCTGATCAACGCGCCCCGCATCTCCGCGGGCAAACCGGCCAACGATATCTTCAGTGTTTGCAGGGTTTATATTTTCAGAAAAGTCGCTGTCATCAACCCAGCTTCCGTCAATGTAATGTGCGTAATCCATAAGTGCGCTCTCCTCGAAACAGCCAAAATTCGATATACGGTATACCAAAAACCTTAGGCTGTTTTGGTGCAGATCGCAAACTGAAAGTGGGTCTCAGGGCGGGAAAAGCGGTCTTACTTGCCAGACCAATCAGCAGGTCGCTTTTCGAAAAATGCCGATACGCCCTCTTTAAAGTCGTCACTGCCAAAACACATTGTGATTAAATCATGATCATCTGGCAATTGTGTTGCTGCGCGTAAGCGCCGAATGCCTGTCAAAGTGGCCTTTATCGTCAGCGGTGCAGATTCAGTGATTGACGTTGCCAGCTCAAGCGCGCGCGCTTCAACTGCTGCTTGATCATCCAGCAATTCGGTAATGAAACCAGCCAGCTTGGCTTCTTCTGCGTCAATTAATTGGGCAGTTAGCAGGATATGTGTGGTTCGTGCTTCGCCAATCAGAGCGACGAATCGTTTCAGATTGGCAATTGCCAGACAATTGCCGAGGGTTTTTGCTATTGGAACACCAACACGTACAGACTGGCTGCCAATACGCAGCGCACAAGCAGCAGCAATGGCCGCACCGCCGCCTGTCACAAAACCGTTCAGCGCTGCGATTGTGGTGATCGCACATTGTTCAATCTCATGCAGGACAGCTTCGATCATTTCTTCGTAAGCGATGGCATCATCACCGCTGGAAAAAGTTTTAAACTGAGAAATATCGGTGCCCGCAGCAAAAGCGGCATCGCCTGCACCTTTAAAAATGATTACTTTCAGCTTGTCGGGGTCATCTGCGGTACCTGCTCGAGCGCAAATCTGTTTGATCTGCTCATACATCGCAAATGTCAGCGCATTGCGCCGGTGCGGCCGGTTCAAAGTAATGATGCCGATCCCGTCAGCAGCCTGATAAATCAACTCATCTTCAGATGTGGTCATCTCAGCCATCACAAGGCCTCCTGATTGGTCAGATGCACGGTGTCTTAACTGGTGGCAGACAGACAGCTCATGGCTTTGGCGACCCCGCCATTCTGATGCGGAATACCTGCCAGCCCCAGTCCCATTTCAACGCCACTTAATGTGCCCAGCATCATCAGGTCATTGAAATCACCCAGATGGCCGATGCGGAATACTTTTCCGGCCAGTTTTGACAGGCCATTACCCAGGGACATGTCAAAATTATCAAGTACCGTGGCGCGGAACTGATCAGCATCATGTCCGTCTGGTAACAGAACAGCTGTCAATGAGCTGGAGTAATTTTTCGGCTCTTGGCACAATACCTCTAAGCCCCAGGCTTGAACGGCCTGACGTGTGGCTTCTGCATGCCGGTCATGACGGGCAAAAACATTGTCAAGGCCCTCTTCATGCAGCATATCAATAGCTTCTTTCAGCCCATAAAGCAGGTTTGTCGCAGGTGTAAACGGAAAGGCCCCGGATGCATTGGCGGCAATCTGATCCTGCCAATCCCAATAAGACCGGCGCATGCCACCTGTCTTTGATTCTTCAATTGCGCGTTCTGATAAGGCGTTGAACGACAGCCCCGGCGGCAGCATCAACCCTTTTTGCGAGCCAGATACAGTTACATCCACACTCCATTCATCATGACGATAGTCGATAGAGGCCAGCGAGGAAATAGTGTCCACCATCAATAATGCGTCATGACCAGCAGCATTCATAGCTGCGCGAACCTCATCAATACGTGAGGTTGAGCCTGTTGAGGTTTCATTATGCACAACACAAACAGCTTTGATTTTGCCGGCAGTGTCTGCGCGCAGCCGGTCTTCAACAGCTTGCGGGTCAACACCGCGGCGCCAGTCTGTTGACAAAAATTCAGTTTCCAGGCCCAGATTGCTGGCCATTTTGTGCCATAGGGTCGCGAAATGCCCGGTTTCCACCATCAGCACCAAATCCCCCTCAGCCAGCAGATTGACCAACGCCGCTTCCCATGCCCCTGTGCCTGAAGCCGGATAGATCACGACATGGCTGTCGGTTTTGAAAATGGTTTTCATTCCGGCCAGACAGGCAGCGCCGATCTTGGCAAAATCTGGTCCCCGATGGTCAATAGTCGGATAATCCATCGCCCGCAAAATGCGATCAGGCACGTTACTTGGCCCTGGAATCTGCAGAAAATGTTTACCAGCTTTATATGGGGAACTTGCCATAGCGCTTTATCCTTATCATCTTTAGGTAACGGTCTTACCTGACCTTGGAAGCCAGTTTAGAAATAATTGGATCGTGAAAAAAGGCATCGCCTCATCTTTTGTTATGGCATATTGTATTCGGTATTCCAAGTTTTGTGGAAGACTATTCCGCCAGGCAACATAAGCCCCTGTCTTCTGATCCTAACCATGATTTGATAGTGAATATGCCCGATACAGTCTCTTTTCCATCTCGTGACATCGCCCGGTCTTCAGCCCCTGATTTATCAGCATTGCAACGCTCACTTGGACCGCGCCTGATGTCAGATCGCTTTTCGCGGGGCCGCTATGCAACAGATGCGTCTATTTATCAGATGCTGCCACATGGTGTCGTGGTGCCTGAAACGATTGATGATGTGCGTGTTGCTTTGGCGTTTGCGCGTGACCATGGCTTGTCCGTTTTGCCGCGCGGAGGCGGGACATCACAATGCGGTCAGACGGTTAATCATGCGTTGGTGATTGATAATACAAAACATTTGAAGCGACTATTGTCTTTGGATGTTGAAAACAGGCGTTGTGTGGTTGAACCAGGGATCGTTTTGGATGATTTGAACCGCCAGCTGAAACCTCATGGGCTATGGTTTCCGGTCGATGTATCCACCTCCAGCCGGGCCACAATTGGTGGCATGACAGGCAATAATTCTTGCGGAGGCCGATCTATCCGGTATGGGATTATGCGCGATAACGTGACCGCGATTGATGCGATTATGGCAGATGGGTCGGACAGCCGTTTTGCTGCATTAGATGGTGACGGCCTCAGCGGCATGTTGGCTGACCTCTGGCCGCAGCTGGAGGCGCTTGGCCGCGATAATCAAGAAGAGATTTTAACTCGCTTTCCGCAGATTTTGCGGCGGGTTGGAGGCTACAATATTGATGCGCTCATTCCTGATGCGATGGCATTGCGCCCTGGCGGGCAGGCCGGAGACGGCCTGAATCTCGCGCATCTTCTGGTGGGGTCAGAAGGCACGCTGGCCTATTCAACCGCGATCGAATTGAAACTATCGCCGCTGCCTGCGAAAAAAATCATGGGTATCTGTCATTTTCCCACCTTTTATAAGGCGATGGACGCTGCTCAGCATTTGGTCACCCTGGATCCGGTCGCCGTGGAACTGATTGACGACACCATGCTGGAGCTGGCCCGTTCAATTCCGATTTTTAAACCCATTGTCGAAGAAGCCGTAAGAGGCGCACCTGCTGCTTTGCTGGTTGTTGAATTTGCCGAAGAAGACGAGGCAGAAAATCTGCGTCGTCTGAAACGCCTGCATGAGATGATGTCTGACTTAGGGTTTGGCTGGGACAAGGCGGCAGACTGGACTGGCGGTGTGATTGATGCTATTGACCCTGGCCTTCAGGGGCGGGTTGCTGAGATGCGCAAGTCAGGCCTGAACATCATGATGAGCATGAAACAATCAGCCAAGCCGGTATCCTTTGTTGAGGATTGTGCGGTTGAGCTGAAACATCTCGCTGACTACACTGCGGGTTTGACTGAAATTTTCGAAAAGCATGGCACGCGGGGCACCTGGTATGCGCATGCGTCTGTGGGCTGTTTACATGTGCGTCCCGTGCTGGATATGAAAATGGGCGCTGATGTTGAAAAAATGCGCTCCATTGCTGAAGAGGCCTTTGCGTTGGTCCAGCATTATGGTGGCTCTCATTCAGGTGAACATGGCGACGGTATCGTCAGGTCAGAATTTAATGAGGTGATGTTTGGCCCAAAGATGGCGGCTCTGTTCCGTCAGGTAAAGGCGATGTTTGACCCTAATGGCTTGTTTAATCCGGGGAAAATCATTGATGCGCCAGACATGGATTCGCGTGACTTGTTTCGCTTCGCGCCTGGCTATTCTGTTGATGAATTTCCAACCCAGCTTGACTGGTCAGCATGGCCCGGGGCGGCAGGTGGTCTGCAAGGGGCAGTGGAAATGTGTAACAATAACGGGGCGTGCCGCAAGCTGGAAGGTGGTGTGATGTGTCCGTCTTTTCGCGCCACTGGTGATGAAAAGGACAGCACACGTGGCCGGGCCAATACCCTGCGTCTTGCTTTGTCAGGCCAATTGGGGCCAGAAGCGATGGCCAGCGATGAAATGGCCGAAACCATGAAATTATGTGTGTCCTGTAAAGGGTGCAAGCGCGAATGCCCGACCGGCGTGGATATGGCCCGCATGAAAATTGAAGTCACTGCGCTGCGTGCAGCAGATAAAGGATTGTCTCTTCATGACCGCTTGATTGCCTATTTGCCTGCTTACGCCCCGCTGGCGGCTCGTTGTTCTGGGCTGGTCAATCTGCTGCAGTCAGCCCGGCGACATATCCCCGTACTCTCATCTGTGTTGGAAAAACTGACAGGATTTACAGCACGGCGCGATTTGCCAAAATGGGCCCCGCATCCATTTCGTGATGCTGAGGCGGATAGCGCACCAGAGGGCGCAAAGCCGGTGATTCTGTTTGCCGATACTTTCAATCGTTATTTTGAACCTGAAAATCTGCGCGCTGCGTTACGTGTTCTGAATGCGGCGGGATATCAGGTGTTTATCCCTGCGTCAGATAACAGTATCCCGTTATGTTGCGGCCGAACCTATTTATCTGCTGGGCTCGTTGATAAAGCGCGGCAACGTGCAGAACATCTGGTGAATACGTATCTGCCTTTCGCAGAGCAGGGCATCCCGGTTGTGGGTCTGGAGCCGTCTTGTACCCTGGCTCTGCGTGATGAGGTACCAGCCCTGTTGGCCTCTGCTGCTGCCAGGACGGTTGCTGAACATGTGCTCACCTTTGAAGAGCTGCTGGCGCGCGACAAGCCAGAGCTGAAGCTGAGCAAATCAGGAGGGCAGGCCTTGTTGCATGGCCATTGTCATCAGAAAGCTTTTGATGTGGTTAAACCTGTTGAGACTGTTTTGTCCGAGCTGGCCGGATTTGAGGTTGAGCAGATAGAGACCAGCTGTTGCGGCATGGCCGGGGCCTTTGGGTATGGGGCTGATACTTTTGATATCTCTATGAAAATGGGCGCATCAAAGCTGTTCCCGAAAGTCGAGCAAGCGTCGGCGGACACGGTTGTGGTTGCAGATGGGACATCCTGCCGGTGTCAGATTGCTGATGGCACAGGCCGCGATGCACGTCATGTTGCAGCCATTCTGGCAGACAGGCTCTAGCTGGCGTGCTGTTATGTGCGGTTCAGAATCATATCAGCCGCTTTTTCAGCAATCATCAGGGTCGGCGAATTTGTATTGCCAGAGGTAATGGTCGGCATCACAGAGGCATCAGCAACACGCAAGCCTGAAATGCCATGAACCTGCAGCCTTTCATTGACAACCGCCATCGCGTCAATGCCCATCTTGGCTGTGCCAACAGGGTGGAAAATGGTGGTGCTGATATCGCCTGCTTTGGCGGCAAGCTGGTCATCTGACTGGATATCTGCACCGGGCAGAAACTCGTCTGTTACATGCTCTGCAAGCGGGGCTTTGCTGACAATCCTGCGGGTGAGGCGAATGGCTTTTGCGGCCACCAGCCGGTCCGCCTCAGCAGATAAATATTGCGGCGCGATATGCGGTTTGGCAAAGGGATCAGCACTTGTGATTTCAACAGTGCCGCGGGATTGTGGCCGCAGGTTACAGACTGAGGCTGTAAATGCCGAAAAGCTGTGCAAAGGTTCCCCAAAGGCAGGAAGAGATAAAGGCTGCACATGATATTGCAGGTCTGGTGTCGCCACGGCGGCATCTGATTTTACGAAAGCACCTAACTGGCTGGGCGCCATCGACATTGGTCCAGATTGTTTCAGCAGATATTCGAACCCAATCCGCATTTTGCCGCTCAGGGTATGGGCAAAATCATTCAGCGTGCGCACGTCTTTTACTTTGTAAATGGTCCTGATCTGCAAATGGTCCTGTAGGTTCTGTCCGACCCCATTAAGCGCGTGACGAACCTCGACGCCTCGTTGCTGCAACAGCTCAGGCGCGCCGATTCCTGATAGCTGCAACAGCTGCGGCGTGCCGATTGCGCCGCTACATAAAATCACTTCACCCGCGCAATGCGCTATCGCTGATCGGTTATGATGATGAAATCTGAGGCCTGTGGCTTTCCTGCCGTTCATGATGATCTGCTCAGCGGTTGCGCCTGTCAGTATAGTCAGATTTTTGCGTCGTTTGGCCGGGCGCAGAAAGGCGGTGGAGCTGCTCCACCGCCAGCCGCGTTTCTGGTTGACCTGAAAATAGCCCACCCCTTCATTATTGCCGCGGTTAAAATCGTCAGTGGCCGGGATGCCGGCGGCAATACAGGCGGCGCGAAATTTGTCTAATATCTCCCATGACAGGCGCTGTTCTTCAACGCGCCATTCCCCGCCGGCGCCATGCATCTCATCCGCACCGGCATAGTGGTCTTCTGACTTTTTGAAATAGGGCAAAACATCGTCCCAGCCCCAATTGCGGTTGCCCAACTGCTGCCAGTGATCATAATCAGCGGCCTGGCCACGCATATAAATCATCCCGTTGATAGATGAACAGCCGCCCAATACCCTGCCGCGCGGATAATTTAAAGATCGGCCATTCAGACCATCTGCCGGTGCAGTCTTAAAGCCCCAATCTGTGCGCGGGTTGCCCATGCAATACAGATAGCCCACCGGAATTTTTGTCCAGATATAATTATCGCTGCCGCCAGCTTCTAACAGCAAAACCCGAAATTTTGGATTCGCTGACAGCCTGTTAGCAAGTGCGCATCCGGCTGTTCCGGCACCCACGATAATATAATCAAACTGCCCAATATCCTCTATCTGGGAAGGGGTCTGCGGGTGTTTCATTCTGTGCTGCCCCCTTGTGTCAGCTGACGTGTTACATATTTGTATAGTTCAGTATGATCGGCATGCAAACCAAGGCTGTCTGAGGCCGCATTCAAACAAGAAACCAGCGCTGGTGTGGCTTCAACATCATAGCCAGCAGCCTCAATCAGCTGGCTGGCGATGGTTACGTCTTTTGCCATCAGCTGAAGTGCAAAACCTGAATTGAAGGAGTGATTCAGGACAAATTTCTCCAGCTTCACTTCAGTGGTATTGTTGCGCCCTGTCGACCCGTTGATAATCTTCACAAAGGTTTCTGGCAGGATCCCGGCGGTCTCTGCTGTCGCTAGGGCCTGAAAGCTGGCCAGCAGCCCGGCAGCTGAGACGTAATTATTCAAGGCTTTCATCGCGTGGCCTGCGCCAACCGGTCCGACCGGCTGAACCGTGCCTAAATTCGCCAGCAATGGGCGGGCTTGCCGGATGTCGGCTTCAGCTCCGCCAGCCATAATCATCAGCTCGCCTGTCCTTGCTTTGGATACGCCACCCGATACAGGGGCATCAATGAACCGGCATCCTCTTTCAGTAAGCAGGCTGGATAAGCCTCGACTATCTTGCGGGTGGCAGGAGGACATATCAACCAGCAAACCTGAAAACCCAGCCTTTAAAACGGCTTCCGCGACGTCTTTGACCGCCTGCCCATCTGGCAGCATGGTCACCAGAATGTCAGTTGCGCTCAGCTCATCCAGCCTGCTTGCCCGATGAAAACCCAGATTATGACCTGCGTCTTTGTTGATATCGTATCCAACCAGCTTGTCTGTTGCCGCTAAAAGGCGAGGGGCCATCGCCGTACCCATAACACCTAATCCGCACCAACTAACAGCGCCTGATGGGACAGGGTTATGTGCTTGTGTTACTTGGTGTGACATTTAGTGTTCTGCTTCTTGCTGTTCTGGCCGTTCTTCCTTACAGTATGGCGCAGACTGGCATATGCGGCTATGGCAAAAAAAGTAAAAAAGCGGTTATTTCGTCTCATCTGGGGCTTGATACCTGAAGCCGTTCCGTGCTAAATACCCGCATCGATTCAGAATAACGACCACAGCGGATACGCCGTTTAGGTACGCCGGTGCTGGGCGTCTGCATCTGTTTTGCAACAGGAAAACCGGTTTTAAAGGAAGCTCTGGTGATGGCGAAAGTGTCCCCTGCACAATTTGTCAGACAAGTCAGACAAGAAGTGTCCCGCATTTCTTGGGCGTCACGCCGTGACACCGGGCTGGCCACAGTTACCGTTTTTGTAATGGCAACAATTGCCGCACTGTTTTTCTTGCTTGCAGATATGGTGTTGTCGAACCTGGTTCAGTTTATTCTTGGCCTTGGTGGCTGAGGGCTGACAGGCGGTTTGGAGTTTAAGGTAGGTCTGGCATGGCGAAACGCTGGTATGTAGTCCACGTCTTTTCAGGTTCTGAGAAGAAGATGGCCCAGTCGATTCTGGAGCAGGCAGAAACACACGGGCTTGAAGAGCAGATCCTCGATGTGATGGTGCCAACAGAAGAGGTGGTTGAAGTGCGCCGCGGGGCCAAGGTTCAGTCAGAGCGAAAATTCTTCCCTGGTTACATTCTGGTGAATATGGAACTGACCGACACTACATGGTCGTTGGTCCAGAGCCAGCCCCGGGTTACCGGGTTTCTTGGCGGCAAGGGCAAGCCGGTTCCGATTACCCAGGCTGAGGCTGAGCGATTGATAAAGCAGATGGATGAAGGTGTTGAGCGGCCACGAACAACCATCAGCTTTGATATTGGTGAAGAGGTTCGGGTTATCGAAGGGCC
This sequence comes from SAR116 cluster alpha proteobacterium HIMB100, assembly GCA_000238815.2. Classification (NCBI taxonomy): domain Bacteria; kingdom Pseudomonadati; phylum Pseudomonadota; class Alphaproteobacteria; order Puniceispirillales (SeqCode); species SAR116 cluster alpha proteobacterium HIMB100. The sequence continues at coordinate 14,576 of AFXB01000002.1, read as the reverse complement.
GTTTGAAAGCTTCAATGGCATTGTCGAAGAAGCTGATGATGAAAAAGAACGGCTTAAGGTTTCAGTGTCTATTTTTGGACGCTCAACACCAGTTGAGCTGGAATATAGCCAGGTCGAAAAATCTACCTGACATAAAGGTCAAAGAAAATAACAGTCCGGTGCGCTGGACAGTCAACTGTTAATCAGGCATCTGCCAAATGGCAGAAGGAAAACAAAGGGTCTTGAAGAAATGGCAAAGAAAATTGAAGGCTATCTGAAGCTGAACATTCCCGCGGGAGCGGCAAACCCGTCTCCGCCTGTCGGTCCTGCGCTGGGTCAGCGCGGTGTGAATATCATGGAATTCTGTAAAGCGTTTAACGCGGCAACAGACAGCCTTGAAAAGAACATGCCTGTGCCGGTTGTGATCACCGTCTATCAGGATAAGTCATTTACCTTCACCACCAAGACAGCCCCTGTCAGCTATTTCTTGAAAAAAGCTGCTGGCCTACAAAAGGGATCGGGCGAGCCAGGCCGGTCTGTTGCTGGTAAGGTGACTATCTCTCAAGTGAAAGAGATTGCTGAGCAGAAAATGAAAGACCTGAACGCTGTGGATATGGATGGCGCTGTTGCCATGATCAGCGGTTCAGCCCGGGCCATGGGCCTTGAAGTTGTGGAGGGATAATCATGGCAAAACTATCGAAAAAGCAAAAAGGGTATGCAGCAGACATCGACCGTTCACGCGACTACAGCGTGGCTGAGGCTGCTCAAATCATCAAAACAGGCGCGACAGCCAAATTTGATGAAACCATCGAGATTGCGATTAATCTGGGCGTTGACCCCCGCCATGCTGACCAGATGGTCCGCGGGGCTGTGGCAATGCCAAATGGTACTGGCAAAGACGTCCGTGTAGCTGTATTTGCGCGTGACGCAAAGGCTGACGAAGCAAAAGCGGCCGGTGCTGAGTTTGTTGGTGCTGAAGAATTAGCCGAAGCCATTCAAAACGGTGAATCAGGCTTTGACCGGGTGATTGCCAGCCCAGATATGATGGGCGTTGTTGGTCGTCTGGGCAAGGTTCTGGGCCCCCGTGGTCTGATGCCAAATCCAAAGCTGGGTACTGTTACGCCTGATGTGGCCGCGGCGGTAAAGACAGCAAAGGCGGGTGAGGTTCAGTTCCGTGTCGAAAAGGCCGGTGTGGTGCATGCAGGTATCGGCAAGGCCAGCTTTGCTGCCGACAAAATTGCTGAAAATGCGACAGCCTTTATTGATGCGATTAAAAAAGCACGTCCATCTGGGGCTAAAGGAACGTATATCAAGAAAATCACGCTGAGCTCAACCATGGGTCCTGGTGTGTTTATTGATGACACTCTGGCTGGCTAATCGCCGGTCTGGGGTATGAATTTGCTGGTCTGAACAGGGCTGGCGAATAGGGGCGACGATCTGGCCCAATGTTCAAATCGTCGTCAACCTGTCCAAGACTGCAGGGGATTGCACTTTGGCAATCTTAATATCCTGCATAGACAAGGGGAAAAGCTGAAAGGCTTTGACTTTCTGTGGGCAGGCCAAGGGATACAGAAGCGCTTTCTTGGCACGTCTGTATCTGGGTGAAACCAGGTGAGAGCGCATGTCGCGTTGTCACTGTAGTGAAGTGGAGATGATCAGGTGAACCGGACCGAAAAAGCCGAACTGATCGAAACACTGCAATCGACCCTGTCTGAGGCAACAAGCGTTGTTGTTACCCATCAGGTCGGCCTGACCGTTGCTGAAAGCAGCGATCTGCGTGCACGCATGCGTGAAGCAGGGGCTGGCTTTAAGGTAACAAAAAACAGACTGACCAAAATTGCTTTGCAAGGCACAAGATACGAGGACATGACAGACATGTTCACTGGACCAACAGCGATGGGTACATCAGCTGATCCGGTGTCTGCTGCCAAGGTTCTTGTTAACTTTGCAAAGGAAAATGACAAGCTGACCATCGTCGGCGGCGCACTGGACGGCAAGATGCTGGACAAGGCCGGTGTCGAGGCTCTGGCCACATTGCCATCACTTGATGAGCTGCGGGCCAAGCTTGTGGGTCTCGTTAATGCCCCGGCAGCAAAGCTGGCTCGTGTGTCGCAAGCACCGGCTGGTAAGCTGGCACGTGTCATTCAGGCACGGGCAGATCAATTGCAGTAGGCATATGCCGAACTGATCAGAAAGACAAAGCTATAAGGAGATTATAATGGCTGATATCGAAAAAATTGCTGAAGACCTGTCTGCCCTGACCGTATTAGAAGCGGCTGAGCTGGCAAAATTGCTGGAAGATAAATGGGGTGTGTCTGCAGCAGCCGCACCGGTGGCTGTAGCCGCTGTTGCCGGTGGTGACACTGGTGGCGCAGCAGCAGCAGAAAAAGACGAATTTGACGTCGTTCTGGCCTCAGCAGGCGCATCAAAGATCAACGTGATTAAAGAAGTTCGTGCAATTACAGGCCTGGGTCTGAAAGAAGCCAAAGACCTGGTTGAAGGTGCACCAAAGCCTGTGAAAGAAGGTGTAGCGAAAGCTGAAGCTGAAGAGCTGAAAGCCAAGCTTGAAGAAGCTGGCGCGACTGTCGAACTCAAGTAATTGAGGTCGGTCAGTCTGCATGACTGAATTAGCTGAGCACCGGGCCCCATTAAGAGGTCCGGTGCACGGCGTTTGTTAAGGCGACCTGACTTTTGGTCAAAAAAATTGTCGCCTTCGAGAATGATTTTTTGCTGGGGTGAGCCTGGATTTAGGGACGCACCAGCTTTTCAAATGAATGAGGTTAGCTGATGGCAAAACGTGTGAGCAGTCTGGATAGTCGTAAACGCGTGAGGCGCACCTTTGGTCACTTGTCTGAAGTCGCGCAGATGCCCAATCTTATTGATGTGCAACGGTCAAGTTATGACCAGTTCCTTCAGGTTGGTGTAACAAAGGCAGATAGAACCAATACCGGTCTGCAGGAAGCGTTTTCTTCTGTATTCCCTATTCATGACTTTGCTGGCCGGGCGATTTTGCAGTTCGAATCCTATGAGCTGGAAGCGCCGAAATATGATGTTGATGAATGTCAGCAGCGCGGCCTGACTTTTGCCTCTCCATTGAAAGTTACCTTGCGCCTTGTGGTTTGGGAGATTGATGAGGATACCGGCTCCAAATCTATCCGCGACATCAAAGAACAAGATGTTTACATGGGCGACATGCCGCTGATGACCGATAACGGGACCTTCATCATCAATGGCACTGAGCGCGTAATTGTTTCGCAGATGCACCGCTCGCCTGGTGTGTTTTTCGATCATGACAAGGGCAAAACACATTCTTCTGGAAAATATCTGTTTGCTGCCCGGATTATTCCTTATCGTGGCTCATGGCTTGATTTTGAATATGATGCCAAAGATATCCTGAATGTTCGTATTGACCGTAAGCGCAAGTTGCCCGCAACCACATTTCTGATGGCCCTGCCCGATGCCGAATCCGTTGAAATGGTGGCTGAGGCAGCCTCTGCTGAACGCGAGGTTGACCCTTCAGACATCACCGGCATGAGCCGTGAAGAGATTTTGTCTGTCTTCTATGAGGCTGTGGAATATAGCCGTGATGGTGATGGATGGCAGTGCCAGTTCCACGCCGCCAGCTATGCCGGTGTGAAGCTGACCAGAGACCTGATTAACGCAGAAACTGGCGAAGTGGCTGCCGAAACCGGAACCAAACTGACCCCGCGGACAATGCGTAAGATCCAGGATGCTGGCCTGTCCTACATCCGGGTGGAAGAATCAGACATGCTGGGCCGGTTCGCGGCGACAGACCTTGTTGATATGAATACAGGTGTAGTGCTGGCTGAAGCAGGTGACGAGATCACCGAAGAGATGCTGAATATGCTGCGCGATAATGATATCAGCGAATTTTCCGTGCTGGGTATCGATAATGTGAATATCGGGCCGCATCTGCGTAACACTTTGGCTGCTGACCGCAATAACAGCCGTGAAGAGGCTCTGGTTGATATCTATCGTGTGATGCGGCCGGGTGAGCCACCAACATTGGAATCAGCTCATGAGCTGTTTACCAGCCTGTTCTTTGATTCAGAAAAATATGATTTGTCTGCGGTTGGCCGGGTGAAGATGAACGGCCGGCTGGATATGGATGTTGAAGACTCAGTCCGGGTTCTGCGCAAACAGGATGTTTTGTCAGTTCTGAAGATACTGGTCGATCTGAAAGACGGGCGTGGTGAGGTTGATGATATTGACCATCTGGGTAACCGTCGGGTGCGCTCTGTGGGCGAGCTGATGGAAAACCAGTACCGTGTTGGTCTTCTGCGGATGGAGCGGGCCATCCGCGAACGGATGGGTTCAGTTGAAATTGATACCGTGATGCCTGCTGACCTGATTAATGCAAAGCCAGCTGCTGCTGCCGTGCGTGAATTTTTCGGCTCATCTCAGCTGTCACAGTTTATGGACCAGACAAATCCGCTGTCTGAGATTACACATAAGCGGCGTGTGTCCGCCCTTGGGCCAGGTGGCCTGACCCGTGAGCGGGCTGGGTTTGAGGTGCGTGATGTGCACCCCACCCATTACGGCCGGATTTGTCCGATTGAGACACCTGAAGGCCCGAATATTGGTCTGATTAACTCACTGGCGACCTATGCTCAAATCAACCGGTATGGATTTATTGAAACGCCGTACCGCAAGGTTTTGGATGGCAAGGTGACTGATGAATATCGCTATATTTCAGCGATGGAGGAAGGCCGTTACACAATTGCGCAGGCAAATGCTGAGCTTGACGATAAGGGCGGCTTTGTGGGCGAATTGATTCCGGTGCGCCGGGCTGGTGAAATCGGCTTGGCTCGTCCGACCGACATCGAATATGTGGACGTCTCACCAAAGCAGCTCGTGTCTGTGGCGGCAGCCCTGATTCCTTTCCTGGAAAATGATGATGCGAACCGCGCACTGATGGGCTCGAACATGCAGCGTCAGGCGGTGCCTTTGCTGAAGGCTGAAGCACCTATCGTCGGCACAGGCATGGAAGCCCGCGTGGCCCGGGATTCTGGTGTGACGATTGTAGCAAAGCGTGATGGTATTGTTGACCAGGTTGATGCGACACGGATTGTTGTGCGTACAGATGATATCGGAGACGCAACAGCATCTCCAGTTGACATCTACACCTTGCTGAAATTCCAGCGTTCAAACCAGAACACCACTGTGAACCAGCGGCCGCTGGTGAAAGTGGGTGACCATGTCTCTAAGGGCGATATTATTGCTGACGGGCCCTCCACAGAAGATGGTGAACTGGCTCTGGGCCGGAATGTGCTGGTCGCATTTATGCCGTGGAACGGATATAATTTCGAAGATTCTATCCTGATTAACGAACGGATCGTTCGTGATGATGTGTTCACCTCTATTCACATCGAAGAATATGAGGTGATGGCCAGGGATACAAAACTGGGTCAGGAAGAAATTTCGCGCGATATCCCAAATGTCGGTGAAGAAGCTCTGAAAAACCTGGACGAGGCTGGCATTGTTTATGTTGGTGCTGAGGTTGGCGCAGGCGATATTCTGGTTGGTAAGGTGACGCCTAAGGGCGAAACCCCAATGACACCAGAAGAAAAATTGCTGCGGGCCATCTTTGGCGAGAAAGCCTCAGATGTGCGTGACACCTCTTTACGGGTGCCGCCTGGTGGGGCAGGGACTGTTGTGGAAGTGCGTGTTTTTTCTCGTCGCGGCTTGGAAAAAGATGAACGGGCCCGGGCGATTGAACGGGCGGAAATTGAACGTCTTGCAAAAGACCGTGATGATGAACAAGCGATTCTGGAAGGTGGTTACACCAGCCGCATGCATTCTCTGCTGAAAGGCCAGAAGGTCGCCAGCGGTCCAAAAGATGTGGCCACAGACACCGTCCTGAGCGAAGACCTGCTGAACAGTTTCAGCCGCAACCAGCTGTCACAGATAGCGGTTCAGGATGACAAGATTCAAAAATCAGTTGAAGCACAGAATGCCAATTTCGAACAGGCGATCAAAGCACTGGATGGCCGCTTCAGCGATAAGGTGGACAAGCTGCAGCGCGGTGACGAGCTGATGCCTGGCGTAATGAAGATGGTCAAAGTGTTTGTTGCGGTGAAGCGTAAGCTGCAGCCAGGCGACAAAATGGCTGGCCGTCACGGTAATAAAGGAGTGATTTCGCGTATCATGCCAGCAGAAGATATGCCCTATCTCGCTGACGGTACACCAGTTGATATCGTCCTCAACCCGCTCGGTGTGCCTTCGCGTATGAATGTGGGTCAGATTCTGGAAACGCATCTGGGCTGGGCAGCGCGTGGTCTGGGTGAACAGGTCGGTAAAGCGGCAGAAGCAGCACAAGCCAGTGGCGAGGTGAAATCCCTGCATGGCCTGTTAAAAGACATCTATCCAGATGACCAATATAAGGACAAGCTGGGCGCCATGGATGATGAGCAGGTCATCGAACAGGCTAATCTTCTGGCCCGTGGTGTGCCGATGGGCACGCCAGTGTTTGACGGTGCGCGTGAAGCAGATGTTGTCACGCTGCTGGATAAAGCCGGATTGTCTGCTACCGGTCAGGAAACGCTGATTGACGGCCGTACCGGTGAAGCATTCGATCGGCCGGTGACTGTTGGCTATATCTATATGCTGAAGCTTCATCACCTGGTTGATGAGAAAATCCACGCCCGTTCAATCGGTCCATATAGTCTTGTCACACAACAGCCACTTGGGGGTAAGGCCCAGTTCGGTGGCCAGCGCTTCGGTGAAATGGAAGTCTGGGCATTAGAAGCCTATGGGGCGGCCTATACCTTGCAGGAAATGTTAACGGTGAAGTCAGATGACGTCTCTGGCCGGACAAAAGTCTATGAGGCAATTGTCCGCGGTGATGATGATTTTGAGGCCGGAATTCCGGAATCCTTCAATGTTCTGATCAAAGAGCTTCGGTCTTTGGGTCTGAATGTTGAGCTGCATGATACTGAAGTCTGATTGCAGGGCGCAGAGGGTAAAGCTCTGCCTGTTGCTTGATGATGAAAACGCGTTAGGAGTAGCGTAACATGAATGATTTGATGAATCCATTTGGCCAGCCAAAGGCTGCCCAGAGCTTCGACAAAATTCAAATTTCAATCGCCTCACCAGAACGGATCAGATCCTGGTCTTTTGGCGAGATAAAGAAGCCGGAAACCATCAATTATCGTACCTTTAAGCCAGAAAAAGACGGGCTGTTCTGCGCCCGTATCTTTGGCCCGGTCCGCGATTATGAATGCTTGTGTGGCAAATATAAGCGGATGAAGTATCGCGGCATTATCTGCGAGAAATGCGGTGTTGAGGTAACGCTGTCGAAGGTCCGCCGCGAGCGGATGGGCCACATTGAACTCGCCGCACCCGTTGCGCATATTTGGTTCCTGAAATCACTGCCAAGCCGAATTGGTCTGTTGGTGGATATGGCCCTTAAAGACCTTGAAAAGGTGCTGTATTTTGAAAATTTTGTTGTTATAGAGCCTGGTCTGACGTCACTTGAAAAAGGTCAGCTTCTGTCTGAAGAAGAATATTACGACGCGCAGGATGAATTTGGTGATGATGCGTTTGAAGCAGCGATCGGGGCAGAAGCAATCAAAATCATTTTGAGCGCGCTTGATCTGGATGCTGAACGTGAAACCATTCGTGAAGAGCTGCGCGAGACTGGCTCAGAAGCGAAGCGTAAAAAGCTGGTGAAGCGGTTGAAGTTGGTTGATGCTTTCCGTGAATCTGGTTGCCGTCCCGAGTGGATGATTTTGGATGTTGTGCCGGTTATTCCGCCTGAATTGCGTCCGCTGGTGCCGCTGGATGGCGGCCGGTTTGCAACCTCTGATCTGAATGATTTGTATCGCCGGGTCATTAACAGAAATAACCGTCTGAAGCGCCTGATCGAATTACGCGCCCCTGACATTATTGTTCGCAATGAAAAGCGGATGCTGCAGGAAGCTGTGGATGCGCTGTTTGATAATGGCCGGCGTGGTCGCATTATCTCTGGCGTGAATAAGCGGCCTTTGAAGTCACTGTCTGATATGCTGAAAGGCAAGCAGGGTCGCTTCCGCCAAAACCTCTTGGGTAAGCGGGTTGATTATTCTGGCCGGTCTGTGATTGTGGTTGGCCCCGAGCTGAAACTGCATCAGTGTGGTCTGCCCAAGAAGATGGCTCTGGAGCTTTTCAAGCCATTTATCTATTCCAAACTGGAAATGTATGGTTTGGCCAGCACCATCAAAGCGGCCAAGCGGATGGTGGAAAAAGAGCGTCCAGAGGTTTGGGATATTCTTGAACAGGTTATCCGTGAACATCCGGTGATGCTGAACCGGGCGCCAACCCTGCACCGTTTGGGCATTCAGGCATTTGAGCCCGTATTGGTCGAAGGCAAAGCGATTCAGCTGCATCCGCTGGTTTGTACCGCATTTAATGCTGACTTTGACGGTGACCAGATGGCTGTTCATGTGCCGTTGTCACTGGAAGCCCAGCTGGAAGCGCGGGTATTGATGATGTCAACAAACAACATCCTTAGCCCTGCCAATGGCAAGCCGATTATTGTGCCGTCTCAGGATATCATTCTTGGTTTGTATTATCTGTCTATGGAGCGGGACGGGGAAAAAGGTGAAGGTATGGCCTTTGCCGATATTCAGGAAATTCTGCTGGCCCTTGATAATGGGTCTGTCAGCCTGCACGCTAAAGTGAAAGCGCGGGTCTCTACGTTTGATGAAGACGGTCAGCCGGTTACCCGGGTGATGGATACCACACCTGGTCGGGCCCGTTTGGCTGATTTGTTGCCGAATAACCCGAATGTCACTTTCTCGCTGGTCAACAAGTTGATGACCAAAAAAGAAGTGTCTAACGTGATTGACTACATCTATCGACATTGCGGCCAGAAAGACACTGTGATTTTCTGTGACCGTCTGATGGGGCTTGGCTTCACACAGGCCTGTCAGTCAGGGATCTCTTTTGGTATTGCCGATCTGACCACACCAGAGCTGAAGGCAAAATTTGTTTCTGATGCCGAGACACAGGTTGAAGAATTTGAACGCCAGTATCTGGATGGGTTCATCACTCAGGGTGAAAAATATAATAAAGTGGTTGACGTATGGTCACGCTGCTCTGACCAGGTCGCTGACGAGATGATGAAGGGGATTTCAACAGAAAAGAAAGGTGAGCCGATCAATTCTGTTTGGATGATGGCCCATTCAGGGGCGCGGGGTTCTGCTGCTCAGATTAAGCAGCTTGCCGGGATGCGCGGCCTGATGGCAAAACCATCTGGTGAGATCATTGAAACACCGATTAAGTCCTCCTTTAAAGAAGGCCTCGATGTTCTGGAATATTTCAACTCAACACATGGTGCACGTAAAGGTCTGGCGGATACCGCGCTGAAAACAGCAAATTCGGGGTATCTGACCCGTCGTTTGGTTGACGTCGCTCAGGACTGTATCATCACGCAAGTAGATTGCGGAACAACACAAGGGATAACCATTGGCCACGCAATGAATGGCTCAGAGATTGTTGATCCGTTGTCAGAGCGTATTCTGGGCAGAATATTGGCCGCTGATCTGCGTGACATGAAGACAGATGAAGTGATCGTCGCTGCCGGTCAGATGGTGACAGAAGATCATCTGGAGCGGATTGAGGAATCAGGCAATGATCAGGCCTATGTCCGGTCTGTTCTGGTCTGTGAATCAAATGTTGGGGTTTGTGGAACCTGTTACGGCCGCGATCTTGCCAGAGGCACGCCAGTCAATATTGGTGAGGCTGTTGGCGTTATTGCCGCTCAGTCTATCGGTGAGCCTGGCACACAATTGACCATGCGGACCTTCCATGTGGGTGGTGCTGCTCAGCGTGGGGCGGAAGCGAACAATATCGAAGCAACCGTTGCTGGAACAGTAAAACTACAGGATATCAGCCTTGTTCGTGGTGCAGATGGTAAGCCAATTGTGATGAGCCGCTCTGCTGAGCTGATCGTTGTCAATGAACAGGATGCTGAGCGGGCCCGTTATCGTCTGCCTTACGGTGGTAAGCTGTTCTTTGAAGATGGCGCTGCTGTTAATCCTGGTGACATTTTGATCGAATGGGACCCATATACAATCCCGATCATTACCGAACTTGAAGGTGTGGCAAATTATGTCGACCTGATCGACGGTGTGTCTGTGCGCGAGGTAGCGGACGAGGCAACCGGTATCATCAGCCGCGAGGTGATCGAGAGCAAGCAGTCTGGCAAATCTGCAAATCTGCGTCCGCGGATCACGATGCGTGATGCTGATGGTGAGGTGCTGACCTTGTCAAATGGTAATGAAGCCCGGTACTTCCTGCCTGTTGGTGCGATTTTGTCTGTAGAAAATGGGTCTGAGGTAAAAGCTGGGGATGTGGTGGCACGTATTCCGCGCGAATCATCAAAGACCCGCGATATTACAGGGGGTCTGCCACGGGTTGCTGAATTGTTTGAAGCGCGGCGGCCAAAGGATTATGCGGTGATCAGCGAGACTGATGGTCGGGTAGAGTTTGGCACAGATTATAAAGCAAAGCGCCGGATCCGTGTCGTCCCGACAGATCAAACTGCTGAGCCAGTGGAATATCTGTTGCCGAAAGGCCGTTCACTGGCAGTGAATGAAGGCGATACAGTGCGGAAAGGGGATCTGTTGCTGGATGGTTCACCTGTGCCACATGATATTCTCAATATCCTGGGCGTAGAGGCTCTGGCTGAATATCTGGTCAAAGAAATTCAGGACGTGTATCGCCTGCAAGGCGTGAAAATCAACGATAAGCATATCGAAACCATTGTCCGCCAGATGCTGCAGAAGGTTGAGGTAGAAGATGGTGGTGATACCACCTTGCTGGTTGGTGAGCAGGTTGAGCGGGAAGAATTCGCAAAAGCAAATGAAACAGCTGAGGCTGAAGGTTTGTCCCCGGCAAAGGCCCGTCCTGTTCTGCTCGGAATCACGAAGGCGTCCTTGCAGACCCGTTCATTTGTCTCTGCTGCGTCCTTCCAGGAAACAACACGCGTATTGACTGAGGCTTCAGTGTCCGGCCGTGAAGACAGGCTTGAAGGTTTGAAAGAGAACGTTATCGTAGGTCGCCTGATTCCTGCCGGAACAGGTTCTGTGATGAATCGTCTGCGGTCGATTGCGTCTGACAGAGATAAAACAATTGCTTTAAAGCGCGCCGAAGCCGAATCACAGGCAACGCCTGTTGCTGAGGTGGGTTTTGAAGATGCAGAGGTGACTGAATTATCGGCTGAATAGCCGCAGAATACAGATTGCGCCCAGCCATTGATGCAAATACGCGCAAAGGGCTGAGAAATTGGGGCGTCAGGGTCAAAATAAAACTTGACCCTGGCGCCCTTTCGCCCTTATAGTCCGCTCACCTTGTTGGCACAGGTAGTAGGGTACAGGCTGGATCAAACGTCCAAAACAACCGGTAACCTAGACGCTGAGTTAAATATACAAGGCAGAAGACATCTCCCCGGAAGGGGAGGGAGAGACAGTCAAGCCGGCGACGCCGGACCGGCTGTTTTATTTTATTATTTTTGGGATAGGCAGCAAAAGGGCCAGTTATGCCAACAATTAACCAGTTGATCCGTCACGGGCGCACACGTCCGACATCACGGAACAAAGTGCCAGCCATGGAAGCATGCCCGCAAAAGCGTGGTGTGTGCACTCGTGTTTATACAACAACACCGAAGAAGCCGAACTCAGCTTTGCGGAAAGTTGCGCGTGTTCGCTTAACCAACGGGTTTGAAGTGACCAGTTACATTCCTGGCGAAGGGCATAATTTGCAGGAACACTCTGTTGTGCTTATCCGCGGTGGCCGGGTAAAGGATTTGCCTGGTGTTCGTTACCATATCATTCGCGGCACACTGGATACACAAGGTGTTGCTGACCGTCGTCAGCGCCGGTCCAAATATGGCGCCAAACGGCCGAAGTAAGGAGCAGTCATGTCACGTCGTCGCAAAGCAGAGAAACGCCCTGTTCTTCCTGATCCAAAATATAAGGATGTGGTGGTTTCCAAGTTCATGTCTTGCCTGATGTTTGATGGTAAGCGGTCAGTTGCCGAAAAAATTGTTTACGGCGCGTTTGATCAGATCGAATCAAAAGTTGGCGTTGAGCCGACAAAAGTGTTCCACGATGCGCTGGAAAATGTGCGCCCTCATCTTGAGGTGCGCTCTCGTCGTGTTGGTGGGGCGACTTATCAGGTGCCGGTTGAGGTGCGTTCTGACCGGGCTCAGGCTTTGGCAATCCGCTGGCTGATAGACAGCTCACGCAAACGCGGCGAAACCACGATGGTAGGTCGTCTGTCTGGTGAGCTGATGGACGCAGCGAACAACCGCGGTAACGCAGTTAAGAAACGCGAAGACACGCATAAGATGGCTGAAGCCAACCGTGCGTTCTCACATTATCGTTGGTAATTTAGGCACCTAAAGGCGGAGTTAAGCCCATGTCTCGTCAGTATCCTCTGGAACGTTATCGCAATTTTGGCATTATGGCGCACATCGACGCCGGTAAGACCACAACAACAGAGCGCGTTCTGTATTACACAGGTCGCTCGCACAAGATTGGCGAAGTGCATGATGGTGCGGCCACCATGGACTGGATGGAGCAGGAGCAGGAGCGCGGTATTACGATCACGTCTGCTGCAACAACTTGTTTCTGGTTCAGAACAGAAGATGGTGAGACACCTTCAGGCGAATATGGTGCGGATCCTGAGGAAGCGAAATTCCGTTTCAATATCATTGACACACCAGGCCACGTTGACTTCACGATTGAGGTTGAGCGTTCACTTGCCGTTCTTGATGGCGCAGTTTGCGTTCTGGATGCAAATGCTGGCGTTGAGCCACAGACAGAGACAGTATGGCGTCAGGCTGACCGTTATTCAGTTCCGCGCGTTGTGTTCGTCAACAAAATGGATAAAATCGGCGCTGATTTCTTTAATTGTGTGCATATGATCAAGGACCGTACCGGTGCAACACCGCTGCCCATTCATATGCCTATTGGTGCGGAAAGCGAATTTGCTGGTCTTGTTAATCTGGTGACCATGCAGGAATGGGTGTGGAATTCTGAAGATTTGGGCGCGAGCTGGGACTTGCGTGAAATCCGCCCTGAGCTGAAAGACAAAGCTGAGGAAATGCGCGCTGAGCTGATCGAACTGGCTGTCGAACAGGATGACGACGCAATGGAAGCGTTCCTGGAAGGTGAGGAGCCAGATGTTGAGACACTGCAGCGTCTGATTCGCAAAGGCACACTGAACATGTCATTTGTTCCTGTGTTGTGTGGGTCTGCGTTCAAGAACAAAGGGGTTCAGCCAATGCTGAACGCTGTTATTGACTACCTGCCAGGTCCTCTTGATGTGCCGTCATATATGGGCTTTAAACCAGGTGACGAAACAGAGACCCGTGATATTGAACGCAGCGCTGATGATGCTCAGCCATTCACTGGTCTTGCTTTTAAGATTATGAACGATCCGTTTGTTGGGTCACTGACTTTCGTGCGGATTTATTCAGGCACCCTGAAAAAAGGGGACAGCCTGATGAATTCAACCAAGGGTGACCGCGAGCGTGTTGGCCGGATGATGATGATGCATTCGAATAACCGTGAGGAGATCGATGAGGCCTATGCAGGTGACATTGTCGCTCTTGCAGGGATGAAAAAGACGACCACTGGTGACACATTATGTGATCCTGTACAGCAGGTTGTTATGGAAACTATGACATTCCCTGATCCGGTGATCGAAATCGCAGTTGAGCCAAAATCAAAGAATGATCAGGAAAAGATGAGCACAGGTCTGCAGCGTCTTGCTGCTGAAGACCCGTCATTCCAGGTGTCTTCAGATGTTGAATCAGGCCAGACCATCATGCGTGGTATGGGCGAGCTTCACCTGGATATCCTGGTTGACCGTCTGAAGCGTGAGTTCAAGGTGGAGGCAAACATTGGCGCTCCTCAGGTGGCGTATCGCGAAACCATCACAAAACAGGTTGAAGTCGACTACACACACAAAAAGCAGTCTGGTGGTTCTGGCCAGTTTGCCCGCGTGAAGCTGGTCTTCTCACCACTGGCTGAAGGCGGTTATGGCTTTACCAACTCTATTGTTGGCGGCTCTGTGCCAAAGGAATTTATCCCTGGCGTTGAAAAAGGTATCATGCAGGCCAAAGATACCGGCGTTATTGCTGGCTTCCCTGTCATCGATTTTGAAGTCGAGCTGATTGACGGAGCGAGCCATGATGTTGATTCATCTGTCCTGGCCTTTGAAATCGCAGCACGGGCAGCTTTCCGGGAGGCAGTTGAAAAAGCCGCTCCACGCTTGCTTGAGCCTGTGATGAAGGTTGAGGTGCTGACACCTGAAGAATATGTGGGTGATATCATTGGCGATTTGAATTCACGCCGCGGACAGGTTGGCGGTATGGATCAGCGTGGTAACGCGCGTGCAATTGACGCAATGGTCCCGCTTGCCAATATGTTCGGCTACATCAACACATTGCGTTCAATGAGCCAGGGCCGTGCCCAGTACTCAATGCAGTTTGACCATTATGAACAAGTGCCTCAGGCCGTGGCTGATGAAGTCCGGGCGAAGATGGCTTAAGCAAAACACGACTACACCAATTAGGAGAGACGGAT